>NZ_JBEOPN010000001.1:0-328586 GCF_040310085.1 Shewanella sp. S1-58-MNA-CIBAN-0166 | reverse complement strand
AGAAGTGAAACACAGTATCGCCGATGGTAGTTTGGGGTCTCCCCATGCGAGAGTAGGTCATTTCCAGGCGCCTAATTACTCGAAAGAGTAGCTTCATTATGAAGCGAGTCTCCTAACCATGACACGTTAGCGACTTAAAAAGCATTTAGCATCGTGCGTAAGCAATTTGCTAAAGGAGCGGTAGTTCAGTTGGTTAGAATACCGGCCTGTCACGCCGGGGGTCGCGGGTTCGAGTCCCGTCCGCTCCGCCAATTACATAGAAGCCTCGTCTAACGACGAGGTTTTTTTGTATCTGAAGCTTACCCATTTTTCCCGAACAGATATCAACAGCCACAAGCGCTGCATTAATTTAGTTGGTCCAATAACGTTCCCGGTATTGCTTTGCATTCATCCAATCTATTTGGACGGTTGACTCTCAATCAATAGAAAGTGACCAGTCACGCCAGATGACTAGTTCATTCTTTATTATAAGCAGCGTCCGCACTGCCACCTTAAGATGAAGGCCTTTGCTGCAATGCAAAGGCCTTTTTCGTATGTGAAAATCAACCGCGACATTTCTGTTTCATTAAGCGGCAATAGGCCTTGTAATTTGTCCGACATTATTTTGTATTGTCTTTCATTTTTGATAATACTTTAATACATTGAATCAATATCAAAATAATCAATTTAGCTATTTTTGAGATATTACTGTTGAGTTGTTGTAATTCATTAAGTCTTTTATTGGCTAATTTTGGATAAATGCGATCTATTGTCTTGCCATTCACATATTGCTCCCCTAACTTAAGTGCCAATAGCATGGGATTAGGAATAATGATGAAGTTAGAAATGATTTGTACTGGTGAAGAGGT
Source organism: Shewanella sp. S1-58-MNA-CIBAN-0166 (assembly GCF_040310085.1). NCBI lineage: Bacteria > Pseudomonadati > Pseudomonadota > Gammaproteobacteria > Alteromonadales > Shewanellaceae > Shewanella > Shewanella sp. S1-58-MNA-CIBAN-0166. The sequence continues at coordinate 327,738 of NZ_JBEOPN010000001.1, read as the reverse complement.
ACTCTCTGGCCAAATAGTCGATACCAATGCTGCTTGGGTTGCGAATACTTTGATGGAGTTAGGTATCGAGATGCAACATCGAGTGACGGTTGGCGATCGGATGGATGACCTCATAGCCGCATTCCAAGAGCGCAGTAAGCATGCTGATGTCATTATTGTTAATGGTGGTTTGGGGCCTACTAGTGATGATATGTCTGCGTTAGCCATGGCGAAAGCTAAAGGTGAAGACCTTGTCGAAAATGTGCAATGGCGTGAACATTTGGAAGATTGGTTTACGCGTAATAATCGTGTAATGGCCAAGAGTAATTTAAAGCAGGCTTGGTTACCAGCTTCTGCTGTGATGGTAGATAATCCTGTTGGGACAGCATGTGGCTTTAGAGTGAAGCTGAATAACGCATGGTTATTCTTTACTCCAGGCGTGCCGTTTGAATTAAAGCACATGATCACTGAACAGTTTATTCCGTTTATTACTGAAGAGTTTGGTGTACAACAAAAATCGGCTTTAGAAAAATTACTTACAATTGGTCACGGTGAGTCATCATTAGCAGATACATTGTCAGACATCACTTTGCCACAAGGCATTGAGTTAGGTTATCGCTCATCTATGCCACACATTGAAATTAAGATTTTTGCTCGTGGTGAAAAAGCTATCCGTCAGCTACCTGATGTAACAAAGCAGGTTAAAGCTTTATTAGGTTGTGCGGTTGTTGCTGAAAATCGGCCAACATTAGCAGCAGAGATCCATCATCGATTATACCAATCTGGTTTTAGTCTTAGTGTGGCAGAGTCTTGCACAGGTGGCATGATCACCAGTCAATTGATCGACTTTGCAGGGAGTTCATCGTACTTGCATCATGGTTTAGTGACCTACAGTAATGAATCTAAAGTGAAAGTGCTGGGCGTTAATCCACAGATCTTAGATGATCATGGTGCAGTGTCTATTGCTACTGTTGAGGCGATGGCGCAAGGCGTACGAGGTATTCTTGATAGTGATTATGCTTTAGCTACTAGTGGTATTGCTGGCCCTGACGGAGGCTCAGATGATAAGCCCGTTGGAACAGTCGCTATAGCATTAGCAACTAAACATGGCGTATACAGTCAAATGGTCAAGTTACCAAAGCGCTCACGTCAGCTTGTGAGAAGTATGAGTACGGCAATTGCTTACGATATGCTTCGTCGTGCACTACTTGAAGAAGCCGTTATTGTTGATTACCCGTCGATACCTAGATTCGCCAAGTAAGTGTATTTCTCGCTTGCTTACCATTGGTGTAAGCAAGCTAGATTTAATGACTAGGCTGTAAGGTCATCAGCCAATTGACTGTTTTTCGCTTTTTGATAAAAGTAAGCAACCGTTAATAAAATAACGCCAATCAAAATAAAGGCGACGATTTTTTGAATTAATTCAAATGACGCCATATCAACAACAATCACTTTGATACATGCCAAAGCAAATAGTAATGCTGCTAGCCTGACCAGGCTTGCTTGTTGAGGCCGTAAGCTTATAAACATCACCACACTAGCATGCACAACTAACAGCACTGCACTCATTGGTGCAGCAATAATTAGGTCGAATTGATAGCTCCACAGTAAATAACTTATCACTAATAAAGCATGCCAAGCCCACTTAAGCGTGACATAAGAGATAATTTTTCTGTGTGCTCTAATACCTAATCTTGCTGTTAACAAATAATGACCTAATAAAATCAGCACTCCAAGCTCTGCTAAATTGGTCAGAACATTATCAATATTAAGGGTGAGTTGTGTTTCGCTGTGAAATAGGATGGGTAAAATGGCACAAGCAAAAATAGCAAAATACGCCAAGCTATAACTTGGTGCTAAGGCCTGCTTAAAATGTTGACCTATGCGTGTGTTTCTTTCGGTAATAACACTAAAATATCCACAGATGATTAACGCTGTTATTGCCCATGATGGATGGATTAGGTTAGTGAGAGTTTGACTTAGTACGGCTATGACTAAGGCAATATAATATGGAGCAATGTGCCATTGTAGCGTAGTAATTTGCTGCCACTTTTTTGGTAATTGTACATAGCGTACACTAATTAATCCGAGTAATAGCAATCCTATTGTCAATGCAGCAAGTCCTTGCCACAATTCTGCTAGGCACATTGCTGCTGTAACCATGGTTGCTAATACCGTGAGTATTTGCGACTCATAGCGAAGACTCTTGTGATTAATAAAGTAAGCCAAACCTAGACTCATCATACTGCTTAACCATAATGAGATAGCAATGTAGTCAGGATAGCTGCGTATGACTTTGGGCAATAATAGTAATGGTAGCGCGAGATAACATGCTAACTGAACATAGTAAGCAACGTGGATTAACTTGGCATTGGCATAATATTTTTTGTACCAATAATACGCCAATAGTAATCCGATAAAGAGTTCAAAACGGGCTAATTTAGCGTTCATTGCTTGGTCGGCAAAGCTAAGACTATCAGCGTCTATCATGCCAAAAATAACTAACCCTAATAACGGTAGTTGCAATAACCAGGCTAATACTTCGCTAAAACGTAGGGTGTGTTTAGCACTCATGTACAGTAGTAAAAAGCTGATTAATGGTAATGTATTAAGCCAATATTGCTCGGTGATAAAGAAGCTAATGAGTAACAAGGTTACTGTATAGAGCACTCCAAGTAACTCGCGGATAAACCGTACTACTAGGTGTTCAAATTGCATTAAATCAGCTTGATGGCGGCTCAGAAGCTTTTGCGCTACAAAAGTCATCGCACAGGTTAGTGTCATCGATATAATTAATAATGCTTGATATCCTAATAGGCCATCATTGTCATAGCGTGACAGAGCTAGCACATCAAAGACGTTAGCAAAGCTGCCGATTATGCCTAGTACGAGTAAGACATAGGCTTCTGCTCTAATAGGGCTAAACAACTGTTTACAGCCAATCCACAGTAACAATAATCCCTCTAATAACAGCACTAAACCCATCAGTTCGACGCTGAGTAAAAACAGTGCGGCAAAACCAGCAAAGCTTCCGGCAAAAGCCAAGGCTAGGGCACTAATATCTTTATCGCGTTTAATTACCCAATATAACAACCCACACAGCAATGCATTAAGTGCAAATAGCTCACCAGCAAAAATGCTCCACTCCGTTAGGGTGTAGAGAGTAAAAACCATAAGTGCGATTGGAACCGCTAGCAGCCTTGGTGTTAATGCAGACTTGATGACAAATAATAAGCTGGCAATACTGTAGAGGTAGAACAGCCCATTGATCATTAATACTGCTAGGCCGGTTTGCCAATCAATGACAGACAGCGGCAATTGAATAAATAAGCTGAGTATTTGTATGCAAGCTATATGGAGTAAGGCGGTAATTTCGATGAGTATTGGCCAAGCTAATTTGTGGCTTTGTACCATCGAGCAAATACCGATAAGCATTAAATAAGGCAGGTACAATAGCGGCGTTTGTCCACCATCAAGTAGCATCAATGGCGCGAGTGATCCGCCAAGTAAAGCGACAATCGCGACAACTTTGGTGTCGAGTTTAAACGATAAGCTATAACCCAATATCGTATTAAGCAATAACAAGCCAAAGCAGGCAATATCAGGAATAAGATTAAAGTACGGTCCAAGGAAATATAGGCACAAATAATTAAGAATAAGCCCAAGGCCAACTAGGCCTGAGCCGAAGTCTTGCATTCCTGGGCGTTTTTGCCGAATAAATACTCCACCAACAATAATACTATTTGCTACGCCTAAACCTAATAACGCTTTACCCAGTTCTGAAAACCAGTTGTTAATTGAAAACTGCAGTAAATAACCAAAACCTAATGTCAGGGTAATAATGCCTGCAACCGTCATCAAAAATACAGGCCCTAACCCTTTACTTTGATAATGCTGATAGAATTCTTTTGCTTGTTCGGTTAACCCAGAAATGGGAGCAAATGCTGACGCACTGAACTCACCGATAGCGTCAGCTAATTGAGTAACCATCGCACTTAGGGCACTTTGTCTAGCGGGTGACTTTGTGACTACCGAAGTTTGTTGTTCTGATAGAGATGATGTTAACGCTGAATGACTTATATCTAATGGTTGGCGCTCCCAAGCAGAAGACGAGTATTGAGGTTTATCGGCTACGATACTGCCGCTCGAATCGTTTTCTCGACTCTCATGCACTGGGGCATGTAAGTTTTCAGCAGGCAAGGCTATCGGTTGTTCATTATTATTTTGCGCTTGTACCTGTTGGGCCAAAGCATCAAGTTGTTGACTGAACTGAGCCAATTGTCTATTTACATCGGCCTGTTGAGCGCCTTGCTGTGAAGTAAACTCCGCCAGTTGTGCTTTTAGTTTTGCTACGTCATCCATTAACGGCATCATTTATCCCATGATTATTATGCACTCCAATATTGCCAAGTTATTGTACGTGGTTCTGATTGATTAGGAAATGCTCAGTTTTCTGATACTTGAGATGTTTAGCCTTTATTTTCGATGTGCATGTAGATGAGTTTGAAGCAATAAAAAAGCACCCTAAGGTGCTTTCTGCTACTACGATTATAACGTTAAAACTTAACCACCAGTTTGCCTTGTTGTACGGCAATTTCTTTGGTCATTTTAGCCATTAGCGCTTGATTACTGTCGCGAGTGTCTAAGGTATACACTGGCTGGTTTTCAAGATAATTACGTAAAAATCCCATTAGTTGTGGTGTTGCCTGGCTGATGTATCGTTCAATATCAGCGGGTTCAGACTCAACCTTGACTAAGTTTAACTGTCGAAGATAGACACTCTTGGTATTACTGTCATACCAAGGCACTGCCTCAAAAGTCGTTTTCAGCTTTGCATGGATCGGCAAAAGTGGGTTGTTAACTGTGATCACTGTTGCTGCTGTCACTGCCATAGTATTTGGCTTAGCGCCCAACACGACCTGCATATCATTTAGCTTAAGTGATACACCAATTAACTTGTTGCCCTGTTTTACCTCAAAATGCATGTCTTTATTCAGGTACTGCTCAATTTCAGACTCAGTGATACTGTACTGACTGGCACAGCCAGTTAGTAACAATAACAATCCAAGTCCAAGGGTTTTAACCAAGGTTATCATCCAGTGTTTCTCATTCCTGCTGCAACGCCGGCAATGGTCAGCATAAGTGCTAGCTGAACATCTGCAGACGGTTCAACTTCTCTACGTGTACGGGCTAATAGCTCGGTTTGTAAGAAGTTAAGTGGATCTATGTAAGGGTTGCGCAGTTTAACAGACTCACGGCTCCAAGGCGTATGTGCCATTAACTCTGTCGCTTGGGTTAATGATAATACTGCTTCAATACCCAATTGCAGACGTTGACGTAACTTCTCGCCTAAATGATGTAACTCTGGCTTCACTAAACATAGCTCGTAGTACTTGGCTAAGTTAGGTTCTGCTTTGGTGTAAACCATTTCGAGCATTGAAATGCGAGTTTCAAAGAAAGGCCATTGCTCTTCCATTTCACGCAATAATGTTAACTCGCCACGATCTGCCGCATCTTGTAATGCTTCGCCAGCACCAAGCCAAGCGGGTAGCATTAAGCGGTTTTGTGACCAAGCAAAAATCCACGGAATCGCGCGTAAGCTTTCAATACCACCATCAACTTTACGCTTAGCTGGGCGACTGCCTAGTGGCAACTTACCGAGCTCAACTTCTGGTGTGGCAGATCTAAAATACTCAACAAAGTCCGGTTCTTCACGTACGATGCCGCGATAATGCAGTACTGATTCTTCAGCAATACGCTGCATGCAATCACGCCACGATTTTTTAGGCTCCGGTGGTGGTAACAATGTCGCTTCTAATACCGCTGAGGTATATAGCGCTAAACTTTGTACCGCTAATTTTGGTAAGCCAAACTTAAAGCGGATCATTTCGCCTTGTTCTGTCACACGGATGCGACCATCTACCGAACCTGGTGGTTGCGATAAAATGGCTTTATGAGCTGGTCCGCCCCCACGGCCGATAGAACCGCCACGACCATGGAACAACATCAATTTAACGTCAGCTTTTTTACACACAGCAACTAACTGCTCTTGTGCACGATACTGCGCCCAGGCAGCTGCCATTACGCCAGCATCTTTGGCTGAGTCAGAATAACCAATCATCACTTCTTGCATGCCTTTGGTGTAACCACGATACCAATCAATATTCAGTAGCGAAGTCATACAGTCAGCGGCACCCTCTAAGTCAGCGAGGGTTTCGAATAATGGCACTACGCGCATTGGATTAGTGCAACCGGCTTCTTTTAGCAGTAATAATACGGTTAATACGTCAGATGGCTTGCTGGCCATTGATATCACATAAGAGCCCAGTGCATTAACAGGCTGCTGGGCGACTAAGTTGCAGGTTCTGACAACTTCAGCGACATCATCCGTCGGTTTCCAATTTGTTGGGATCAGTGGACGTTTGCTGGTTAACTCGCGCAGTAAAAACGCTTGTTTTTCATTTTCGTCCCAATGGTTGTAATCACCCATGCCCAAATAACGAGTCAGTTCAGCAATCACGTCACTATGGCGGGTAGCATCTTGACGAATATCTAGGCGTAACATGTGAATACCAAAACACGCTAAACGACGTAATATGTCGAGTAACAGGCCATTAGCAATCAGCTTCATACCGCAATCGGTCAAACTCTTATAAAGTAGTTCAAGCGGTTCAAGCAAATCTGATTTATGCCAAATTAGCTCGCTGGTATCAACATCAGGTTTTTTACCTTCAAGACGTGCGTTAAGGTAATCGATGGTGTCACGTAATTGGCAGCGTAATTTGCGTAACACATCGCGGTACGGTTCTTTACTGTTATCTGTTAACGCTGACAATTCAGCATTCGCTTGTTCCATCGACAATTCGCCAAGCAAGCTCACAATATCTTTTAAGTACAATCTTGCTGCGGCATGACGATTGCGATCGAGTACTTCTTGGGTGACGAGAGACGTTACAAACGGATTTCCGTCGCGGTCTCCGCCCATCCAGCTTGAAAATCTCACCGGAGAGACATCAATAGGTAATTGCTGGCCGGTCTTTTGCTCAACTTGATCATTGAGTTGACGCAGAAAGTCAGGAATAGCTTGCCACAAAGACGTTTCGATAGTGCTTAAACCCCAACGTGCTTCATCTACAGGAGTTGGGCGTTCGTTACGAATTTCGTTGGTGTGCCAAATTTGGGCAATAAGCTGACGCAGACGCAGAGTGCTTTGTTGGCGTTCGCGATCCGTCAGTTGGCTGTTTTCTTGTTCCGTTAAGCAATCAACTACAGCCGCATATTTTTGAATTAGCGTGCGGCGTGAAATCTCGGTTGGATGCGCTGTTAATACTAAATCGATGTCTAAGTTTTTTAAGCTCTTAATTACATCTTTTTTATCTAAATCAGTATCAAGCATGCGTCCAAGTAGTTGCTCTACTGGATCGGGCACACACACGAGTTCGTCGCAATTACGGCTAATGGTGTGAAATTGTTCTGCGATATTGGCTAAGTTTAAAAATTGGTTGAAGGCTTTGGCGAAAGGAACCAGTTCTTCGTCTGGTAAAGCGGTTAATAATGCCAACATTTGCTCGCGAGAGGCTTCGTCACCCTGGCGAGATTTTTTTGCTAAAATTCGAATTTGTTCTACTTTTTCTAAAAATGCATCACCTAAATGGTTTTGCATTGTTTCGCCTAATATCTGGCCTAAATGCCCCACATTTGATCGAAGTGACGCATACATATCTGCCGTTTGCTCTGTCATACTTACTCCCGAAAAAAAGAACGATTTTGCCAATAACTCTTACATCACAATACCCAGCGTATCAAAATCGGTCAATACGCAGGCACTGTATTTTGTAATTTTATTTCGTAAAAAAGTTACATTTTGATTTAACTTTCACCGATTATTGATGTTTACTTAATGCAGGCATGAAAAATCATTTTTTTGATCAATTCTACCGTTGGCGTTAAGTATTCTAAGCCAATAAATTCATCTGGTTGGTGGGCCTGGTTAATACTGCCCGGCCCAAGTACTAAAGTTTGGCAACCTAGTTTGTTGATATAAGGTGCTTCAGTTGAATAGTTGACCACTTCTGCTTCGTTGCCAGACAATTCTGCAACGAGTTTGGTCCATGGATTATCTGCTTTTCCTGCAAACGATTCAGCGCCTGGGTACAAAGTACTGACACTTATGCTGCCAGGATACTCTTTACTGATGTCAGATAAGTAGTTCAATACCATTAATTCCAGATCCGCTAACTCCATTCCCGGTAAAGGACGAATATCTAAATGCAAATCGCAGCAACCACAAATACGGTTTGCGGCATCACCGCCATGAATATGGCCAAAGTTCATGGTTGGGTAGGGTACAGTAAACGCATCTTCGCGATAGTTCTCGCTTAAGTGCTGCTTTAGCTTCATTAGCTGGCTAATGACTTTATGCATAACTTCAATAGCATTAAGGCCGCGAGCAGGATCAGATGAATGACCACTTCGACCAATCACGCGGATCCCTTGGGCTAAATGCCCCTTATGCATATAGACAGGTTTTAAGCTGGTGGGTTCACCAATAACCGCATAATCAGGTGCGATAACTTTTGAGTCGGCAAATGCTTTAGCGCCGCTCATGGTGGTTTCTTCATCTGCACTAGCAAAAATAGTCAGCGGACGTTTGAATTGATCAAGTGGCATGTCTTTTAATGCTTCGAGTACTAATGCAAAAAAGCCTTTCATGTCGCAAGTGCCTAAGCCGTACCAACGATTGTCTTTTTCAACCATCTCAAATGGACTTTGGCTCCAACGGCCTTCGTCAAAGGGCACAGTATCTGTATGGCCCGCAAGTAAAAGCCCACCACTGCCGCTGCCGATTCTGGCAATCAAGTTCTGTTTATTACGTGAGTCTTCTACCGTGGGGGTTTCGCATTCAAAACCCAACTCACCGAACCAATTTTGCAACAAGTTGATAACTGCATGATTACTCATATCGTGTTCTGCTTCGAGCGCACTGACTGATGGCGCTGCAATCAGCTGTGTAAAACAACTTTTTAGATCTGGTAGTGTGCTCATGGGTTATCCTAAAAAATAATATGTAAAATACTTATTCACATATATTGCATAATTAATATTGTGTGATAGTCTAGCAAACAGCATTAACCGACACCATAAATAGAACGATAGAAATGAAAATAAACATGTGCTTTCTTACTGCTAAAACCACTATATCAATAATCAACGCGAACTTCCTGCGACGATAGTTCAAAATTAGGCGGCCCCCGTCTAAATAGGCTATGCTGACACTTTCTCTCATTATTTAACAAGAAAACAAACTTATGAAAAGCATCGCAATTATTGGCGCCAGTGGTTATACAGGTGCACAAATTACTTCGTTAATTAACGCAGACAGCAACTTTAGCGTTCAAGGGTTGTATGTGTCGGAAAACAGTTTAGATAAAGGCCGTAAATTAGCCGACCTTTACCCTACATATAGTCACATGGCTTATACGCTTTCGCCGTTATCAGATGACGCTAAAAAGAAAATTGTTGCCGAAGCAGATGCCGTGGTTTTAGCGACTGAGCATTCAGTTAGCCTAGAGCTTGCCGCATGGTTTTACCAGCAAGGTTTAGCGGTATTTGACTTAAGCGGTGCATATCGTTTTGCCGATGTGGCGCAATATCCAAAATGGTACGGTTTTGAACATACTCACCCTGATGTATTAGCTCAGGCGGTGTATGGCTTAGCAGAGTGGAACAGCGAACAAATTAAACAAACAAGAATGATTGCTGTACCAGGTTGTTATCCTACGGCATCACTTACTGCACTAAAACCGCTTAAACCATTCTTAACTGAAATGTATCCAGTCATTAATGCCGTGAGTGGTGTAACAGGTGCAGGTCGTAAAGCACAGTTACATACCAGTTTCTGCGAAGTTAGCCTTACGCCATACGGTGTATTGGGTCACAGACATCAGCCTGAGATTGCGACACATTTAGGTCAGGAAGTTATTTTTACGCCGCATTTAGGCAACTTTAAGCGGGGTATTTTGGCAACCATTACCGTGCAACTAAAACCAGGCACTACAGAAGCCGATGTCTCTAAAGCGTATAGCGTGTACGACAATGCGCCAATAGTGACAGTAAAGCACAATCAATTCCCTAAAGTTGATGATGTGGTTAACACCCCCAATTGTCATTTAGGTTGGAAGTATGATGCCAACAGCGGTTATTTAGTGGTCGCCAGTGCGATAGACAATTTAATGAAAGGTGCTGCTAGCCAAGGTCTACAGTGCATTAAAATCCATTTCGGTGTGTAATTAACTCGCATTAGTGAAGGAATAAAAATAATGGCTACAAAATCAGTATTAGTTTTAAAAGTCGGTGGTGCGTTGCTTCAATGCGAAATGGGCATGGCGCGTTTAATGGCGGCAGCAGCCGAAATGCTTGCTGCGGGTCAACAAGTCATATTAGTCCATGGCGGTGGTTGTTTGGTTGATGAGCAATTAACCGCTAATGGCAAAGAAACGGTTAAATTAGACGGTTTACGTGTTACGCCAGAAGATCAAATTCCTATTATTGTTGGCGCGCTAGCAGGTACCTCAAACAAAATTTTACAAGCAGCTGCAGCTAAAGCTGGCATTGTTAGCGTAGGCATGAGCTTAGGCGACGGCAATGTTGTTACTGCAAAAATCAAAGATGAGCGTTTAGGACTTGTGGGCGAAGTTGAGCCAAAAGACGCGACCTACTTAAACTTTATTTTAAGCCAGGGCTGGATGCCAATTTGTAGCTCGATTGCCATTTCTAGCCAAGGCGACATGTTAAACGTCAACGCAGATCAAGCCGCAACAGCCTTAGCAAAATTAGTTAACGGTACGTTGGTGTTATTGTCAGACGTATCGGGTGTGTTAGATGGTAAAGGTCAATTAATTCATAGCTTAAACAAAAGTGAAATTGAACATCTTGTTGCCCAAGGTGTGATTGAAAAAGGCATGAAAGTCAAAGTAGAAGCCGCATTGGAAGTTGCTCAATGGATGGGTAAACCCGTGCAAGTTGCTTCATGGCGCGATGCCGAACAGTTAAAAACCTTAGTCAAAGGTGGGTCCGTCGGGACTCAAATACAACCTTAATGGAGTAGTAGTATATGCAGCACCTATTGTCGATAAAAGAGTTAACTCAATCTCAGCTTTTAGCCATCATTGATCTGGCTAAAAAAATTAAGAATAATCCCGCTGAGTACCGTCGCGCCTTAGATGGTAAAAGCGTTGTGATGCTGTTTGAAAAGCCATCACTGCGCACCCGAGTCAGCTTTGACATTGGCATTAATAAATTAGGTGGTCACTGCTTATACTTAGATCAACAAAATGGTGCGTTGGGACAACGCGAAACGGTAGCTGATTTTGCGACAAACATTTCATGCTGGGCCGATGCTATTGTGGCAAGAACATACTCGCACACCACCATAGAACAATTAGCTCAACATGGCAGCGTGCCGGTGATTAATGCTTTGTCTGACTTGTACCATCCATGCCAAGCGCTAGCGGACTTTTTAACACTATCAGAGCAATTTGATGACGTCAGCCAAGCAAAACTGGCTTATGTTGGCGATGGTAATAACGTCACCCACTCACTGATTTATGGTGCAGCGATTTTAGGCATGACCATGACAGTGATTTGCCCTGAAGGGGCATTCCCTGATGCACTCATCGTGACAGAAGCTCAGGCGTTAGCAAAGCAAAATGGTGGCAAGTTAACTCTAAGTGCAGACATTAATGCCATTGAAGGCCATGATGCTATTTACACCGACACTTGGATTTCTATGGGTGATGAAACACCGCTTGCTGACATTAAAGCCCGTTTTGCACCATATCAAGTTAATAGTGAGCTAATGGCTCAAGCTGGTGCTAAATTCTTTATGCATTGCTTGCCAGCACATCGTGGTGTGGAAGTGACAGATGAAGTGATGGATGGCGAAGGTTCATTGATTTTACATCAAGCAGAAAACCGCATGCATGCGCAAAATGCAGTATTAGTGACCTTATTAAGTTAGTCACCTTATTTAAGTTATTCACCTTATTTAAGTTATTCAAAAGATTAAGTCAATAGTGCCTCTGGCGTTATTTAAATTGAAAATATACGTAATCGATTTTAGGAAATAAACATGTCTAATGCAGTGAAAAAAAACGGTGTTAAAAAAGTGGTATTGGCATATTCAGGTGGTTTAGACACCTCGGCTATTATCCCATGGTTAAAAGAAACTTATGACGACTGTGAAATCATCGCATTTTGTGCCGACGTCGGCCAAGGTGAAGAAGAGCTCGTTGGCTTAACAGAAAAAGCCTTAGCGTCAGGTGCTTCTGAGTGCCATATCGTCGATCTAAAAGAAGAGTTTGTTGCTGATTATATTTACCCAACTATTGCAACGGGTGCTATTTACGAAGGTACATACTTGTTAGGTACGTCAATGGCGCGTCCTATTATTGCTAAAGCGCAAGTAGAAGTCGCCCGTAAAGTCGGCGCTGATGCGGTATGTCATGGCTGTACTGGTAAAGGTAACGACCAAGTTCGTTTTGAAGGTTGTTTTGCTGCATTAGCACCAGACTTAAAAGTGATTGCGCCTTGGCGTGAGTGGGAAATGCGTAGCCGTGAAGACTTATTGGCTTACCTTGCAGAGCGTGATATCAAAACCAGTGCTTCAGCGACCAAAATTTATAGCCGTGATGCCAACGCATGGCACATTTCGCACGAAGGTGGTGAGTTAGAAGATCCATGGAACGAGCCATCAAAAGGCGTGTGGACATTAACAGTAGCACCAGAAGATGCACCAAATGAGCCTGAATATGTCTCGTTAGCGGTTAAGCATGGTCGTGTGACTCATGTAAATGACGAAGCATTATCGCCATATGCTGCACTCATGAAGCTAAACGACATTGCTGGCAAACACGGTGTAGGTCGTATCGATATTACCGAAAACCGTTTAGTGGGCATGAAGTCTCGTGGTTGTTATGAAACACCAGGCGGCACCGTAATGTTTGCTGGTCTGCGTGCCATTGAAGAATTAGTTTTAGACAAAACTAGCCGTACGTGGCGCGAGCAAATTGCTGGGCAAATGTCGCACCTAGTGTACGACGGTCGTTGGTTTACCCCTTTATGTAAATCACTTATCGCAGCGTCAGAATCATTAGCAGAATCGGTTAATGGTGATGTAGTGATTAAGCTGTATAAAGGCCAAGCGACAGCCGTTAAAAAACGTTCGCCAAACAGCTTGTATTCAGAAGCTTTCGCAACGTTTGGCGAAGATGACGTATACGATCAAAAACACGCTGAAGGCTTTATCCGTTTATATTCTTTAGCGAGCCGTATTCGCGCGCTAAACACTAAATAGATTTTACGCCAACGATATAAAGGCGCTGCAAAGCGCCTTTCTTATAATGACTTTTGGCAAACAGAGAGTCATTACAAGAAAGAGAATAAGACTTACAGCTATATTATTAAACACCCAGTTCTTAAAACAGTTTTCAAAACAGAGGATACCGACATGGCGTTATGGGGCGGAAGATTTCAGGGCGAAACCAGTGCACTTTTCAAGTTGTTTAATGACTCACTGCCAGTGGATTACCGCTTATTTGAACAAGACGTTGTCGGCTCTATTGCATGGGCAGATGCCATTGCTAGCGTCGGTATTATTACTGCAAAAGAATGTATCGATTTAAAAGCAGCGTTAAATGAGCTGCTGGTGGAAGTGGGTAACGATCCGCAAGCGATTATCAGCAACGGCGCCGAAGATATACACAGCTTTGTTGAACAAAAGCTGATTGCCAAAGTAGGCGATTTAGGCAAAAAACTCCACACGGGCCGTTCGCGTAACGACCAAGTCGCCACAGATTTAAAGCTGTGGTGCAAAAAAGAAGGTGCAGCATTACTCGCACGTTTAGGTACATTGCATGCAGAGTTAATTGCATTAGCCGAGCGTGAAGTCGATGCGGTTATGCCGGGTTACACCCATTTACAACGTGCACAGCCAGTTACTTTTGGTCACTGGGCGCTAGCTTATGTTGAAATGTATGAGCGTGACATTAGCCGCCTGCAAGATGCTCTAAACCGTGCCGATTCATGTCCATTAGGTTCTGGCGCACTCGCTGGTACTGCTTATCCTATTGATCGCCACGCGTTAGCGGCGGCATTAAACTTTGCTCGCCCAACCTTAAACAGCTTAGACAGTGTGTCGGATCGCGACCATGTGGTTGAATTATGCAGCGCAGCGTCAATCAGCATGATGCATTTAAGCCGCATGGCTGAAGATTTAATCTTCTTCAACTCTGGCGAAGCTAATTTTATCTCACTAGCCGATGAAGTCACCTCTGGCTCATCTTTAATGCCACAAAAGAAAAACCCTGATGCTTTAGAGCTTATTCGTGGTAAAACCGGCCGTGTTTATGGCAGCTTAATGGGTATTTTAACCACCATGAAAGCCTTGCCATTAGCGTACAACAAAGACATGCAAGAAGACAAAGAAGGCTTGTTTGACGTAGTCGACAGCTGGGCTATTTGCTTAGACATGGCAGCATTAGTATTGTCGGGCTTAAAAGTGAATCGTCCACAAGCCTTGGTTGCAGCTCAGCAAGGTTATGCTAACGCAACTGAACTTGCTGATTATCTTGTGGCTAAAGGCATGCCGTTCCGTGAAGCACATCATGTAGTGGGCGAGGTGGTGGTATTTGCCATTGGTGAGCAAAAGCCGATTGAAGACTTAAGCGTGGCTGAGCTACAAAAATTTGCCAATGTGATTAGCGATGATGTGTATCCAAACCTTACTATTGAAGCGTGTTTAGAGAAACGTGATGTATTAGGTGGCACCGCTATCAATCAAGTGCAAGCAGCCATAGCAGCTAAAAAAGCATAGCTATAAAAGTATAACGATAAGTACTTATTTCGATAGCATCGAGGTAGATATTAGTAACCAAGCCCTGTTGATATTCATCGGCGGGGCTTGTTTGTTTTCGCCACCATAAACCATAGCTAGAACACACTATAGAGCAGTCATTTATTTAACCATGCTGCGTATGCAGAGGTTGTGGTCGTTTGTATCGCTCTTATGTATTCAATTTAGGATCAATGCACATCAGTCTGTCACCACTCTAGTTATCGATTTTACTCATCGATTTTACTCATCGATATCACTCATAAGATAGCCATGCCAATACACGATTAATTTTTTTTACAAGTTTGAGTAATTACTTAAAACATCTGTGTCAAATACTATAACGTCCCATTTAAGTTGTTATTGCCTACCGTTAAATACCGGAATGCTAGTCGGTTTAAATTGTTATCTGTTAATTCAAACACTCGGTCTATTTTGACAATAAATAGGCCGAATTTTTGTGGTTGCATTGTTTTGATTCTGCTCTATGTTGATGTTGGAGTTGTAATAAAAAATCCAATATGAGTAACAAAATAATAGAATTCTGTTAACAGTGTTGTTGGCGCTGCAGCAGATAAATAAGAGGACAACCCAATGACAAAATCGATACTTTTACTGTTGGCAGGCTTATTAACTGGCGCAGCTCAAGCAGCCGTTGGTAGCTACCCAGTAGTGTTAGTGCATGGCTTTCAACCGGATAATTTACAAAGTAAGCCGACAGGTACACAGGTAACTGACAATGGTTCAGAGTACTGGGCGCAATATTGGCGTGATCGCGCTGATGCACGCATTGATTGGCCATCGCAAGAGCGTATTGCCAATAAAATAACCAGTCAGTATGTGTGGCCTAAATTGCAACAGTTGTCGCGTGAGGGGACATGTGCCAGCGGTTGTGTATTTGTGACCCATTCTACTGGCGATTTAGTGATGCGCTATATTATTGATAACCAAGCGCTATGGTTGCAAAACGCAGGTTTAAAGCCGCTTAATATTGTCGCCACATTTGACTTTTCTGGCGCGGGTGGTGGGGTTGAATTGGCTGATTTGGCGGTTAATGTCGCCAGTGGTTCAGGTTTGATAGATGCAACATTAAAACTAGCTGTCTCGTTATGGTTAGGAGAACTGCCATCGTCATCCAATATTGGGGTATTGAATGATTTACGCGTAAATACTGCACGCCAATTGGCAGCGTTTCCCGAAAACCGAGTGCCACGTTTACGTTTTGCTGGGGCAGGCTCTGACTTTCTCGGTGTGACAGGGGCATTTTTACCCGGCGAAGATGATGGCGTTGTTGCCAGCCATTCTAGTTGTGGTGCCGCGGCCGTTGGCAGTTACAACAGTTGTTCGCGCAATGTGGCATTTGATGGCAAGCTCACCTCGACTAATGGCCCGAGCGGATTTATGCCTTATCACTATCCAATGTTGATGAGTGAAGGTTATAGCCATGGCGACACTATTTTAAATAGCGCTAAAGATGAAGTAACTTCTGCTAATAGTCGTGCCAATTATCTCAATGGCGATAACTTACAATTCAACACCTATGATGAAAAACGTGGCTGGTGGATATTTAGTTCACGTTATAGAGTGGTTAATCATTCGAACAAAACCAGCATGTCAGCACTTGTGTATCAGGCTGCTAACTAAGCGTATATGAAATATAAAAAAATCATTATAACAATATCCCTACTCGCTACGGCAGTAGGGTTTTGGGTTTACACTTCTGAGTCGGCACTTGAGCCACCTCAGAGTGCGGCCGTTATCGAGCAAGATGATACAGCGCCAACCAAACTGAAAGTAGTAAAACACATGCAAACTAAAACGATGACCGTGGTTGAAAAGCTTCCACAGCCGATCAGTGATAGTTTTCAGCTTATGGCAGAGGCTTATGCTAGCGAACTTGAGTTGCCATCTTACTCAATGCCTTTATCGGTTGATGATACGCACTTACTTAACCCCAATGCTTACATTCCTCAGCCGGTGCTGCTCCAAGATGGAGCCAGTGCCAGCATAGTGTTGCCTAAGTATCGTTTTAGTTTTCCTGAACCAGTGGTTATTAATCTCGACGTTAATGGCTTGCTTGTTGCTGGGGCAAGTGCAGCATTACACAGTGAGCTTACAAGTGGATCGGAGCCATTAATTAGCGGAACCATGCTAGGTGCCGATGGAAAATGGGCGATACAACTGAATGCTGAAGACGATTGGAATGGTCCAATGGAGGTCAGTGTTACCTTTAGCGCTAAGGGCAAAAAACAAACGTTAAAAACAGGCATAGAATATAGTCATCCTACGGCAACCATAACCGGAGTGGAGGATATCCGCGCTGAAGGCAGTGATATGTTGATACCAGTTAAATTGGATGTTGAGCAAGCGGGTTATTATCGTTTACGGGCAAATCTATATACAGCAGATAAGCAGCCGATTGCCTTGCTAACGGGTTCAGACAAGCTGACTGAAGGCTCTGTGGTGCTGGATCTTAAAGCCTATAAAGGGGTGTTAGCGCAATATAAAGGCCCTTATGTTCTGAGTACATTTGTATTGGAGCGCCGCCCTGCAGTACCCGGTGAGTTAACTCAGTACGGCCACAGTGAGGAACCTGCCTACCAGTTAGGTGATTTTGCGGTTGAGTCGTTATCTGATGAGCCATGGCAACCCGATGAGCAAGAAATGCAGCGACTTGAGTTTTTGCAAAAAATGGCAACAGACTAGGGGGTAATCATTGTTGCTTACATTATCTAAAGCCCGCGTTAGCCAATAACGTGGGCTTTTTTATGCATAAATAACCTCAAAGTTGCCATGATTACTGCATTAATTTGTGCAAATAAGTAATGGAGGCAATGACTATAAAATAGATAATCTGCTTAGTTTCTTCGTTGTTGCAACAGTTTCAATGTATTTTTTGTAATCAGTTCTATACTAAAAATAGGTTCATTGTTTATTTAAGTAAAGACACTTTGATGATAATAAATTGAAATTGGGAGCAGATATGTTTTTAGATTATTTTGCGCTAGGGATTATATTTTTTGTCGTGATATTTATTTTTTACGGCATTATTGCGATTCATGATATTCCTTACGAGATTGCGAAAAAACGTAATCATCCACAGCAAGATGCATTGCATATTGCTGGTTGGGTAAGCTTATTTACATTGCATGCCATTTGGCCATTTTTATGGATTTGGGCCACGTTATATCGAGAAGATAGAGGCTGGGGATTTAGTGATTCGAGAAAGCGAGAATTGATACTCGAGGGTGAAGTTAAAGAGCTAATGAATCATGTCACAGCGTTAACGGATCGTTTGTCGCTATTAGAGCAACGTTCTGCTGTCACGACTCCTCCCGTTTCTGATGAAAACTCACAAGAGGCCTAAGCATGGACTTACTACTGATACTGACTTATACCGCATTTTGTATCGCAGTTTTTAAAGTATTTAAAATTCCGTTAACTAAATGGACTGTGCCGACAGCTATTCTTGGCGGAATTGTATTAATTGGTACTTTATTAATTTTAATGAATTATAACCATCCCTATTCGAGGTTTGCTCGCGAGTATTTTGTCACTATTCCGATTGTGCCTGCAGTTAAAGGATTGGTTATCGAAGTCAATGTTAAGCCAAATACACCAGTAAAAGAAGGTGAGGTGTTATTTAAAATTGACCCTACACCTTACCTTTCAATGGTTAAGCAAAAACAAGCGGCGCTAAAAGAAGCAGAACTGCAAGTACCACAACTTGAAGCCGCTTTTCAAATAGCGGCAGCTAAAGTTGAACAAGCAACAGCAGATAAAGATCGTACAGAATCAGTCTATCGACGCTATGAAGACGGTCGCAAAAAAGCGGGGCGTAATTCACCGTTTACTGAGCTTGAGCTCGACAATCGTCGCCAATTATACATAGCTTCATCAGCGCAACTAGATGCCGCTTTAGCTGAGGGGCTGCGGACTCGTTTGGCATATGAGTCGAATATTGATGGCGTCAATACCAAAGTGGCAGGCCTACAAGCTGAACTCGCTAAGGCTGAATATGACTTACAGCAAACAGTCGTCAGAGCGCCTGCGGATGGTGTAGTGACTCAATTAGCGCTACGAAAAGGCGCTATGGCGGTGCCTTTACCTTTGCGCCCAGCACTGACGTTTATTCCAGATGAGACGAGATATTTTGCTGGCGCTTTTTGGCAAAACTCATTATTACGTCTTAAAGAAGGTGATGAAGCCGAAGTGATAATTGATGCCATGCCTGGACAAGTGTTTAAAGGCAAAGTTGCCAAAATACTCCCTGCGATGGCAGAAGGTGAAATTCAATTTAGCGGAAATTTACAGTCATCGAATAAGTTGTTTCAACGCGGTCGAGTATTGGTGTTGATTGAGCTAGAAGATGACGCAATAAGACAATCATTGCCAGCAGGTGTCGCAGGGCAAGTGGCTATTTATACCGATCATTTTAGCCATGTTGCGGTAATGAGAAAGGTATTATTAAGAATGCAGGGCTGGTTAAATTACTTGTTTACAGAAGGACATTAACCTCGATTTTATGAGCGCCAGGGTTTAAACGTTTTTCTCAATAATGGCGGCAAGATGAAACCAAGTTATACAGTCTGTGCTTGCTGTACTTGGTTTCTGCCGCCGCGTTTGGCGCAATACATAGCCATGTCTGCTCGGCTAAAAAGGTCTTGTATTACCTTGTCTCCGGCGGTTAATGAACTTACGCCAATAGATACGGTAACGTTAATGTTGCTATTTGCCTGAGTGGTATGAAATGAGTGTTTGG
This sequence comes from Shewanella sp. S1-58-MNA-CIBAN-0166, assembly GCF_040310085.1. Taxonomy (NCBI): domain Bacteria; kingdom Pseudomonadati; phylum Pseudomonadota; class Gammaproteobacteria; order Alteromonadales; family Shewanellaceae; genus Shewanella; species Shewanella sp. S1-58-MNA-CIBAN-0166. Next base: position 308,107 of record NZ_JBEOPN010000001.1, on the reverse strand, counting down.
CAATATGTTCTCGAATACGCTCAGCAATGATCATAGCACCTTCACCGTCGGTCATCGGTAAGATGATGGTAAACTCCTCACCACCGATTCTGGACAATGAATCTGATTGGCGCAGTAAATCACTGCATATTTGGGCAAACTGTTTAAGTATGCTATCTCCGCCCTCATGACCAAAATTGTCATTAATCACTTTAAAGTAATCGATATCGATAACCAACAAGGATAACTGTTGGTTAAATCTGATCGCTCTGGCACATTCTTGTTTTGCTAATTGGTTATATGAGCGACGATTATGCACCCCAGTTAGTTGATCTGTATTCACTAAACTTTCGATTTGTTGATGTGCTTGTTCTAGTGATGTTTGTGCCTGTTTTAGGTTGGTGATATCTGCGCCCATAATAATGGTGTAACCACTGTCTAAGTTAATCCTGGTCATTTTAAACCAACGCCCATCAGACAGATCTGTTTCATACTGGTTTAGAGCCTTTTCTGAATGCAGTTTATGCAGATTTTCCAGCCATTGTTCAAAATCATCAGTATTGATAATAACGCCTTGCTTAGTTTCCCAAGCGTGGCGTAATAAATCGCCTGATTTTTTGCCAATAGCATCTTCTGTGGTAGTGCCAAAGATGCTGGCGAAGTGCTGATTACAGTAGATAACTTCTTTATCTTGGTTGAGTACACCGAAACAATTTGGAGTGAGTTTTAATGCATCCAAGAGGATGGGCTCTAAATTGACAGGTGGACTTTGCGGCATAGGATACTCAACAATGTGACGATACTTGGGCGTAATTATAAAGGAAAAACGTTACTTTTTGGTAACAAGCTAACCGGTGCTATGACTCTGCTGCTGGATGGACAAAGCTTGTCCACTGTTTTTATTGACGTTTTTTAAATCGAGTCGGGGGAAATAAAATTATTTATCCCTCAGTCTAAAGAATGATAACGATGAGGTGCAGCAAGCATAAAAAAGCCCAGTCATTATCGCTAAGACTGGGCTGTTAAAGCAGATAAATTACGCGTTAGTTAACGCGTTTTTCACGTCGCTAGGCTTCATCGGAATTTTACGTAAACGTACACCGACTGCATTGTAGATTGCATTGGCAATCGCTGGAGCAACAGGGGTTACTGCCGGTTCACCTAATCCAGATGGTGGCATTTTGCTCGGGATAAACTCGATTTTAACTTCTGGAGTTTGGCCTAAGCGCAGCGGGGTATAGGTATCGAAGTTTGAGTCTTTATACTGACCATTAAGCAGTTCAGTACCTTCATACAAGGCCATCGATAATCCCCACAATGCCGCGCCCTGGCACTGAGCTTCAGCACCATTAGGGTCAACAATAATACCGGCATCGATGGCAATATAAAGCTTTTGCACATTGACAATACCGTTGCTTTTGTCGACATGAACTTGTACTGCACACGATACCCATGTTGGCATGTCACGTTCTTGACCAAAGGTTGATGCAATGCCAAGCGCTGTGTCTTTGGCTTGCGGAGTGCCCCAGCCAATCATCTCAGCAGCTTTTTTCAATACTGCGGCTTGGCGAGCCGCGCCACCTTCAGCAACAGGTGTGCTACCAGCATTTCGGCCTTCGGCAATGAGCATGTCTAGGCGGAACTGCAATGGATCTTTACCCGCGTGATGGGCAGCTTCATCCATAAAGCTTTCAACTGCCCAGCTTGTCCAACCTGGTCCAACAGAACGTAACCAACCTGGTCTGAAGGTCGCAATGGCCAGATCATTCGATACCGCGCGTATTTTTTGAGCACCAACAGTGTACCAATGGTCTGCTCCGGCAATCGAGAACGGATCATACGGTTCGCCATTGGTGCCTTTAGGCATAAAGCCTGGCGCTAATACTTGAGTTGGCCAACCTGCTGTGGCGTGATGTTCCATTGCGGTAACCGCTTTTTTATCATCAAATGCCATTTTGAGTTGTTGAACTGATGCCGAACGCGCGCTATCAAATAACATGTCTTGTGGACGTATCATCACCATTTTAACCGGTTTACCGCCTAATGCTTTAGAGGTCAACGCCGCAGGAATGGTGTAATCGCCGTTAAGTCTGCGGCCAAAGCCACCGCCTAACATGTAGCTACGAATAACAATGTTAGCTTCTTCTTCGCCTAATGCCGTGGCTAATACGGGTAGAGTAAGTGATTGCCACTGACAACCTGAATGCACTTCCCATATACCGTCTTGGTTTTTAAATACCAAGGCATTAAGCGGTTCCATTTGCGCATGGAGTACTGTGCTGGTGATATATTCTTCTGCAATGGTACTTTTCGCGCTCGCAAATACAGGCCCAGTGTCAGAATTGCCTGTGTCTAAAATACTGCCTTTGGTTTGGTCGCCAAGTAATTGCTTACCATGAGCAATAATGTCTGCTTCAGACACGTTGGCCGTTTTACCTGCATCCCATGTCACCTTTACCAGCTTCGAGGCTTTTTGGGCCGCATTAAAGCTGCTGGCGATAACCATTAACCAACCTGGTACACTGCCACTGGCATCTTCTAGTACGATAGTTTGCTGATAACCCTTTACTGCTTTTGCTGCAGAGTCATCAAACTTAACTACTTTAGAGCCATAACGAGTAGGGGGTAAAATAGGGTTGGCGTACACCATGCCATCAACTTTCGCATCGATACCAAATATGGTTTTACCGTTGGTCTTGTTGGCGATATCAAGAGAGGTCACCTGTTGGCCAACCAGTTTAAGATCGGCATTAGGCTTCAGCGGCAAGGTTTTCAGTTCTTCTTCAGTAAACTGACGCGTTAGGCCCATGGTGACTAATTCACCGTAAGACAGCTCGCCTTTACTTGAGATAACTTTACCGTTACTGGCTTTACAGTCTTTAGCTGCAATACCCCATTTTTTAGCTGCAGCTTCAATTAACGCTGTACGACCCGCAGCACCGGCTTGACGGTAAACCGGCCAACTTTGTGATATAGACCAACTGCCGCCGGTAACCATGTAACCCCAGCGTGGATCACTGTCGACATGGATAATTTCAATATCATCCCATGAGGCTTCCAGTTCATCAGCAAGAATACGAGCAATAGCGGTACCGACATGTTGGCCCATTTCTGAGCGCATAATGTTGACTTTAATTTTGCCGGCAGTATCGATTGAGTACCATAAAGACGGTTCGTAAATGTCACCTTCGCTTGGGAGTACTTTACCGTCAGGGCTAGCAGGATCCATTGCCGCCATCAAATGGCGAGGAAAACCAAAGCTGACACCTACCGCTGTCATGGCAATTAAAAAACCGCGGCGGGTTATACCCACCGATCCACGTTTAGGCAGTCTGCTCATCGTTGCTCTCCTTGATTGCGTTTGCTGCTTCATGAATGGCGCTGCGAATACGAACGTAGGTCATACAACGACATAAATTTCCGCCCATCACAGCGTCAATGTCTTTGTCTGAAGGCTCAGGAATGTCTTTTAGTAGTGCTGCAGCTTGCATAATTTGGCCCGACTGGCAGTAACCACACTGTGGTACCTGCAGTTTTTGCCAAGAAATTTGCAATGGATGATCACCCTTTTCAGAAAGCCCCTCAATCGTAGTGATTTCGGCTCCTTCAACTGACGATATAGGGGTTATACATGAACGTGTAGCTCGGCCGCCAACATGGACGGTACAGGCACCACAGGTACCAATACCACAACCAAATTTGGTGCCAGTCATGTCCAGTTCATCACGAATAACCCACAGTAGAGGAGTATCACTCTCTACATCGGCAGTCATCGGTTTGCCGTTTAAAATAAATTTTGCCATTGTCACTTCTCCAGTGAAGTTAGTGCTCAAATCGGGGTTGATTACGGATCTCGCCCACTTGTTGTTGTAATTTAGGCCAGGTGTTTTCCCCAGCTGTTTGGCGCAAATAAGCTGCAATTGCGCTAATGTCTTCATCGCTAAGTGCATCACGGAAGCCTGGCATTACAACGCCGCTAATCCCTTGATCGCTGCGCACACCATCCAGTATTACGTTAATCAGGTTAGTTGGATCATTAAGATGTGTTGCCGAGCCGATAGTAATTAATGGGCGGCCTTTAACTAATTGGTCGCTGTTGTAGTGGCATGCTTGGCAAGCTGCCGCATATAAACGTGCACCTTCATCAATCCGCAGATCCGGTTGTTGATGTTGTGCCGCTATTGCTGCTTGTAACGTGCTACTTGAGTCTGGATCGTCGGTGTTATTGGTACGGGCAATTTCAGCAAAGTAGCCACTAATGGCTTCTATGTCGCTGTCTGGAAGAGCTGATAAGCCCTTGTGCATAACCGGCGCCATTGGACCTACCGCGCTACCATGGTAAGGCGAGTTACCGGTTGTAAGGTATTCGTAAAAGTCTTGTGCACGCCATGGGATAGGCGAAGTGCTAGTAGAGGTTAACGATGGTGCTATCCAACCATCAATGGCGGCACCTTGGTACATTTGTGCGTACTTTTCGCCGCCCAATGCATTACGTGGAGTATGACATGCACCACAGTGAGCAATACCTTCCGCTAAGTAAGCACCGCGATTCCATTCGGCAGATTGTTGGCTGTTGACCTCAAAAGATTGGGTATCAGCAAACAGCAGTTTCCAACCCGCTTGAAACCATCTTATATTGAGCGGAAACGGAATGCCGTTGTCTTTTTTTGCTTGGTTAACCGCCGGAACAGACGTCATGATGTAAGCATAAATCGCGTTAATGTCATCGTCGGTCATTTTATTAAAGTGTTCATAAGGGAACGCAGGCAATAAATGATGTCCATCGCGGCTCACACCCGTGCGCATGGCGCGAGCAAAAGCAGCTTGAGACCAGCTACCAATACCGGTTTCGACATCTGGAGTGATGTTACTTGAATAAATGGTGCCAAAGTCAGTATGCATTTCATAGTTACCAGCATAAGGAGTGCCACCTGGCGGTGTATGACAAGTACTGCAATAGCCTGCAGAAGCAAGCATTTTACCTTGTTCGATAACGTGTGGAGAATAATCTGTTTGAGTTGATTCGACGGGATCAATTGCAGGGTGCCAAGCATATATACTGAATATAGCTAGTCCAACAATAGCTGCGCCACATACGCTGTAAACGATGCGCTTTAGCATATTACATTGCCTTATTTTAAATAAAAAATGAGATAGAGAAGGGAATATTTCATCTGACATTCCCTGTTCGACTTTGTATTATTATTGTGATTGGTCAAATATTAATCCTAAGCAAGGGATGGCCCTTTGTCCAGCATTGATATTGACGGATCTTTTACTGTATTAGAATAAAATAATACAGCACTGTGCAGACGAGTAACATGAGGATTGTTAAATAAATAGCTTTAGTTAATCCACTGTTAATCCAGAGTTTTCAAGGTTGCTACTATGTTGCGTTAATCTTAGTGATCTATGATTAAAATGAGCGCCAATGCCAGATTCATAAAGTGTTGGATACATTAATGAAAAAGTGGTTATTAGCCATTAAGGCTTATGTCGATGTTTATCGACTATTTGCTCATCGGTGATCAGCTTATTTCATCGCCAAACAGCTATTTAATATTGTGGTTGTTTGCCTCGGCGATTGTTTTCCCTCGATATGATTGTTGACCATGATAATTTCCATAACCATGATTAAGCCACAATATATCGTTACAGCGCTGTTAGAGCACATTCAAACTGCTATTTCTAAAGGCTTGAGCACAATCAACTTGTATTTGGCAAAGATATTCTGGATAATTAATGCAAATCATTATCATTTGCGTTAAATGGCCGGAGATCGAAATAGATGGAACTTGTCAGTGTAGCTTCTTTATGGCTTGGTTGCTTGTTTGCCTATTTGGCATCTGACAAACAGCAGCTTGTTAGTTTACCTTTTCCCAAATTACTGGCTTGGTGCTTATGCGGTTTAGCGGTGTTATTTGCAGTGTGGGGGTTTAGCCATACTTACAGTGTATTCGTCGCCAGTTTAGTGGTGCTGATTTGCATGATGACCATGTGGATACTACTGGTGCTGGTGGCCTCGCACTATAAAGGTCGTAGCATCTGGGTCAGTTCGCTAGGCTTTGCGTTGTTTGTCAGTATCCTCCTTGTTGGGGTTAAATAACCGTGTGGCCTAAATCTATTGCTGCATTTTTATGGGGGTTATTACTGGCAATCAGTTTAATGCTCATTGTTTTTCGAATATTACCGGCTGCTGTAGATGTAAAACTATTTGTTGGGCTAATGCTGGGTTTTTGTGTGTGGGTTGGGGTGATGACATTTTGTTATAGCCGCAATAGCGCAAAAGCGGCGAGTGTCGTGTGCGCCAAATGGCTTGTGGCCAGTAGTCTTATCAATACGTTGTTATTTTATTCGCAAAACTAACTATTTTTTTTCAAACCTAAGTCATGAATAACTCAATGAAATCTGATTCTCCGGTACAGCACAAAGTCATTAAAAATCTCATCGAAGCCCACAGTTGGCTTGGGTTAATTATTTCACCTTTACTGTTTTTGGTATTTTGGGCTGGCGCGGTGACCTTGTTTCACGATGAAATCGCCCAGTGGGCCATTACGCCTCATCATCCAGTCGATAATACCCAAGCAGATATTCCTTTAGCGAAACTGGTACAGCAAAAGTTTGCTGAATACCCAGTAGATCAAGCTGGCCGTTTTCGAATAAATATGCCGACTGAGCTAGTACCTTATTATATTTTTTACTTCGATGTGTTTGGAGATGCTCCGCAATCGGACCGCCAGTCGATGGCGATATTGGTTGATCCTAAAAGCGGCGAAACCGTAGCGGGCAAAGATGACTTTTACTTATCGCAATTTATGTACCGTCTGCATTACAACCTCGATCTACCCGGCGGCAGTTATCTTATTGGTGTCGTTACGCTGATTTTTCTGTTTGCACTCGTGTCTGGCATTTTTATCCATGCGCGTAAATTACTGAAATATTTCTTTTTGTATCGCGTTGATAAACAGCGCCGGGATAAATTACTCGATCTTCATACTGTAGTCGGAGTAATGACAATTCCCTTTACCTTGATGTATGCCCTAAGCGGCTTGATCCTTAACTTGGCCATAGTGTTCCAACTGGCTTTTGTGGTGTTTATTTATCAGGGCGATCGACAAGCATTGTTTAACGATGCCGGTTTTAACCGTAGCAGCGAACCGCGAAGTGAAACGTCACTGGATATGAGCAATGCGTTTACTTTAATTGAACACACTACACAGCAATCGAATTTTGAGTTACGTAATATTATTTTCCACCATTACGGTGCTGAAAATGCCTTAGTACAAGTGCGTGGTACCGATACGGTTAATTTTGCTCAACGAGATGAAGTGACCTATCGGGTGCAGGATGGCACTGTGATGGATAAGGTTAATGCCGATAACTACAATGTGTTCCGCCAGGGTAGAGATGTACTAGTGACATTGCATTTTAGTAACTTTGCCGGCTTAGACATCCGTATTTTGTACTTTATTTTGGCGATGGCTATTAGTGCGATGATTGTTACCGGCAATATGTTATGGATAAATAAGCGCAGCGCTCAGCGCCAGTCTTCACCGCGCAGTATTGCTATCGTAACCGCGATGACGATTGGTGGCTGTGGTGGCATTATTGTGGCGACAGCAGTTGGATTTTTGTGTGAACGACTATTACCTGCAACCTTATCTGGACGAGGTGAATGGTTAGTGGGGTGTTTTGTAACGTCACTATTGCTCGTTATGTTGTGTAGTATAAAAGTGACCGATATTAAGCGTCATATCAGCCAGCTACTTTTGCTCACCAGTAGTATATTAGCCATTACAATTTTGGCAGATTGGTTGTTGTTTTCTGAGCAAATAATAGCGTTATGGCAAAGCGGTTATCATGGTGTCATCGGGATCCAAGTTGGCATGATGCTGGTAACGGCAGTGTGTTTATGGACTGTCAGTAAGTTAGGCGTATTACCTCGGTCGCAACCAGCCATGGCAAAAAACGTTACTCCTGCTAATGGATAATGGAATGGGTATAAAGTTGAAGCTATTAAGCCTGTGAAGGAACACTATCATAGGCTTAATCATCAACTAACCTCATCTAGGGTAAATCAAAAATCAGTGCAGTTGCTTGAGTGTCCGATGGATTAACTAAGGTCACCGTGGTCATGTCGGTGAGTTTAGCGCCATCACCTATTTTTAGCTGTTGATCTTCAATATTGAGCTCGCCAGCGACTTGATGAACATACACTTTACGGTCAGTCGCAATCTGATAGGTTATTTCAGATTTAGGCGCCAAAATCAGTTGTGACAATGTCGCATTTTGCTTGATTTGCAAGGTTCCGTTTTCACCCGTTGGCGTAGCAATCGTGGTTAGTCCTACTGCTTGACCAAAGTTTTTTTGTTGATATCCTGGTGTATTACCTAAAGCATTTGGCTGGATCCAAATTTGTAAAAACTTCAGTGGCTCTGTGGCGGATGCGTTGTACTCACTGTGAGTAATACCACTGCCAGCAGACATTAATTGGAACTCACCTGCAGGCAACACTTCAACATTGCCTTCACTGTCTTTATGGGCGATAGAGCCTTCAAGTACGTAGCTGATAATTTCCATGTCACGGTGGCCGTGAGTGGCAAATCCGGCACCAGGAGTGACACTGTCGTCATTGATCACTCGCAGTGCTGAAAAGCCCATGTGTTGTGGATCATAGTAGCTGCCAAATGAAAAACTGTGTTTGCTGTCTAACCAACCAAAGTTGGCTATTCCGCGCTCGCTTGCATGACGTAAGGTAATCATAATGTTGTTCCTATCGTTTAATGAATAAGTGATCAGTACGGAAAATTAAGACAGTTTGCTTACAATGGCTTTATCTAGCGCGACTTTGCCTGAACCTGATAGTGCAAGTGACACACTGGCAGCCAATAGTGCTAACGCAAATTCATAACCGTTGTTTGCCATAAATAAACCGTTGCTAATATGTACGCTAGCAATGGCGATAATCATGGTGAATGCTAATACAACCGCTGCTGGACGAGTCAATAAACCCAATAAGATGAACAGTCCGCCAACCAATTCAGCGCTACCGGCTAAGAAAGCCATTAACACGCCGGGCTCAATCCCAATCGATGCCATCCACTGTCCTGTACCTTCAAGGCCATAACCGCCAAACCAACCAAACAGTTTTTGGCCGCCATGAGCCATAAAAATAATCCCAACAGGTAAGCGTAATGCCAAAGTGCTAAAACCTGCAGTAGAGTTTGTGATGCGTTTAACGAGTGCTTTCATGGTATATATCCTCAATAAATTTAAACATTAATTGTTTCTAGTGAGCCTGTCTCACTGGTTGATAAGAAGTATATTGAGACTTGATTGAATAAAAAATCGGAATAAACTGACGTAAAGGTTCAAATTATTTGAATATGGAGAGTTGATGCAAAATCCGATTACTATTGACGCATTACGTGCCCTAGATGCGATTGAACGTAAGGGCAGCTTTGCTGCTGCAGCGGCATCGTTATATCGAGTACCGTCAGCGCTGACTTACACCATCAAAAAACTTGAAGATGATATGGGCACGGCGTTATTTGACCGCACAAAGCAAAAAGCACAACTGACGCCAGCAGGTAAAATTGTGTTAGAGCAAGGGCGGCAGATTTTGTTAGCAACCAATCGGTTGGTTGATTCTGTGCAGCAATTAGAGTCTGGTTGGGAAACTGAAATTCGGCTATCACGCGACACGGTCATCCCCCAGGGGACGTTGTTTCAATTAATTGAACAATTTAATCAGCTAGAACACTCGGTCGACATTAGTGTCGATGTTGAAGCCGTCGGTGGTGGTTGGGATGCATTGCACAGCCGACGCGCCGAGATTGTGATTGGTGCGTCTGGTGAGTTACCAAGAGGTGTATTTCAAACCCATAAAATAGGCGAAATTGAATTTGTATTTGCGGTAGCGCCACATCATCCATTGGCGTTTGTTGATGGCGTATTAGAAGCCGACAAACTAACTGACTATGCTTCGGTGGTGGTCGCCGATACATCACAACTTTTACCTACTCGCAGTAGTGGCCTTTTTAAAAGCAAACAAGTGATTAAAGTTAACACCATGGAAACCAAGATAGCAGCACAGTTACAAGGACTAGGTATTGGTTTTGTACCCAGACACATGGTGCAATGCTACTTTGATAGTGGTGAGTTGATTGAAAAAATGTGTTCAATTCCAAGACCGAATCAAAGTTTGTACATTGCTTGGCATAAAGACCATCAAGGCCGTGCATTTGACTGGTTTGTGGAGCATTTACCTAAAGCCGATTGGGGTTTATAACATCTGAATGTGAGCACAATGATAGCGACCAATGTGAGATCGCAGATACGAGCTCACATTGGTGCTTATCGATCCCATCGTGATGTTGAATATCAGCGTTGATGTCGTTGCTTAACTATTTTTTTAACTATTCTTTTAACTACTCGCTTGAATACTCACTTGAGCATTCTTGCTAGCGTTAGTTTTCTTGTCTAGTGAGCCACTGAAACGTGTTAATGCTAGGGCAATAACCACAATCACCGCACCAACCCAAGGTGTATGCATTAGGCCAGCGTTAGCCACAATCAGCCCGCCACCCCAAGACCCAAGTGCAATACCGATATTAAAAGCGGCAATATTTAATCCTGAAGCCACATCAACGGCGTCGGGTGTGTACTTCTGTGCAAGGGAAACTACGTAAACTTGTAGCCCAGGTACATTACCAAATGCAAATGCGCCCCAGACCAAAATGGTGATCACAGCGGCAATAGGGTTAACCGCAGTAAAGTTAAATATCACTAATATGGTCGCAAGACCGCTGAAAATAATACTTAACGCTTTAATTGGGCCCATTTTATCGGCCATTTTTCCGCCCCAAATATTACCAATAGCGACCGATACCCCGTACACCAACATGATTAAGCCAATAGATTGAGATTCAAAACCAGACACTTGCTCTAAAATGGGGGCTAAAAAAGTAAAGGCTGTGAATGTGCCGCCGTAACCTAATGCGGTAATGGCATAGACCAGTAATAACCGTGGTTGAGTGAGTACTTTTAATTGCGATGATAATTTTGCCGCGGGTGGCTGAGGTAAATTATTGGGAACCAACAAGCTACTGCCAATCAAGGCTACAAACCCAAGAATTGCGACAGTTAAAAAAGTGGCTTGCCAGCCAAAGGTCTGGCCAATATAGGTGCCCAAAGGGACGCCTGTCACTAAGGCGACGGTTAACCCCGTAAACATAATGGCAATCGCACTGGCGGCTTTTTCTTTGGGTACTAACCCAGTGGCAATGGTTGAGCCAATAGAGAAAAACACTCCGTGGGCTAACCCAGTGATAATGCGTGCAGCGATTAAGGTTTCGTAACCGGGCGCTTGCCAAGCCAATAGATTACCCGCAACAAATAAACTCATTACCGCCAGCAATACGTGTTTGCGATTCCATTTACCGGTTAATGCGGTGAGTACTGGTGCGCCAATGGCGACACCTAATGCGTAAAGACTGACCAATAAGCCAGCCGATGGTAATGATACGTTAAGGTCTTGTGCCATTGTGGGGATTAACCCCACAATGACAAATTCGGTGGTTCCAATAGCAAAGGCGCTAAGCGTCAATGCGAGTAAAGCTAACGGCATAATGTGTTCCTCTTAGGTTGTCGCTAGGATTTACCGTCGCGATAAATGTGTCAGTCAGTTGATGGGCGTCATTATTGATTAGATATATGTTGTTAAAAACAGTATGTTTAGCAAATGACTTTTGCTATAAATGCAATAAACAATGATGTTAGAGCGACTCTTTAGATCGACACAGCACAAGATGAGGTATGCATGCTTACGCGTTCAGATGATTTAGATATATTGCTGATGGTGGTCGACTGCGGCGGGTTTTCTGCAGCGGCCGATGCACTCAATATTCAGGTTGCACGAGTGTCACGCGCGGTAAGTAAAATAGAGCAACAGCTCGGGGTCACCATTCTCAATCGCACCACTCGGCGTGTTGAGTTAACCGATGAAGGCCGCCAATTTGTCGAATCTGTTCGGGGTGGATTACAACAATTACAACGCGCAGAAGATGAACTCGTACGTCGTGGTGAACTACCACAAGGACGTTTGCGTGTGGACGCGGCAAGTCCGTTTGTGTTTCATCAATTAGTGCCTTTGATGAAAGATTTTCGCGCCGCTTATCCAGACATTGAATTAGCATTGACCTCGAACGAGGGCTATGTCGATTTACTTGAAAAGCGTACCGATGTGGCCATTAGAATTGGTAAGTTGGCAGACTCAACCTTGCATGCTCGACCATTAGGAAAAAGTGCCTTACATATTGTTGCCTCCGCTGAGTATTTAGCGCGTAGAGGTGTGCCACAAAAAGTGTCTGATTTGACTTGCCACGAGTTACTTGGGTTTACCGAACCTAAAATATTGAATCACTGGCCGCTAAAAGGTTTCGATGTTATTACCCCTACCATCAGCACCAGCAATGGAGAAACTTTGCGTCAACTAGCACTGGCAGGTAATGGCATTGCGTGTCTTTCAGGTTTTATGATTAATGATGATCTCGTGGCGGGTCGGTTAGTGCCCATACTTCAGTCGGAGAAGTTTACTCACATAGAACGTGAACAAGTGAATGCGGTGTATTACAAATCGTCTATTGTTGCGCGACGTATTTCTGCATTTATTGAGTTTATTCAACCAAGATTAACCTTATAACTAAGGGCTCAATTTAACCGTGTGTAGATATTTGCAGTTTGAGCAAAACAGATTTGCTTGGTTGACGGTTTATTTCTGTTGTTAGTTGGCGCACAGTGTTGGTTCAGATACCGTTTTTAGGAAGACAATATGATCACTATTCCATTGTTAGGCACAGGTACCTTCAGACTTAAAGATCAACTGGCATTTGATTCAGTGTTAATGGCGCTACAGCAGGGGTCTCGCCACATTGATACCGCTCAGATTTACGCCAATGAGAAACAAGTTGGTGATGCAATTAAAGCATCGGGTATCGCAAGAGCTGATATTTTCCTCACCACTAAGGTGTGGACAGATCGCTTTGCCCACGACCAACTGATTCAAAGCGCGCATGACAGCTTGGCTTTATTGCAAACCGACTATGTGGATTTGTTACTGATACATTGGCCGTTACGCGATGATTCAGTACCTATGCGAGAGTATTTACTGGCATTAAAAGAGGTGCAAGATGCTGGTTTAGCGAAACACATTGGCGTGTCTAATTTCACTATGGCCCAGGTTACACAAGCGATTGAGATTTTAGGTACCGACGCAATATTCACTAATCAGGTTGAAGTACATCCATATTTGCAAAATAACCGACTGGTCGAATTTTGTCAGCAGCACAATATTATGGTGACGGGTTATATGCCATTTGCCTATGGTGCGGTATTAACCGACGACACTATTGTCGCGATTGCGAAGAAACACCAAATGACACCCGCCCAAGCGGTATTAGTGTGGATGCGCCAAAAAGGTTATGTCACTATTCCATCGTCAACTAAGCTGGTAAATGTTCAAGCTAATATTGCCTCATTAGCGTTATCGCTCCCGTCTGTAGACATGGCCGCAATTGATAAGTTAGACCGAAATCATCGTGTGGCGGCGCCTGACTTTAGCCCCGATTGGGATCAATAATTTATCAGCGAATGTGCCAATAGCTTAAGTGCCCACGCAGTTTGCACTCACCATTAGATTATTTATATATCAAGTATCCACGCCGACATGAGTGTTCATATTGGCGTTTTTTATTTTCAGGGTTATTGGCCACTTGACATAGGTGTAAGACATAGGTTTACAGTCGTTGCATATACTCAATAGATTTATTTATGTAGATCTTATTATTTAATACAGTCGTTACCCCAAGGAGTGATTATGCAAGTAAGTGAACTCGCAACGTTATTGGGTGTTACCACAGACACAATTCGTTTTTACACCCGAATCGGCCTGCTCGCACCAACAAAATCGCCTAGCAATGGTTATAAATACTATCGTGACAAAGAAGTGTCGCGGATGCGATTTATTATGAGTGCCAGAAACTTAGGTTTTTCGGTAGATGAAATTAAAGTGATTTTTTCCAAAACCGATCACGGTGAAAGTGCTTGTACCATGGTGAAGCAGCTTATTAGCCAAAAGTTGGCCGAAACTGAAATACTGTTTAATGAAACGTTAAAGCTACGTAATAAGCTGACTCAAGCCGTAAGTGAGTGGGAAAATCTGCCAGCATTGGCGCCTACAGGTGCCATGATTTGTCACTTGATTGAGGGATTTGATCCAAACCATGAAACCCCTTGTCAGGTTAGTGATAAGGAGTCTTTGTGATGAATACCCAAACAACAACACAATTATTGATAGAGGGTGCAGGTTGTGCCAGCTGTGTTGGCAAAATTGAGAAAGCCCTTAAAACAGTCGCGCAAGTAGAGCAGGCTGAAATGAACTTTGCTGATCGCAGTGTGATGGTCACCGGAGAGGTTGAAGTCGCTAGTTTGCTTGAGGCCGTTGAAAAAGCCGGTTATCACGCTATTTTGATTAACGATCAAGGTGGTGCAGATGCTATTGATGAGAAAGAACAGGCAGATGCAATATATTATAAAAGCCTAATAAAACACACTATTGTCGCATTGGCAGTGGGTATCCCACTGATGATTTATGGTTTGTTTATTGGTGACATGACCGTTACTAACCCAATACAACAGCTGGTTTGGGGAGCAATTGGTATACTGACCTTAGGGATAATGTTCTTCTCCGGCAAGCATTTTTATACTGGCGCATGGAAATCATTTACTCATCATAGTGCCAATATGGACACCTTAATTGCGCTCGGAACAGGCACTGCGTGGGTTTACTCTATGGTGGTGGTATTTGCACCAGATTTATTGCCAGAAATGGCGCGCCATGTCTATTTTGAAGCAACCGCGATGATCATTGGTTTAATCAATCTTGGACTCGCGTTAGAGGTCAAGGCGCGCGGTAAAACCTCGGCAGCGATTAAGCGCTTAATTGGTTTACAAGCTAAAACGGCTAGAGTGATCCGCAATGGTAAAGCGGTCGATATCGATATTGCCTTGGTGCAATTAAACGATAAAGTCAGTGTTCGACCAGGTGAAAAAATTCCCGTAGATGGTGTGGTCGTTGAGGGGAGTAGTTTTATTGATGAATCGATGTTGACGGGTGAACCTATTCCGGTTGAAAAAAGTGTTAATGATGATGTGGTCGCAGGTACATTAAACAAACTGGGATCACTTACTTTTACCGCCACACGAGTCGGTAAAGATACCGCTTTGGCGCACATTATTACTATGGTTAAACGGGCGCAGAACTCCAAACCGCCAATTGGTCGAATGGCAGATGTTATTTCGAGCTATTTTGTTCCTGCAATGATGATTATTGCCATTATCAGCGCCATGGTATGGCTTAATTTTGGGCCTGAACCCTCTGTGGGATACGCCATAGTGTCGGCGATGACAATTTTAATCATCGCTTGTCCGTGTGCGTTAGGGTTAGCAACACCCATGTCGGTGATGGTGGGTGTAGGTAAAGCCGCTGAATCTGGCGTGCTTATTCGTAATGGTGAAGCTCTGCAAACGGCATCGACTATTACCACCATGATTTTAGATAAAACCGGCACGATTACCGAAGGCGCGCCAAAAATCACCGATATCATCGTGGTCAATGGTCGCGAACAAGAACAAGTATTGCAACTGGCGGCAAGTATTGAGCAACATTCCGAGCATCCACTTGCACAGGCCGTTGTTCAAGCCGCAGCGGATAAGGGATTAACCTTATTCAATGTTGAAAATTTTACTGCTATTGCAGGATTTGGTGTCCAAGCTCAGTATCAATCGACTCAGTTATTATTTGGTAATGAAAAATTAATGCGCGAAAAAGGCATAGTCTTAAGCGATTATCAACAGCAAGCACAAGCGTTGGCAGCAGACGCCAAAACGCCAATGTATTTTGCTATCGACGGTGAACTCGCAGCAGTGATTGCCGTGGCTGACCCGATTAAAGCAGACTCTGTTGCCGCCATCGCAAGGCTTAAAAGCAGTGGCATTAAGGTCATTATGCTTACCGGAGATAACCACGCGACAGCCGCAGCTGTGGCTGCCAAAGTGGGTGTCGATGACTTTTTTGCCGACGTATTACCGCAAGATAAAGCCAATAAAGTGGCCGAATTACAAGCATTAGGTGAGGTGGTTGGCATGACTGGTGATGGCATTAATGATGCACCTGCGTTGGCGCTAGCCAATGTCGGCTTTGCTATTGGCACCGGAACCGACGTCGCGATTGAAAGTGCCGACATAACGCTAATGCGAGGATCGCTACACGGTTTGGCAGATGCCATCGCGGTGAGTAAGGCGACTTTAGGCAATATTAGACAAAACCTAGTCGGCGCGTTTATTTACAATATGGCGGGTATACCGCTTGCTGCTGGGGTGTTATTTCCGGTGTTTGGCGTATTACTTAACCCTGTGGTTGCTGGTGCTGCGATGGCATTTTCATCATTAACAGTAGTGAGCAACGCCAATCGTTTGCGCTTTTTTAGCCCTCAACAACACTAGGAGTGAATGATGCTATTAATTAATTTATTTTGTGTGGCATTAATTGCCATTATCGTTTGGTGGTTTTGGTTGTATAAACCCAAAGCGACCACTCATCAAGCAAGTAACGCTATTGTGGTTAAAGACGGGGTTTACTCCCCAGCAAGGATAACTGTGCCGGCCAATACCGCGACGCAATTAACCTTTTTACGCCAAGACAAAGCAGGGTGTTCGGCCAGTTTGTTATTTCCAGACTTAGACATTAGCGAAGAGCTACCACTGGATAAATCTGTGGTAATTTCGCTGCCAGCATTAGCCAAAGGTGAGTATCCGTTTCATTGCCAAATGCAGATGTATAAAGGGGTATTACTGGTTGAGTAAACCTAGATAGTAGCCATGCTAAGCAGGTATCACTCTCACCTTGATGCTTGTCGCTAGGCACATAAACTTTCAAAAAAGCCACACAATTACGTAAGTTAACATCTGTTTATTCAAGATGCTTACTTGCGTAATTGGTGATATTCTGAGGATTCATTTACAACTGATTTTTCGATGACATCATGATACGACGTTTAATGGATTACTTTCGCTTAGTGTTGTTTATTTGTGGTGTCTTGATTGGTATTCAAGTCCCTGCTTTTGTCGAACAATACGGCCAACGACTCGAAGCTCATCAGCTTGAAGCTAAACTCAGTTTGGCAGAATTTCAACGTGATGCAGACCGTTTTTTTGCTGGAGACATCAGTAAACTTATCCTTCACTATCAACAAAATAACGATCCGGTGTTTAGTGCCGGTGGTGAAAGTATTGAGTCAATATACCAACGTTATACATCACTCACCGAAGCGTTGAGTCGTTTTCATCAACACAGTTATAGTCCTTATCAGCAAATAGCATTAGCCCCACAAAAAGACATTCAAGCTGAGGTCTGGCAGGCTTATAGCCATGTGATTTTATTGAAACCAGAGGCGATTGCCATTGGGTTGCTGCTAGGGTTATTGATCTCGATATTGTGTGAATCAGTATTATCTATTTTGTATTTGGGTTGTCGTAGGGTATTTTCCCCAAGGTAACCTTTCTGTTTAACAAGGGTTAATAGCCTCTAATAATCAAGGAAATATTATGATCGCTACAGGACAATCTTTACCAAAAGCTACCTTAAGCCAACTGACAAAAGACGGCATGGTTAATCACGATGTTACTGAGCTTTTCGCCGGTAAAAAAGTGGTATTGTTTGCTGTACCAGGTGCATTTACACCAACCTGTTCAGAAGCTCATTTGCCAGGTTTTGTTGTACTTGCAGACGAGTTTAAAGCTAAAGGTGTTGACCTTATTGCTTGTGTTGCAGTTAATGATGCATTCGTAATGAAAGCATGGGGTGAAGCCCAAAATGCTTCTGAATTAATGATGCTAGCCGACGGTGATGCAAGCTTTGCTAAAGGGTTAGGCTTAGAAATGGATACCGCCGGTTTTGGTGGCGTTCGTTCACAGCGTTATGCGATGGTGATCGACAATGGCGTGGTGACTTTACTGAATGTTGAGGAAGGTAAGTCATTTGAAGTCAGCACTGCTGAAGCAGTAATGGCTGCACTGTAATCTATATTATGTCTCAGTAATAGAGACTTAACAGTACAGTAAAATGGGCGCCAATATGGCGCCCATTTTTATGATTAAAACAGCGATACCGCAAATTTGTCAGTATTGATTATCCGCGGATGCCTAAGTGTTGTTCAATATTATCGACACTGTTACTGACCTCAAGCGCAATCGTTTCACTTTGTTCAAACGCATCTTTAGCATGCAGCATTAGGCTATCCATCGCGATGACAAATTCATCAAGATGCCCCACCTGTTGCTTAGCATGTTCACTCCCTTGGCTCGCACTGCTCGCCATCTCTTGAGCTTGCTGTTGTACTTGCAACGCAACATCTAACAAACTCTGGGCTCGACCTTTCTGCTGTGCAGATGCTTCGCTGATGTCGTTTACGCTGTGGCTAAGTGCTGTGTTAGAGCGGGTTAGTTGCTCGAAAATAGCCATTATGTCTTTTAATGATTGTTGAGTCCGTTGCGATAAACTGCGCACTTCATCGGCTACCACCGCAAAACCACGACCTTGCTCACCTGCACGAGCGGCTTCAATGGCGGCATTTAAGGCCAATAAGTTGGTTTGGTCGGCGATATTACTAATAACATCTACAATTTTAGCCGCGTCGTTAACTGATGTACTGAGTTGGGTTAGTGAGTGGTTACATTGATTGACCTTGGTTAACGTATGATCGGTCGCATCTAACACCGCTTGGGCTTCTTTTTGGCTTGCTTGCATATCATGCATGGTTTGTTCTGCACTGGCAGTTACTAAACTAGACGACCGGTTTACTTCATTTGCAAGAGTAATTAAATCAGCGGTTTGTGATTGCGTTTGTTGTACCACATGTTGCGTTTGTTGCGTGCTAGTTGATAAGAAACCAATTTTGGCGACTAGCTCACTCAATGAGTTAGACACCTGTGCCATATTACTTTTTTGTTGTTCGTCATCTTGTTCAAATCGCTGTAAAAGGCGATTAAAGTGTGCCGCAATTTGGCCTGTTTCACATTGGCTGGTCACGGGTAATGGTTCACGTTGATTCGATTCGCTTAACATTGAAAAAGCATGATTTAAACGTTTAAGTGGGCTAACGACTCGACGTTGTTGTAATACTAAATAACCAATAGAAAACAATGCTATCAATGTCACCATGGTGTATAGCAGCCACTGTAAACGGATTTTAAGTTGTTCATCGGTTACGGCTTGCGTGTCGGCTAGTGTCACCAGTTGTTGTTCCACTAGGCTGGTGGCGTTTATTAGCGCTGCTTGTACCTGTTGATTATCGCTGAGCATTTGCTTGGTATTACTCACTTCTTTGCTATAGCGTTGGGTCAAACTGAGTAATTCTGCCCGTGGGGTTTCACCGGTTTCAATACGTTCCGGTTCGTCATCACCTAAGGCGAATTCATCCACTTCTTCGGTGCGATAAATACCCAGCAAAGATAGCTTCTCCAAATCGTCATGCCATGTGTTGAGGGCATTAATTGAAAAATTAAGACTATTACTGACTCCGGTATCTTGATCAATCAATAAGGCCTGAGTCTGCTGTGATAATTGATAAACTAAGCTGGGTAACTTAAGGCTAAGCGTAAGATATTGCTGCGCGGTATTTGAGTCATTTGGAGCTGATTGGGCATAGCGATGTAAACTACCGCTGTAATCGAGCATTTCTGATTCAGCAAAAGCCAGTAGTTGGCGTGGGTTACCGGCCAGTTTTCCTGCTGCACGGTATTTAGTGTCTAAGTCGCCAATTAATTGAGTCATTAAGGTGGTCAGTGAAGCACTATCAAGCTGCGGGTGAGCAGAATGTAACTGGGTAATATTGACGGTTATGCGGGTTATATCACTACGGGCTTGTTCGAGATAATTGCTTTGCCCTGTTTGTAAGTAGCTATCAATATTCCGGCGAACATCATATTGAAAGGTATGTTGAATATGTTGTAAATCGAGGTTTAATTTTTCACTCGTTTGTCGTTGTTGGTTACTCCATAACACAGTGGCAGCGAGCAATGCCGCAAGCACTAATAATAAGGCGGATGCACTAAGGGATAGGGTTGATATCTTCATAGGTAAATGAGTTCACATAAATGCCAATATGTGTATTTTATGGCACTAATGTTACAGTCTTTCGTGACTTCACTTTATCTATGAGTTGAGTCATGTGGGTGGTGAAATATGGCCGTTGTTAGTTGTAGAGGTTTTTGTCGATTAACGGCAGCCACACTTGCGCTTTTAAGCCACCTTGAGGGCGATTAGACAGTTTAACTTTGCCGTGATGACGGTCGATAATGCGTTTAATAATCGCCAGTCCTAGGCCTGAACCAACACTGCCACGTGCGGTATCGCCTTGAGTAAAGGGTTGAAAGAGCTGTTCAACTTGGTCTTCATTAATACCAGGGCCATTGTCTTCTACACTAAAGCACAAGTATTGACCTTGATTATATGAGCTGATTTTTATCCACCCGTTACCATAGCGGAATGCGTTTTCGACTAAGTTACTTAATACGCGTTTTATCGCCACACTATTGATGGCTATTTCGGGACAGTCAGC
Source organism: Shewanella sp. S1-58-MNA-CIBAN-0166 (assembly GCF_040310085.1). Taxonomy (NCBI): domain Bacteria; kingdom Pseudomonadati; phylum Pseudomonadota; class Gammaproteobacteria; order Alteromonadales; family Shewanellaceae; genus Shewanella; species Shewanella sp. S1-58-MNA-CIBAN-0166. Next base: position 287,450 of record NZ_JBEOPN010000001.1, on the reverse strand, counting down.
CAGAGATAACTCAATGGTGCCTTCGCGGTGTGACTCTTGTTGGCTGATTTCTTGGATCAAACGATTAATTTGGTCGGGTTCACGTATGCCTTCTTGGTCGTTACGAATATAAGCAATAAATTGGTTAATAATCGCATCCATGTCTTCAATATCAGTGACAATGCCTTCTTTCAAATATTGGTCGTCTTCTACCATCATTTCTGACGCTAAGCGTATGCGAGTCAATGGCGTGCGTAGATCATGTGAAATCCCTGCCATTAGCAAGGCGCGGTCTTGCTCAAGCTGCTTCATGCTATTGGCCATTTGGTTAAAGGCATGAGTAACTTCAACAATTTCGGTTGAACCAATCAATGGTAACGTCGGAGGGAAATCGCCTTTAGACACGGTTACTGCCGCTTTTTGTAAGCGTTTAAGCGGACGATTTTGTCTGCGGGCAAACAGCCAGCCACCGGCGACACTGAGCCCGCCAATCACCAGTAAATATAATGTTAGTGGAGACAGGTCTGATTCATTAATGCCTGTGAGCGGCACTTTAATCCATAAAGAAGGGGCTTGTGGCGGTTTAATCCACACATCGAGCTTTTCACCTTGCGAAAAACGCACTTCAGCTTCGCCGCCAAGATAAACCGACATTTGTTCTGACAAGAAACTGTAATAAGTGGCTTGGCCGAGTCCGGCTTCTTGCGCTTGTTTTTGGTTATAAACGGTCATGCCATCGTCACGCACTTTGGCGTTTAAGGCATCCACCATGGTGAGATGTTCACGACCAACATCAACCCCATCAACAAATAGTATATTGATTTGGCGGGCAATCAGTTGGTTAATTTGCTCGTAACTGGGCTTGATAAAGTAAACGGCGACAGACCAATATGACACTAATTGATTGATCAACAGTAAGCTGCCAATCAACAATACGGTTTGACTAAAAGCGCTTCTGGGCAAGAAGCGTTGCCACCATTTTAACTTGAGTTTCATGGATTACTTACGCGTGGTGCCGTCGGGTACAAATACATAACCTAAACCCCAAACCGTTTGAATATAACGTGGGTTAGCGGCATCTTTTTCAATTAAACGGCGTAGACGTGACACCTGAACATCGATTGAACGCTCAAGGGCAGAGTAGTCACGGCCACGGGCAAGGTTCATTAATTTGTCACGTGATAGTGGCTCTCGAGGATGGTTTACCAGCACTTTAAGTACCGCAAATTCACCGCTTGTCAGGGCAATACTCTCATCGCCATGAAACATTTCACGAGTGGCTAAATTTAGCGAAAACTCGCCAAACTCAATCATTTCTTCTTGCTGAGCTGGTGCGCCAGGTACTTCAACAATTTGACGACGCATAACCGCTTTAATACGTGCTAATAATTCACGTGGATTAAACGGTTTAGGTAAATAGTCATCAGCGCCTAGCTCTAGGCCAATAATACGATCAACTTCATCGCCTTTAGCGGTTAGCATCACAATCGGGATAGGGTTCTCTTGCTGACGTAAACGGCGACAAATCGACAAACCATCTTCACCGGGTAGCATGAGGTCGAGCACCAGTAGATGAAAGTTTTCGCGCTCTAGTAATCTATCCATTTGTTCAGCATTGGCAGCGCTGCGAACTTGGAAGCCTTGCTCAATTAAGTAACGTTCTAATAACGAACGTAATCTCATGTCGTCATCGACAACGAGAATCTTAGAGGTTTCTTGGCCCATGACATATCCTTTTAACGCTAAATTGATACCAGCAATGACTCAGTATGAAGTGTAATCGCTTGAATTTGAATAGCTGATTGTGGCAGAAATTGTAACTAAATAGCTGTAAATGTTTGTTTATCGCTTAAATAGCAACAAATGGTCAGTTAAATTACCAGTATCTACGCTAAACGATAATGCCAATTGCTGTTTGCTAGGCTGATAAACCATGCTGGGACTAGTACTGGGTAAGTTAGATGTGTGTTGGAGATGGCTATTAAAAACGGGCTCAAAGGTTAGCTGATTTTGGTGTAATTCAAACCGTCCCCATTGTAAGTGAGTGACGTGCTCATTGGCTTGTGGGTCTTGGTGTAGGTTAATGTTCACCATGGCGTAATAGCCATTGTCGAGCAGTACCAAGCTACTCAGCGCTGGGGTAGACAATTGATGCCATACACCATAGACTGATTGGTTTGGGGTGAAGCCATACTGATGTTGCTCATCCGCAATGCTATCGGCATTGGTATCTATGGTTAAGGCGAGTTGTAACGACTGTGATGTCAGCGTCATGTTTAATTGCGGATACTCGAATTGATATGCGGCTAATCCTTGTTGGGCATTATTGCTGTAGCTAGGGATAAAGTTAGCAGTTGTTGATTGCAGATCCAAGCGTCCCCATTCTGCAACGCTATTTTGTGGCGCGCTTAAGTTAAGTTCTAGGTGTAAGTAGCTGCGATTATGATTTAACTGCAACAAGGTAATACGTTCAGGTGTGTTGATTACCCAATCACCAAATACGTTGTTTTTTGCTTCTTGGATCGTCGGTTTCTCGCTAGCTTGCAGTGGGTTTGCCAACAGTAAACAGCCGGTCAGCAGGAAGGGAATGAGGCTTATTGAGCTAAGCGACGGGATGTCGGGTTTGTTGCCTGTTAACACGGTAAACATAAGATCCCTTTATGTTTGATGATGCGGTTAAAAACGAAAAATAGAATTGCATGCGGTAATTTTAATCAGTCTTAAACCTTAGTCTTTAATGCGGATTTATCAAATAAAAAAGCCCGCAGCATAATGCCACGGGCTTGAAGCCTTGATTGAGTTTAGCCTTTTATTGAACTTAGCCTTTTACTGAGCTTAGTCACTTATGGCACCAATGTAAGTAAAGGCGCTTAGGCTACTACTTGAAAGTCCAATGCCATGGTCACGCTTAATGCGGTAATGGTAATAATGGAAAATCCAAATACTTGCCTAGCCCAAGACTGTAAATTGATGCCGCGACGATAACCTTTTAACGCCATCGCTAGCCACCATAAACTGGTGGCAAAGGTCACGGCCATAAAGGCAATACCTGTGTAACCCGCCAGCGGTAATAGTGCGCTAACCAATGCAAAAACAGCAATGTACAACACGATATGCAACTTAGCTTTAGCCATGCCTTGGGCAACCGGTAATACCGGAATATTAGCAGCGGCGTAGTCGTCAAAGCGAAAAATCGCAATCGCATAAGAGTGGGGCATTTGCCATAGGCTAAACATCAGCAGCAAAATAATTGCGCCCATGTCCATTTGCCCGGTGACCGCACAATAGCCAACGACCGGTGGCACTGCACCCGAAAAACTGCCTACTAGGGTGCCGTAAACCGAGTTGCGTTTCATGTACAGGCTGTACACCCCGACATAAACCACATAGCCAATGGCGGCAAATAACACCGCTAAGCTATTAGTGAATATCGCCAGCATGGTAAAGCCCACAACACCCAAACCAATACCAAAGCTCAATACCGCTTGTACTGATATTTCACCGGTAACGGTAACTCGGTTTCGAGTACGCTTCATCTTGGCGTCGATGTCGCGATCAATGCAGTTATTGATTGCGCAACCCGACGCTACCACCAAAGATAAACCTATCATGGTGGCAAACATCAAGGTCATATCAACATTGCCTTGAGCCGCGAGTAAAAAGCCGCCTGCGACAGAAATTAAATTGCCCATGATGATGCCTGGTTTGGTTACCTGAACATATCTTCGTAAGCGTGAGGTTAATTGTGCTGACATAGATTGACCTTGATTATTCATGATAGCTGTCGGTTACATCATCAATTCATTGGCTGCGTAGATAATCCACACAGACAAACCCACAACCATGACAATAATCAAGGCCGTGAATAAGAACGAGAATGTATTGATTCTGCCTTCTTTAGAAAAATCTAAATGGAGGAAGTATTTCAAGTGCACCACGATTTGCACGATAGCCGCAGCGACGACAATCCATAAGGTGGTGTCATGATCAAAGCTGTGAGTCATTACCGACCAAAATGGAATACCGGTTAAGATCACTGATAATACAAAGCCGACTAAATATGACTTAACGCTAGCGCCAAAGTCGCCCTCGGCATGACTTGAATGTGCATTGCTCATCACAAGACTCCTAACAAATAAACAACGGTAAACACACACACCCACACGATGTCTAAGAAATGCCAAAACAAACTTAAGCAACTCAAGCGGGTGATGCTGCGATTATTTAAACCGCACTTGACGACTTCGACCATCATGATCAGCATCCAAATTAAGCCCGCGGTAACATGCAAGCCATGCATGCCGACTAAGGCGAAAAATGCTGATAAAAAGGCGCTGCGATCTGGACCATTGCCATGTTCAATCAGGTGATGGAACTCGTACACTTCCATGGCGATAAACACACAACCCAAAGCGAAGGTGATTAATAACCACCCTAAAGTCGCCGCTTTCTTTTGGTGTCTCGCACAAATCATGGCAAAGCCATAAGTAATACTACTGACAAGTAATGCGGCGGTTTCGATAAGGACGAAGTCTAATTCGAAAATATCTTTACCCGACACTCCACCATCGGTGTTCATGAATAACACGGCATAAGTGGCAAAAACGGATGCGAACAAAATACAGTCGGTCATTAGATAAATCCAAAAACCGAACAAGGTGTTACCACTGGTATCGTGGTGTTCTTCGTGGTGTTGATCACCGTGCTCAGCAGAATGAGCGTCGTGTAAATCTGCTTTAATAGCAATACTCATTATCGGCCTCTAGCTACGTTATCTATATGTGCATTTTCAATACGCGCGACTTCATCAGGTTGCACGTAGTAGTCAACATCATTGTTATAAGCACGCATCAAGAACAGTACAAACGTACCCGCAAACCCAACAATAGCTAACCACCAAATATGCCAAATTGCAGCAAATCCCATCGCCGTAATACACGCCGCCATAGCAATACCGCTGGCAGTATTTTTAGGCATATGAATAGGCTGGTATGTTTCACGACGTCTGTAGGCAGTGCCTTTTTCTTTCATGTCGGTGAACGCATCAATGTCTGTTACTGGATCTAACTGGGCAAAGTTATAGAACTGTGGTGGTGAAGATGTTGACCACTCAAGCGTGTGGCCGTTCCATGGATCGCCTGTGGTATCTAAGTTTTGCTCACGGTCACGGAAGCTGACATACAATTGTACAAACTGTAAAATAATACCCACAAGAATGATAAATGCGCCGACTACGGCAAAGTAAAGCCAGAAGTTCCACGCTGGGTTATCTGTGTGGTTAATACGACGAGTCATGCCCATAAAACCAAGTACGTACAACGGCATAAAGGCCACATAGAAGCCAATTTGCCAGCACCAAAATGATGCCTTACCTAAGCGTTCATTGAGTGTGAAACCCATCGCTTTAGGGAACCAGTAAGCAAAACCAGCCATGTAACCAAATACCGCACCACCAATAATGGTGTTATGGAAATGGGCGATTAAAAACAAGCTGTTATGCAGTACGTAATCGGCACCAGGTAATGCTAACAATACCCCGGTCATGCCGCCGATGGTGAAGGTCACCATAAAGCCTAAAGACCACAATACTGGCACGGTAAAACGTAAACGGCCGCGATAAATGGTAAATAGCCAGTTAAACAGTTTTACCCCGGTCGGCACCGCAATCACCATGGTCATTACGCCGAAGAAGGCGTTAACGTTAGCGCTTGAACCCATGGTAAAGAAATGGTGTAACCACACAATAAAACCAAGCACCGAAATCGCACCGGTTGCCCACACCATTGAGGTGTAACCAAATAAGCGCTTTGAGGTAAAGGTTGAAAACACTTCAGAGAAAATACCGAAAGCCGGTAATACCAAAATGTATACTTCAGGATGACCCCAAGCCCAAAACAGGTTGATGTACATCATGGCGTTACCGCCACCATCATTGGTAAAGAAGTGAAAATCTAAATAACGGTCTAAGGTCAACATGCCTAAAACAGCGGTTAAAATTGGGAACGATGCAACGATTAACACGTTAGCCCAAGTACAGGCCCAAGTGAAAATAGGCATTTGCATTAGCTTCATGCCAGGTGCACGCATTTTTAACACGGTGGCGATAAAGTTCACCCCAGTTAAGGTTGTCCCGATACCGGATATCTGCAAGGCCCAGATATAATAATCAACCCCCACCCCCGGACTGTATGCCAGCTCAGACAATGGCGGATAAGCTACCCAACCTGTTTTAGCAAACTCACCGAGTCCTAGCGAAATATTGATTAATATTGCCCCAGATGTGGTTAGCCAAAAACTTAAGTTGTTTAAGAATGGGAATGCGACATCGCGAGCACCAATTTGCAATGGTACGACCAAGTTCATCAGACCAATCATAAATGGCATTGCCATAAAGATAATCATTATCACGCCGTGGGCTGTGAAGATTTGGTCGTAATGTTCTGGTGGTAAATAGCCCGCAGCGCCGTTAGTGGCAAGTGCTTGCTGAGTTCGCATCATAATCGCGTCAGAAAAACCACGGACCAGCATTACCATCGCTAATACGATATACATAATACCGAGTTTTTTGTGGTCAACCGAGGTTAACCAGTCGTGCCAAAGCACGCCCCATTTTTGATGTTTAGTAATTAAGGCCGCAATGATGACACCAATAATGGCGACAGCCGCTAGGGTCACCATAATAATGGGTTCATGATACGGAATAGACTCGAGTGTTAATTTTCCAAGAAATGACATGATTACTCCGCCTCCCCAGATGCAGTCGAAGAATGCTCTGTGGTTGAGTGTGTAGAGGATGAAAGTCCAGAATGTTGTTCAGCGTCCATGTCTTTCATATGCTGCATATCTTTCATATGTTCGGTATGTTCCATACCAGACATTGATTTCATGTTGCCCATGTCATGCATACCTTCCATGCCTTCCATACTGTCCATTGGTTTCATATTCGAGTCAGGGTGCATGTATTGCATAACAATGTGGTTAAACATGCCTTTTTGCACTGACCCATAATATTGAACAGGATTATTTTCGCTCTGTTGAGCTAGTTGCTCATATTGCTCAACATCCAAGGTATTCCCTTGTTGTTTTATCTTGGCAACCCACGCATCAAAATCACCGGCTGTTGCAGTCGCAATGGCATTAAACTTCATGCCCGCAAAACCAGCGCCACTGTAGTTAGCTGAAATACCTTTAAAAGTACCAGGCTCGTTTGCGATAAGGTGTAACTTGGTCGCCATGCCAGCCATTGAGTAGATTTGACTGCCTAACTGCGGAATGAAAAATGAATTCATTGCCGTGTCTGAAGTGATTTTGAAGTTAACCGGCACGTTCGCAGGGAAGGCCAATTCGTTAACCGAAGCAATACCATATTCTGGATAAATAAATAACCATTTCCAATCCAGTGACACCACTTCAACTTTTACCGGTTTAGCATCATGAACAAGCGGTTTATAGGGGTCTAAGTCATGGGTCGAATTCCAAGTGATAACACCAAGAATGATCACGATAACAATTGGTACAACCCACACCACAATTTCAATGGCGGTTGAGTGCGCCCATTTAGGTGCATAAATTTCTTCATCGCGGCCATCACGGTATTTCCAGGCAAAATACAAGGTCATGAAAATCACCGGAATAACCACAATCAGCATCAGTAATGTCGCCACAATAATGAGATGCTTCTCATCTATACCGATTTGACCCTTGGGATCCAGCACGCCGCCTTCACAGCCTGCGAGCATAAATGCTAATGCAGCTAGCGCTGGTTTACTTAAATTTCGAATTAACAAAGGAAGATTCCTCTCACCTTAAAAGCTTACTACGCTACCAATTGGAGGATCGGCAGTTGCAGAATAATCATCGAATGCAAATAACTGCACCAAAGGACTCGCTCAAATCAATTAACAGTGATTTTGGCGTACGTCTTAAGGCAATATAGATTTTGCGAATGATGTATTTAAATTAAAATATTTAAGCTTGTAGAGGAGGAGCGCGGCAACCGTGTGCCGTGTATTCAAGGGATTTAGGGGCAACAACAGATAAGGCACTTAGCGCGTAGCTAAGAGCAAGAAGATTACAAAATGTAGAATTGAGATTGAATAAACGCCAAAATTGCTCGATCACCAATGGGTTTAATATTAGTAGGCCCAGAAAGCTAGCGCCCATAACTTCAGCTAGTAAAGTGTCAACAACGGCAATAAATTCACTGATATCGACGACATGCCCCATCGACATAGATAATGAATCAGCTAAGGGTTGCAGCAACAGTAACCCGAAACACAACGTTAAATGTGCTTTACTCAATTTAGACAGCCTTGCGATGCGATTAAGCGGCTTAGCTAGGTATTGGCAAAGAGTTAGATTCAAGAAACGATTCCAAACGAGCTCAAAGGAGTGGGTAGTTGAATCAATAGATCCAGCTGACGATTTTCATTGGCAGGAGAATAACAAGAAGGCGCTATTGATTGAAAGTAAATCAGAGTAGTAAAACAGCGGAATTATTAAATAAACTTGAATTCGAACAATATCTATACTGTCTATTTACATGTTTAACTGTTTTGTTACTTGTCGATAGCTCAAAAATCACAAATCTGTGATCCATACACCTAATATAGATGGGTGGATGTCATCAGATACAAGCGCCTTAATTCAACAATCCTAACATCTATAGATACGCCCTTGAGGGGGTGTGAGGATCATATTTTTTCGATCTAAAATATTTTCTGGCTTCTGTATTGTTACCAATCGATATCGCAATAAATACTTGGGGGACAGCAGATTATCTATTAAGGTTATTAGCGACTGTCACTGCTAGTTCAGCAACGTCAAATAGACAAGCAATAATCGTCTTATGACTCGAGTATAAAGATCTTCTATCCATTGATGTTCCGTTGCGGATAATGCTGCTAAGTGACTAATGATGCAGCTTTAGTACAACAAGTCTCCATCAATAAATAACTCTATAATCCATTTAAAAAGCTGCATTTCATTCACTATAAACGGCGGGTTTTTAAATCATTTAAACAATGAAATATCTAGATCTTTCTCAATAACTGACTGAACTGCTACACTCATTTTGATTATGTTAAGGTAAGATTAATTTTTATGCAGCGTCCACCACTACGTCAAGCCAAAACCATCGATAACGTTTTTAATAGTGCTTATTGGCATCTTGGCCAGCAAGACTTTACCATTAACGAAATTCGCACCAAGCTTGAGCGTAAAACCGACAATCAACAATGGATTGATACCGTACTCGCCAGACTCATCGAGGGCGGTTATTTAAAAAGTGACTTTGACTTTGCGGTACGTTACTGCGAGTTAGCCTTTAGTAATGAAATCGGTATTGGTGCCATAAGACGTAAGTTACAGCTGCGCGGCGTAAGTGCTACAGAGATTGATACCGCGATAGAACAAGTGATGCACGAGCAAACAGTGGACCTTTTTGAGTTAGCCACATCGCGATTGCTGAGTCGGTTTGAAAACTTCTATGGTACCAACATAGAAAAAGTCTATTCCCAGATGACCACAAAAGGTTTCTCTCGGGCTGAAATTGATCACGCATTAGCACAACATCCACAACGTGAAACCCTGCGCAGTAAATTAGCCCTCAAAGCCGACAAAGCCGATTTAACCACTGAAATAATCAAACTGTTTAATAAAGGCAAAGGTAAAACCCTTATCTTGCAGGAATTAAAGCAGCGACTGATTGATGTAAGCGACTTTGAAGAAACCTTGTACCAACTAACGCTAACAGAAGACGTCGATTTTTATCAAAGCTGCAAAAATGAATTGGCTAAGAAACGCTATAACTTAGCGGACTATAAAGAAAAGTCGAAAGCGTATGCCTATTTATCCCGTAAAGGATTTGGCAGTGATGAAATAAAAGAGGCAATGACGCTAGATGATGAGTAATAACGTTTACCGCCGATATCACTGAGACAACGGATATCGGCAGACTTCTTACGACTCACTACTCACGATTTTTCATTCACCATTGCACTTTTACCGACTTGAGTGATGGCTAACATCTAACATCTTCAATCTCAAATTTATGTTATTCACCCAACTATTGTCAGTTTGGTGGCTGCTATTCATTAGGTTTTGCCAGATGTAACGGGTCGAGTATCGCTTGGAGTTTATCTTCGTCTAAATCGGTTTCTTCAAGCGCAATGGCTAATACTGATTTATGTTCTTTATCTGCTCGTTTAGCAATTTTTGCGGCCATATCGTACCCCACTACTGAATTAAGTGCGGTAGCTAGAATGGGGTTTTTCTCTAATGCCTGGGTCAAATGTTCTGCATTGGGCTTAAATTCGGCAAACACTTTATCGGTCATTGCTTGGCAGGCATGGGTTAATAAATCAATACTGGACAGTAGTTTGTCGGCAATCAGTGGCAGCATCACATTCAACTGAAAATTACCCGATTGCGCCGCGATGGTGATGGTTGCTTCATTGCCGATGACTTCAGCGGCAATCATGGCTACGGCTTCTGGGATAACGGGGTTAACCTTACCGGGCATTATCGATGAGCCCGGTTGCAGCGCCGTTAAGCTAATTTCTTGTAGTCCTGCAACAGGGCCAGAGTTCATCCAGCGTAAATCATTGGCGATTTTCAATAATGTAACCGCTAACCCTTTGAGCGCCGAAGCCATGGCTAAGGTGTGATCTTGGCTACTCATATACAACGCAGGGATTGGCGCCGCCTGCCAAGGGATCTGATCTTGCTGTTGTAAATCATCACATGCAAGTTTGGCAAAATTGGGGTCACAATTAACGCCAGTGCCCACCGCGGTGCCGCCCAATGGCAAATGATGCAGGCTCAGCGCTACTTGCTGTACCCTAGCTTGAGCACCGTTTAACTGTTGTTGCCAGCATTGCAGTTCTTGGCCAAGTGTAATCGGCATGGCGTCCATTAAATGGGTGCGACCAGTTTTGACTGTATTTGAATACTCATCGGCCAAAAACGTTAATCTGTCACTTAAGCCCTGAATGGCAGGATATAATAAGCCCTTTAATTGCCTAACCGTACTAATATGAATACAGGCGGGCACCACATCGTTACTGCTTTGACCCATATTAATATGATCATTAGGGTGAACTTTTGCCTGTAAAATGTCGCTAGCGAGGCTGGCAATCACCTCATTAACATTCATATTAGAACTGGTGCCAGAGCCTGTCTGGAACAAATCAATTGGAAAGTGCTGCGAAAAATCAAGCTTCTTACTGGCGATAATCGCTTGTTGAATTGCTTTGGCCATAGCGTTATCTAACAAGCCGAGTTGGCTATTAGCCTGTGCTGCAGCTGATTTTATGTCGAGTAGGGCGAGTATTGCTGGCGACGGAAAGCGTCGCTCAGAAAACTGAAAGTTATCTCGTGCACGTTGAGTTTGCGCCTGGTAATAAACATCATCTGGCACCTGAACTTTCCCCATGCTGTCATATTCTATACGTATCTTACTCATAAGGTTTTCGACTCGATTTTTGATTGGGATATGTTAGTGTGTTCACTAAGCTTAGCAGGAAGTGCCAGTAAACGTTTATAGGGAGATCAGTAATGAACCATTCTATGCAATTATTGAAACAGATTGAAAGTAATGACAAAACTTTCCGGTATTACAGCTTTGATCGACTAGCAGAACACTACGATTTATCCCGCTTACCCTTTGCGGCAAAAATATTATTAGAAAATCTACTGCGTTATGAAAATTCGGAATTTGTCCAGCCGAAGGATATTGAAATTTTGGCCCGCTGGGATCTGGATAACTGGTCTGAAACCGAAATTGCCTTTGTCCCTTCTCGAGTCATTCTACAAGATTTTACCGGTGTACCTTCAGTCGTCGATTTAGCCGCTATGCGTGATGCAATCGTGACATTGGGCGGCAATGCCGACGCTATTAATCCACTGAACCCGGTGGAGCTGGTTATTGACCACTCAGTGATGGTCGATGTATTTGCCGAAACAGGGGCGTTGCAAAAAAATACTGCCATTGAAATTCAACGAAACCGCGAACGATATCAGTTTTTGCGTTGGGGTCAGCAAGCCTTCGACAACTTTAAAGTGGTACCTCCCGGGCGCGGTATCGTGCACCAAATCAATCTGGAATATCTGGCGAGAGTGGTCTTTGTCAAAGAAGATGAAGATAACCTATTGTATCCAGACACCTTAGTCGGAACAGATTCTCACACCACCATGATTAATGGTTTGGGGGTATTGGGTTGGGGCGTCGGCGGCATTGAGGCTGAGGCCGCGATGTTAGGCCAACCCGTGACGATGTTGTTACCCGAAATTGTCGGATTTGAATTTATCGGTAAATTGCCTCCAGGGGTTACCGCTACCGATCTGGTGTTAACCGTGACCGAACAACTGCGCTCATTTGGCGTGGTAGGTAAGTTTGTTGAATTTTTTGGTGCCGGTGTCGATCAATTAACCTTGGCCGATAGGGCGACCATTGCCAATATGGCGCCAGAATACGGTGCTACTTGTGGCATTTTCCCGATTGACCAACAAACACTAGATTACCTAAAGCTTACTGGTCGTGATCCAGAGCATATCGCGCTGATCAAGGCATATCTTAAACAGATGGGTATGTGGGCCAGTGCATCCGACAACAAAGCCTGTTATCACGCCAGCTTACAACTGGATTTAGGCAGTATTGTGCCTTCTATCGCTGGCCCCAAAAGGCCACAGGACAGAATTGCACTTGAGCAAGCTGGAGTCAGTTTCCGTCAGTGGTTGGATAGTCAGATCCCTGTTAGCCACATCGACGCCGAAGGTAAAGACGAGCTGGCAAGCGAGGGTGGCCCATCAGTGCAAGTTTCCGTCGTCGATGGTAGTACCGGTGTTGCTTGCCGTTATCGAGATAAAGACTTTGTGCTGGAAGCTGGCGCGGTAGTGATAGCGGCGATAACCAGCTGTACTAATACCTCTAATCCATCGGTGTTAATCGCAGCCGGATTATTGGCCAGAAACGCTCGTGAAAAAGGCTTACAGGTTAAACCTTGGGTGAAAACCAGCTTTGCACCTGGCTCACAGGTAGTGACGGATTATTTAATAAAATCAGGTCTTAATGTCGATTTAGATGCACTAGGCTTTCAGTTGGTTGGCTACGGCTGTACCACTTGTATTGGTAATTCCGGCCCATTGCCTCAACCCGTCAGCGAAGCGATACAACAGGGCAGGTTAAAGGTGTGTTCGGTGTTGTCGGGCAACCGTAACTTTGATGGACGTATCCATCCAGAAGTGCAAGCCAATTACTTAGCATCGCCGCCATTAGTGGTGGCATATGCATTGGCCGGTAATATGAAAGCCGATATGGTCACTGAGCCATTGGGTGAAGATGCTGATGGTAATGCGGTGTATTTAAAAGATATCTGGCCAGACAATCAGGAAATCCAGCAGGTCATGGCCAGCGCTGTGCAAAGTGAGATGTTTGTTTCCCGTTATGCCGATGTATACAGCGGCGACGCAGACTGGCAAGGGCTTGAGGTGGTACAGAGCCAAAAATATAACTGGCCCGATTCCACCTATGTTAAACAGCCGCCATTTTTTGACGGGATCAGTGCCGAAATACCGAAAATTATGGCTATCGACAATGCCCGTTGTTTACTTAAGTTAGGTGATTCGGTCACTACCGACCATATTTCACCTGCGGGATCTATTGCACCAGACAGCCCTGCCGGAGACTATTTACAGCAAGCTGGAGTCGCCATTAAGGACTTTAACTCTTACGGTTCACGCCGTGGCAACCATGAAGTAATGATGCGCGGCACCTTTGCCAATGTAAGGCTAAGAAACCTGCTGGCACCGGGAACCGAAGGCTGTTGGACACGTTTAATGCCTAACGGTGAGTCGATGACAGTATTTGATGCCGCTATGCAGTATCAGCAACAAGGTACGCCTTGTATTGTGCTGGCAGGGAAAGAATATGGCACCGGTAGCTCACGAGACTGGGCGGCCAAAGGGCCTGCATTGTTGGGGGTAAAAGCGGTTATCGCGCAAAGTTATGAGCGTATTCACCGTTCTAATTTGGTTGGAATGGGTATCTTGCCACTGCAGTTTATGCCTGATGACAGTGCAGAATCGCTAAACCTTACAGGTGAAGAGCAATTTAGTATTCCTGCGGTAAGTGCCGAGCAGAAAACCGTGAATGTATCAGTGACCGACAAAGCGGGTAAGCAACATTCGTTTGAAGCTAAAATCCGCATTGATACCCCTAATGAGTTTAGTTATTACCGACATGGCGGCATCTTGCATTATGTATTACGTAATTTAGCGAGGTAATTTAGTTAAGTCTTCTCGCTCAGTCGCTTGGTTTTAACCTAAGGTTATGACCTGCTTTAAATAACCCGTAAATAGGTTCAAGTTTAACGACTTGAGCCTATTTTTTTGAGTGAAAAATGAGCTGCTACGACGGGAAGATAAGTTGTTTGCTTATGTTGAGTTAGGGATTATGTTGAGTAAGGGATTATGTGGCGCAAGCTTTGTAAACTCATTTATGCCCACTACGAGCAAGAGAGGTTACTACTTCCCATTTTTTTTAGATTAATTTTCAATACATTAATCTGTGAGGGTAAAGCCTTTCGTGCCTATGTATTAGCCACTGAAGACGACATCATCACGACCTCTGTTTTTTGCGAGATAAAGTGCTTCATCTGCGCGTTGTAGCCAGGTGTCTGCAGTTGTACCTGGAACCCAGAGTGCGACACCAAATGACACGGTTATTTCTTCGCCATCTGGATTTTTCAATTCTTTTTTAATCGCCGTTCTCAGGCTGTCAAAAAACGCTGGTTGTTGATTACTGCTCTCGGGAATTAATAGCACAAACTCCTCCCCGCCAAAGCGATAAAGCCGATCATATTTACCAATGTGCGAAGTGGTAATTGTCACAAAATTTTTAAGGATTTGGTCGCCCACAGCATGACCGAATTTATCATTAACCCTCTTAAAGTAATCTAAATCTAGGATGGCTAGCCACTGCCTAATACTGTGGCTATCGGCGTTGGATAACACCTCATTCATATCTGAACTCATGGCACGGCGATTAAATGCACCTGTGAGTGGGTCTATCGTATTGAGATCTTCCAGCAAGCGAAATTGCTTGGCACTGTGGCTGGCATAAACGAAAACACACAATGACAACATCAAGTTTGTCACAATGAAGGAGTCCTCTGATATGGTGGCAAAAATGTTAGATAGTTTTACTACAGCAACGCCGGCGACAGCATTAATACCAAGGGCTTCAATTGGCTTTACCAGAACAAAAGTGCTGGCGAAAACAGGGTAAATCCACAAAAAACTATCTATTCCGTTAGCAATAACAATAACGACAACACCGACATTAATAAATATTGCTATCACCGCGCTTACGATGCGGATTTTTTTTACATAATGTGCATAAGTAACTAGCGCTATGATGCCTAATATCAGCGTAATATCAATAATTGCAGCCGTAAAGTTACCAGCAAGATAACGTATCACCACAAAAGGAGAAATCCCCAATACAGCCACGGCGCTGAGTAGCAACAATAGTGACAGTTGATATTTTTCCTGCAGCTGATTGATCATAATGCACTCGCAATAAGTTTAATTATTATGTTGTTCAAACTGAGACATTAACAAGTTGAAACCCCTGTTTTGCTTGTTAAAAATCACCAGTATCTTTGGCTTAGAATACTACACCTTTCACGATTTAGTTTTGGTTATATTTCGTGCAAATATTGTCTAGTCATCATTTCGTTTAAAATCATTATCGTCATCTCTATTAAGGGTTATCTTTATCCTTACGCTTCGATTATGCTCGCTTGTTAACATCAGTTTTCGTGCTGAAGCTCAGTGAATTTGTCCTGTTGACTCACTGGCAATAACGCTAACGTTGACTTATTTTAGATTTTAAACGCTAAGGTATTGTAGTCCATCTTTAAGTTAACATAACGTACTGACTTGGAAGTCAATTTACAAAGGGAATTTACACAAGGAAGTTACAAAAGGAATTTACATAAGGAATTTGGTTGTGTTTGACATTATTGCCGTTTATTCAGGATTAATCGCGACAATTTGAATTGTTATTGGCGTAACTTCAATTGGCAATAAACTCAGCAAAGACACAAAACAGTTGGCTACGCTGTAAATTGGTATAGCTTACTGTCAATGGTCTATTAGTAAAGCGTTTTACCAACAGCTACGAGGAAGTAACATGGAAGTAAATGTATTTAAAAGAAGCAGTACTACTGACCCCATCATTAGTGCGACAGCCTATAATTTTGCTATCGGTTTAACCCTTTGTTGGGGTTTTGCTATGAACTGGTTGATGGTCACAAATATCGATCCTCAATCGATAGCGGATGTTAATCCTTGGATTTTCTTTATTGGGTACTTTGCTTCATGCTTTTTTGGTCTGTATCTGTTTAATAAGTCTAGTAATCCACTGGTGAGTTTTATTGGTTACAATTTTGTCGTTATTCCCTTTGGTTTAATTATTAACTTGGTGGTGAGTGGCTACGATGCCTCCATTGTATCTGAAGCGATTCGGATTACTGGCTTAGTGACCATTGGCATGATGTGCTTAGGGTCTATGTTTCCTGCTTTTTTTAAAAAAATATCTGGTGCACTCAGTATCGCCCTGCTGCTTGTTATTGTTGTGGAGTTGATTGAGATATTTGTTTTTGGGATCCACCATGGGATTCTTGATTGGATAGTGGTGCTGATTTTCTGTGGCTATATTGGGTATGACTGGGGGCGGGCTAATCAGATACCCAAAACACTCGATAATGCGATTGATAGCGCAGCTGCGTTGTACATGGACATCATCAACTTGTTCCTTCGTATCTTAAGAATACTTGGGCGTAAATAAGTTCAGTGCGTGATTGTGAAGTAAATAGGGAGAATGTTGTGTATAGGGTTATTGTAGAAAAATAAAGCGTATTATCTTCATTATTAATCTATAAATGCATGATGTCGGACTAAAATAATCAATTTGTAAGTCGCAGTAGGCGTCTGTTGTCCTCCCTTTTGTGGTGTGATTAGACGTGATTGAGCTCTACATGCTATGGATGAGAAGACATCTACAGCAGACTTTTGGACTCCTGTAAGATTACCGTTAATTCACAATGGCTAAAAATATTATGGAACATAAACGATACTTTCTCATTCTGTCAGTCATCTTTGGTATTGAATTCCTAGTCATTTCTATATCGCCTTATGATCGAGCCGATTGGGCGCTTGAAAATGTACTCGTTGTCTTATCTGCCATGTTCATTTTTTTTACGTATAAGAAATGCCCATTATCGCGACTCTCTTATAGTTTGATATTTGCCTTTATGAGCTTGCATGAAATAGGTTCATATTATACTTATTCCAATGTTCCCTATGATGCATTTTTAACGTCGTATTTTAACTTTAGCCTTAATGAATATATGGGCTGGACCAGGAACAATTTTGATAGATTGATTCATTTGGCATACGGTCTTTTATTGGCATATCCAGTTAGAGATTTGTATTGTCGGATTGCTGGTTTGAAAGGCTTTTGGAGTTATTTAACGCCTTTAAATCTTATTATGGCAACATCGATGCTATATGAATTGATTGAGTGGGGCGCCGCTGAAGCATTTGGTGGCGAGCTAGGAATGGCATATTTAGGCACACAGGGAGATGTTTGGGATGCACATAAAGATATGGCCCTGGCAAGTCTTGGCGGTTTTATAGCGATGGCGATAACTCTTTTTATCCATTCACGTATTCAGAAAGACTTTCGAGAACAATGGATATTAAGTTTAACAGTAAAAAATAAAGAATATTAAGCAGGAAATTAAAGCCCTAGTGTGCAACTTGACTAGCAATAGACATGCTCACCTAAGATGGGTACTGATTAGAGTCCAGCCTATGTTCACATGGTTGTTAATCACAGAGCTAAAAACTGCAGGCTATGTTGTTACTCTCAATATGAGCCCACAATTTTTAAACCATATACCCAAGACAGATCAAAATATACAATCCTGCATTTTGGGACCATTTGGTTATTATTAACGGTAAACCATACCGCCATCGATCAGTGGCGCCTGACCTGTCATGTAATCAGAGTCTGGACCCGCTAAATATGAAACAAAGTTGGCGACATCTACAGGTGTTTGCGCACGACCAAGGGCAATGCCTTTCACGTATTTATTATAGGTTTCACCTATTGGGGCCCCAGTAATTTCAGAAAAGCGTTTATCAATCTCGACCCACATATCGGTTCCGACCACACCAGGGCAATAAGCATTGACTGTAATACCTGCGCTAGCATATTCCTGTGCTGCAGCCTGAGTTAACGCACGCACTGCAAATTTAGTCGCCGAATATGCGCCCAGTAAAGCAAACCCGTTATGGCCCGCAATGGAAGAGGCACTGATAATTTTGCCTTTTTGCTTGCGTTCGATGAATTTCTTTGCCGCGGCTTGAATACCCCAAAGGGTTCCGTCTACGTTGATCTTTTGGATTTTATCCATTTCTTCTTGAGTAATATCGGCTATGGCTTGAACTTGCGCAATACCTGCGTTATTCACCATAATATCGAATCCACCTAAGGCTTTTTCTACATGGTCTATAGCGGCATAAACTTGTTTCCGGTCGCTAATGTCAGCTTTAAAAGTAGTTGATTTTCGACCTAGGGCTTCGACCTCAAGAGATACAGCGAGCATTTTTTCTTCGTTTAGATCAACGATGGCAACATCTGCTCCATCTTTTGCTAAACGAAGTGCAATGGCACGTCCTATGCCCTGAGCTGCGCCAGTGACTAGCGCGACTTTTCCTTGTAATGACATATCTGACTCCTTTTTGATAATAGATAAGGAAGACCTTTTTATAGCCTTCCAGATAACGATTGAATGATCAGTTTACAAGGACGTAGAGCAATAAAATTAGATGTAGATCAATTCGAGTCAGCATAATGGTTGAAAATTAAACATGTTTAATCTCTAAGAGTGACCTTTCAATATTAGTGAGGAGCATTTAGATATCATGCTTTTAGTTTGAAAATACTACACTAATCAATGGTCAACATCATCAGGGTGTGTAACCGCTCTCCTTCGGTCAATACCTTTAATATCTAATTAGCATGCTAGATAAAAATTGAATCACCCTTCGAACATCAATGCTGTTTATCTACTCCGCTCTCATTAGGTTGTTGAAATTTTATCCTGTATGGCCAGTCTTAATCTGTTAAATGACAATGTTGTCATATAGGTTGCGAGTGCGATGCGTCAGGTGAGATACTTTTAAGTGTTTCCCAAGGATAAAACTCAATGAACGTATTGCTTGTCGAAGATGAACAAAAAATTGCAGATTTTATCTGTGAAGGTTTGCGCGCCAAAAATTTCGATGTCACTCATTGTGCCGATGGTATTCAAGGTTATCAGGCGGCAAGCAACAATACTTATGATGTGATTATTCTCGACATTATGCTTCCGGGCAGAGATGGCTTAGATATTCTTCGTTCGCTGCGTCAACAAGGTGTCGATACGCCCATTATTTTGCTTACTGCGCGTAATGAATTGGGTGACCGCGTTCAAGGGTTAGACATGGGCGCTGATGATTACTTAGCTAAACCATTTTATGTTGAAGAGTTGCATGCTCGCATTCAAGCCTTATTACGACGCCATGGCGGCACACAGCAGCATGTTGTCGAGGTAGGCGCATTGCAACTTGATTGTATTAATCGCAGCCTTAATTGTCAGGGACAATCAGTCGAACTTACTAGTCGAGAATTTAGCTTGCTTGAACACTTAATGCGTTCACCCAACCAAGTGTTAACCCGGGGGCAGTTGTTGGAGCATGTTTGGGGATACGACTTTGATCCTTGTACCAATGTTGTCGATGTGTGCATTAAACGTATTCGCAGTAAAATGGCTTCTTTAGAGAAGGCCGGAAAAATGGTCGGCGCCATTGAGTCTGTCCGCGGCACAGGCTATCGCTTAAGCATTCGATAAGGTGTTAATATGCATTTTCGTACTCGTATTTTTGCCATATCAATTTTAACGGTAACCGCTGTGCTTACGTTGGTTATCAGCCTAAGTTGGTCGAGTATTATGACTGTAGAATTGACTCACCTTGATTCTCGCCTTTGTATGGAAGCAAAACGCTTAATACCCAAGCATACATTACCTGATGTAAATACTTCCGCTGCCAATATAAGTAATTTACGCGACACTTCGCTTTCTAGTAGCCGGTTAATGACTGATTTAACGGACAAGTTACGAATCAATTCACCTAGTCAATTAATGCTGTCTGTCGGTTCTGCTGAGCAAGGCTTTTTAACCGCGCCAGACGGTGTAGACGTACAAGGCGTGATAAGTCGCTTACATTGGCTACGCGCTGAGTCACTCACATTACCCCACAACAATAAAGCCGACGCGGTTTGTCAGCTGGCCTTTTTTAAACATCAGCAAAACCGATGGCGAGCCAGCTTATTTCAAACCTCAAACCAACAAAGTTTTATCGCTGTGAATATTGCAGCCACCACAAATCAGTTAACGAATACCTTGCTGACCGCGTTGGGTGTGGTTATTCCTTTTTCATTACTGCTCAGTATTCTAGGCGCATGGATTATCTCGACCAATACCATTAAACCAATAAACAGATTACATAAAGCCATGGATAAGGTGACCCAAAAAGATCTTAGCCATCGCTTGCCTGAGCATAAAGAAGACAAAGAATTCAAAATGTTGATTGATGCATACAATATGATGCTCGATCGCCTAGAGGACAGTTTTCAACAAGTTTCTCGTTTTACGGCTGATGCAGCCCATGAGCTAAAAACACCACTCACAGTGCTAAGAGGCAAGCTTGAACAAGCTGTATTGTCTGAAAACCCATCGCAATTAGATCTCAATGCCATTCTTGATGAAGTAGGGAATTTGTCAGCTATTACCCGTAAATTGTTGCTGCTATCACAGGCGGATTCTGGCTCTATGGCGTTGCATTTTGAACCGATAAATATCACTGAATTGGTCGATGAGTTGATTGCCGATATGACCTTGCTGTCGGATGAACTGGAGCTTGATTGTGTTATTGAAAAAGGGTTAATCACTAAAGGCGATATTGTGTTGCTGAAGCAGCTGTTAAATAATCTGCTCGTAAACGTAATGCGTTATAGCCTTCATCACAAAGGTGTCACTATCCACGCTCGCCAACACGAGTCTGCTATAGAAGTGGTTATTAGCAATTTTTGTCTGCCGATATCTCACGAGGTCAGGGTTAAACTGTTTGATCGTTTTTACCGCGGAGAGCCTGCTCATACCCAAGGCATATCCGGCAGTGGTTTAGGGTTAAGTTTAGCCAGAGAAATCGCTCGCGCGCATGGTGGCGATCTTACGCTTGAGCCCAGTGATATTGAGGTTGTGACGATGCGGCTGTTGTTACCCATCGTTAAATGACAACATTGTCATCCATCAGCGAAGCCTAATCGATACACTTAAGTTAACTCATTAATCGTTAACTTAAGTGTATTGGAGATTAGGCCATGAATACCCACATTATTGGCGCCATTTTATCTTTGACGTTGCTCAGTGCAACCGCCGTTAATGCCAAGCCGTCACTTGAACTCACCAGTCCTGCATTTTCCGATAATGGGACATTGCCAGTTGAATTTACCTGTGAGGGAGAGGGTATTTCACCACCATTAAGTTGGCGCGGAGTACCAGACGGAACCCAATCATTGGTGATGATAATGGACCACATGCCTAAGCCTCATTTCACAAACAATGTCACAGGCAACGAAAAGAACGCACCAAAGGCTGACTCGGCTGACAATAAAAAAGGCACTCCACCTCAAGGTGACACTAAGGCACCTAAACTAAACCAGCCTGAAGAACTCAAGTGGTATTGGACTGTGTACAATATTCCGGCGCAAGCTTCTGGTATTGGTTCTGGCAGTAAAGAAAATCAATCTGTTGGTTCATTTGGCAGTAATACTGTGAATGATCGTAACGAGTATGCACCGCCATGCTCTAAAGGACCTGGCCAAAAAATGTATACTTTTCATTTGTATGCGCTATCCAAATTTTTAGATATCGATTCGTCTGCCACTGTATCTGCCCCAGTGTCAGCCCCTGTGTCTGCCCCTGTGTCTGCAATATCGCTTCGACAAAGCATGCAAGGCTTCGTACTGGACTCAGACTCTTTGACTGTGAGTTTTGAGCGACACTGTCAAACGCCGCAACGGGCTCATTCACCACAAGCTCATCCGCAAGAAGCTCATCCGGAACAAGCACAGCCACATAATGACAGCATGGATCCGCTGTCAACATTGCCATTGTGTAAACCCACTTTGAATACGACTTCTGCTGTTATTGATAGTAAGTAAACGCAAATCCGTTATTACAAGATTGTTAGCGCAGATCAGTCACTAAAAAGACATTAAGAGATCCACATGAAAAAGAACATTAAAAACACCTTGCTGCTTCTTACTCTTGGCGCAATCGTTGCCGTTGTAGGATACAAGTACACTCAAGCACAACAAGACCAACCTATCTTTACCTCCGATGTGGTTAAACGCGGCAACATCGAAAAAGTAGTACTGACCAATGGCGTGCTTTATCCGTCTAAATTAGTCAGTGTCGGTGCTCAAGTATCGGGGTTAATCGAAACAATGGACGTGAACGTTGGCCAAAATATAAAACAGGGCGACTTGATTGCTCAAATCGATAACTTAACTCAACAAAATGCCCTTAAAGAAGCCCAAGCATCACTACAAAGTATTGATGCGCAATATCGGGCAAAGCAGGCTCAAATAAAAGTCGCACAGTCTGAATATGCTCGTAATAAAAAGATGCTGGTTAATGGCGCTGCGTCGGTATCAGATTTTGACTCGGCAGAATCGATATTGGCGGTTTATCTGGCTGAGCTTGATGAACTCAGTGCTGAAAAAGACAAAGCAATCATCAGTGTCGATAACGCCAAGCTCAATTTAGGTTACACAACTATTCGATCACCTATTGATGGCACCGTGATTTATGTGTCGGTCGAAGAGGGGCAAACCGTTAATAACAATCAAGGCACCCCCAGTATTATTGAGCTGGCGCAATTAGACGTAATGACGATTAAAGCGCAAGTATCTGAAGCTGACATTATCAATGTGAGTGCTGGGCAAGACGTGTATTTCAGTATTTTGGGCGCGACAGCGAAAAAGTACCGTGGTGTATTACGCACCATTGAACCAGGGCCAACTTTGCTTAGCGGCGACGACAGCTCATTGATGATTGGCGATGATGAAGCGATTTACTACAACGCTCTGTTTGATGTTGAAAACCCTGACAACCTATTGCGCTTTGGCATGACAGCGCAGGTATCGATTATTTTAGCCAATGCGCAAGATACCTTGCTGGTCCCATCACAGGTATTGGTCACCAAATTAGGTTCGAGTACTTCGTATCAAGTGCCAGTGATCATAAACAACCACATTGAATACCGCGATGTTGAAGTGGGCATTAACAATAAAATCTACGCTCAAATCCTCTCTGGGCTTAACGAAGGTGATCAAATCATGCTTAGTCAATCTTCAGCTAAAGACAGCGCAGTTTCGATGACCGGTTTAGCTACAGGCAATAAGCTTGGACAACGTACACCTGGTCTTGGCAAAGAGATGAGGTTATAACCCATGGCTGACGTTCTGTTAAATATTAAAGGTGTTAGTCGTTCTTTTACCGCCGGAGAGCAGGAGCTGACGGTACTTAACAACATTAACCTGCAAATCTGTCGTGGTGAATTGATTGCCATTATCGGCGCGTCTGGTTCCGGTAAATCAACGTTAATGAACATCCTTGGCTGTCTGGATAAACCCAATACAGGCAGTTATTTCATTAATGGTCAGGACACATCCAGTATGGATGACAATGAATTGGCCGCCCTGCGACGTGAATATTTTGGGTTTATCTTTCAGCGCTATCATCTTTTGGGAGATTTAACTGCGCTTGGCAATGTGGAAGTGCCAGCATTGTATGCCAATGAGGGGCCGCAAACCCGACACGAAAAAGCTAAAAAATTACTGACTCGTCTAGGGTTGAGCGATCGTTTAGATCATAAACCAAGTCAGCTAAGTGGCGGCCAACAACAACGTGTCAGTGTGGCCAGAGCTTTAATAAATGGTGGCGATATTATTCTGGCCGATGAACCCACCGGTGCTTTAGATAGCAGTAGCGGCGAAGAAATGATGAAACTCATTCAAGAACTGCATCGCGACGGTCACACCATTATTTTGGTGACACACGATCCGCATATTGCTGAGTTTGCCGATCGCGTCATCGAGCTAAAAGACGGCGAAATCATTGCCGATACCCAAAAACGTATCCCAGCAGAAACGAGCTCGTTAATCGCAGACAGACAATCTTCCCAAGCAAGTATGAAGATAAACTGGTCGCGATACCTTGAAGCGTTAAAAATGGCGTTAATTGCCATGTCCAATCATCGTTTGCGTACGTTTCTGACGATGCTCGGCATTATTATTGGCATTGCTTCAGTGGTGTCCGTGGTTGCGTTAGGTGCCGGTTCGCAGCAATCTATTTTGGATAATATTGCCTCAATGGGCACCAATACCATTGAAATAAAACCAGGCACTGGGCGAGGCGATCGCCGCTCTGAACGGGTTAAGTCGCTCACGGCAGACGATGCCAATGCGCTTAAAATATTGCCCTATGTGGACAGCGTTACCCCAACCGTTAGGACCAATGTTGCCATACGTTATGCAAGTGAAACCGTCACAGGCTCAGTTCAAGGCGTGGGTACTGAGTATTTTCGGGTGCGCGGTTATGCGTTGGCCAAAGGACAATATTTTGCCGATGACAGTATCGATGCGTTAGAACAGGTTGCCGTCATTGATGCCAATACTGAGCAAACGCTTTTTTCTGACGGCAGTGCATTAGGTAGCGTCATTTTTCTCGGCCGCCTTCCGGTTCGTGTTATTGGCGTAACAAAGCCAATTGAAAGTGTGTCCGACAACAGTGATGAACTGAATGTTTGGTTGCCGTATACCACGGTTTCAGGACGTATTCTTAGACAAAATTATGTTAACGATATTACCGTAAGGATAGATGCCAATGTATCAAGCGATGTGGCAGAGCAAGGCATTATTAGCTTATTGACTATGCGCCACGGCAAAGTTGATTTTTTCACTATTAATACAGATACGATACGTAAAAGCATTGAAAAAACATCTGAAACCATGACGTTACTGATATCAGCTATCGCGTTTATCTCTTTGTTAGTTGGCGGGATTGGGGTAATGAATATCATGCTGGTATCGGTAACAGAGCGAACGCGCGAAATAGGCATTCGTATGGCCGTTGGTGCCAGGCAAACCGATATTATGCGTCAGTTTTTGATTGAAGCTGTATTGGTATGTTTTTGTGGTGGCGCATTGGGGATTGGACTTGCTTATCTTATCGGTATGATATTTACCTACACAGGCAGCAGTTTTCAGATGATCTATTCGAGTACGTCAATAGTGGCAGCTTTTGCCTGCTCGACCTTAATCGGTATTGTGTTTGGTTATCTGCCCGCCCGGAATGCGGCTAAATTGAATCCGGTTGATGCACTTGCTAGAGACTAACCTCTGCCAAGTAAATATGGCCCCCTAAATTATCGGCTTTGATGAGCAAGCGAAGTAATTGTACCGCGCACAGTTTGAAGCAGTATGGCAAATGTTAAGTTAATTTTGGATCACCCGAAAACACTTACAAAGTCAGCTTGGGTGCACGGCGGTTCTGCATACTTGGGGGCAAATTTTAACCTCGCTATTCACTTACACTGCTTAATCCCAGAATGTAGTGAATGAGTAAAACTGGCCATTAGTTTGTAGGTAATTCAAATAAATTTGATGTAGCGACTGGGAGTTTCAAGAAGGAATAGCCGTTGATTTTCTCTTGGTCTGGTGTGGGCGAAGCGCCACGACATTAGTGGCCGAAGGCCATATCTTAAATACACTGTCGCCCATAAACGGGTGAGCAAATCTTCAGGAATTGATAATGTTTTATTGGGGGAAACTACAATATGATTATGCCGGTTTAAACTGGTTAGATGGAATGTCATCTGGGTGATCAACCGTTATAGGGTGTGACGTTCCACTTTTTATCGAGAACAACAACCTTACCTAATAGTTGTTCAATGTACTCCGAAGTGTGGGCTATCTTCCGTAATTTTGGCAATACATTGTTTGCGTATATTTCATGAGCTGCTGGTGATTCCCAATGCGTTACCACTAAGTAACAGTCATGGTGTTTAACATGGCGCCAAACGTGACCGCCTAAACATCCGAGTTGCGTTGACAGTTGAGGGTTCCAGATAAGTTGTTGATCTCGATTAAACCTATCAATGTCCAGTACTCTTGAGCAGTAAGCGACTCTTAATACTCCAGCACCTGAAAAATCAATCTGTAAGCCAGATATGGTTGAAATGAGTTCGAAGTAATTAACTGAACAATGACGATAAGTGGATTGTTGTTTATTACTTAAATAAATATCATCGTGGGTAGTTCTCATGAATTCACTCACGTGAAACTGAGATTCCCAAAAACCTAAAATAATGGCTGTGGTTGACGAGGCCTCCCATCCACCTGCTTGCCCAACAAAACCGTTACACGTCGACAGTTGACTCCAGGCACTCTGACTTTGTGAAAAAGCCTCCTGTTTACCGTCATCAACCTCGCACATAATCAATTTTGCTATAGTCAAAATGGTTCCTAATATTGATGGTTCATGAGTCAATATGGCTCTTCAAAGCTGAATCTATCAGGGAACAATATCTTTGTGGTGTTGGAGTCACCACGCCCAGTGCTAGCAGCAAAGTTTAACTGTTCAATACTTCTTTTTGACGGAACAAAACCATAGCAACTAACGCCTTTGATTCCGTTTTCCTTGGATAAGTTATTTCTGTTCTAGTTTGTAACTAATCTTATTGATGTACCAGGTTTTATCGCCTTGAGGTGTGCTCACTACCGCTTCATCGTCGACTTGTTTTTTGAGTAACGCGCGGGCCATGGGCGAGTCGATGGAGATGTAGTCTTTACGTTCGTCGTAAATTTCTTCTGGGCCGACAATTTTAAAGGTTTTAATGTCACCGGCGTCGTTTTCAATTTCAACCGTGGCGCCAAAAAACACTTTGCCTTCTTGCTCTGGTGCGTAATAGACAATTTTGAGTTCGGGCAGCAGCTTGCGTAAATAACGTACTCGGCGGTCAATTTGCCTTAATAAACGTTTATTAAAAGTATAATCAGCGTTCTCGGAGCGATCTCCCAAACCTGCCGCCCAAGTGACAATTTTAGTCACTTCAGGACGTTGTTCTTTCCACAAGTAATCGTGCTCAATTCTGAGCTTATTGTAGCCTTCTAAAGTGATTAACTTAGTTTTCACGCAGTTTACTCTTAATGTGGTCGAAGAACGGTGAGGTTTTATATAAGCCGTAATATTATCATCTGTGTTTTAGCACTTCATGTCCGATGATGCATTCTTTTTATCGATTATCTATAAAGACATCATAAAGCCTTTCGTACTAGCAGCGAACTGGTGGTCTTTATGGTATCTTTGGCATAATTTTATTTTAAACCATGTCGAATTCGATTGATTATGCATAATATTGCCCAGATTATCGCTCAAGAACTTAATGTCCGTGAACAACAGGTCACAGCGACCATTGCGCTATTAGATGATGGCGCCACCGTGCCGTTTATTGCGCGCTATCGTAAAGAAGCTACCGGTGGTTTAGATGACACTCAGTTGCGTAACTTGTTTTCTCGTTTAGGTTATTTACGTGAGTTACACGACCGCCGCCAAGTGGTGTTGTCGAGCATTGATGCGCAAGGCAAGTTAACCCCAGCGTTAACTAAAGCGATTAATGACGCCGACAGCAAAACCCGTCTTGAAGATTTATATCTGCCATTCAAACCAAAGCGTCGTACCAAGGGCCAAATAGCCATCGAAGCGGGTATTGAGCCGCTTGTAGATGCAGTATTAGCCAATCGTCAATTAGATATAGAAAGCAAAGCAACAGAGTTTATTAATCCTGATGCAGGTTTTGCCGACACTAAAGCAGTGCTTGATGGTGCGCGTTACATTTTAATTGAGCGCTTTGCTGAAGATGCAGAGTTACTGCGTAAAGTGCGCCAGCATTTATTACAACAAGCGGTACTTGAAAGCCGCATGGTAAAAGGCAAAGAGAAAGAAGGCGCTAAATTCCGCGACTATTTCGAGCATAATGAGCTGATGAGCAAAATCCCATCTCACCGTGCTTTAGCCATGTTGCGCGGCCGTAACGAAGGCATGTTAAGCCTGTCGATGAACGCCGATCCCGATACTCAAGCGACAGAAGGCAGTTATTGTGAAGTGATTATTAGCGATCACTTTAAGTTAGAACTGACTAACTCTAGCGTTGATGAATGGTTGAAAACGGTAGTGACCTCGACTTGGCGCATTAAAGTTGCTTTGCAAATGGAAACCGAGTTTATCGCTAAGATGCGTGAAAGCGCGGAAGAAGAAGCCATTAGAGTGTTTGCCCGTAACTTGGGCGATTTATTAATGGCGGCTCCTGCTGGTGCTAAAGCGACAATGGGACTCGATCCTGGTATCCGTACTGGCGTGAAAGTCGCGATTGTTGATAACACCGGTAAGCTGGTGGCCCACACCACTATTTTCCCGCATGCGCCACAAAACTTATGGGACAAATCGATTCGTACCTTAAGTAATTTAGTGACCATGCATAAAGTTGAAATTATTGCGATTGGTAATGGTACTGGCTCGCGTGAGACCGACAAGCTAACTGGCGAGTTAATCGCTGCCGTGAAAGAAACGCATCCGACGCTGACCAAAGTGATTGTGAGTGAAGCGGGCGCATCGGTATATTCGGCCTCTGAGTTTGCCGCTAATGAGTTTCCTAATCTTGATGTGTCAATTCGTGGTGCGGTATCAATTGCGCGTCGCTTACAAGATCCGCTAGCAGAGCTAGTAAAAATTGAACCCAAAGCAATTGGCGTAGGACAATATCAGCATGATGTAAGCCAAAGCCAGTTATCGCAGTCGCTTGATGCCGTCGTTGAAGACTGTGTTAACGCTGTAGGTGTTGATTTAAATATGGCATCAGCGCCGTTATTAGCTCAAGTTGCTGGCTTAACCAAAACCTTAGCTAAAAACGTGGTTGATTTTCGTGACGCTAATGGTCAATTTACCAATCGTAAGCAGTTATTGAGTGTGGCTCGTTTAGGGCCTAAAGCTTATGAGCAAGCAGCGGGTTTTTTACGTATCCGTAATGGTGATAATCCATTGGATTCATCATCTGTTCATCCAGAAGCTTACAGCCTAGTTGAGTCGATTGCTGGTGCTAAGCAATTGCCATTAACTGAACTGATTGGTAATAGCGATTTGTTAAAACAGATTAATGCTGCCGATTTTGTTACCGACGCATTTGGTGTGCCGACCATTAATGATATTTTAGCCGAACTAGACAAACCAGGACGCGACCCTCGTGGTGAGTTTAAAACGGCTACGTTTAAAGACGGCATAGAAGAATTGAAGCACCTTAAAGTCGAGATGATTTTAGAAGGTGTAGTCACCAACGTGACCAACTTTGGTGCCTTTGTTGATGTGGGTGTGCATCAAGATGGTTTAGTGCATATTTCATCGTTAACCGACAAGTTTGTTAGTGACCCACATACAGTGGTTAAAGCCGGTGATGTGGTTAAAGTGAAAGTGATGGAAGTGGATATTGAGCGTCGTCGTATTGCGTTAAGTATGCGTCTTGATGAAAAAATTGATACCGAAAAGGCAACCAGACAGTCGCAGGGTAAGCCACAAAATAATTACCAGAAAAAGCCTGCTGCGGGTAAATCTTCAGTCAATACCAAGAGTTCTGGTCATAATAAACCAGCCAGTAAACCTGTTAAAGCACCACAAAATGCGGCTATGGGTAATGCGTTTGCTGATGCCTTTGCCAAGATAAAAAAATAATCAATTATACGGTGTGGTAAAACACATTTAGCTAATGTATTGATTATAAAGCCTTTGCACTGATGTGTAAGGGCTTTTTTTTAGCTCATTTTTATATTTTGAAACTGAATATAACCACACAGCAATAATTCAGTTTTTATTCAGTGGATCTTAAGTGTTTTAGTTGAATATCAGCGCCAGTCGAGTTTATTGCGAGTGGCAAAATTGAAATTACTAACGAAAACATTATCCAGTATCACCCCAAAGAGCATCAGTTACGAGGCGATGACCTGCATTATCGCTGTCTATTTTGGCTTGGTATTAAATTTTCCGATAATCCGTAAAATCTATCAATTATCAGCAGATGGTCATGTGCTGTTTTCTTTGTCACCTGCATTGTTATTAAGCAGTTGTTTTATGCTTATTTTTAGCTTATTTGCTTTTAAATTTGTTTTTAAACCCGTGATGATTGTGTTGTTACTGACATCGTCAGCGGCCATGTATGCGATGTTGCAGTACAACGTGATGTTTGATTACGGCATGATTGAAAATATTTTTGAAACCAATTCTGGTGAAGCTTTTTCCTATATAAGTATACCCTCAGTTAGCTATGTGATGGTGTTAGGGGTAATACCTTCTGTTTTGTTATACCGCACTAAATTATCGAGTGGTCCGTCACTGGCCAAAATAGTGCTTCGTCGCGCTGGCTTTACAATATTCAGCGTGGTGTTAGTCGGGTTGATGGTGCTGTTTTTTTACAAAGACTATGCGTCAGTGGGGCGCAATAATAATTATCTGAATAAGATGATTATCCCCGCACATATTTATAATACGGTTAAATACCTAAACAACCGTTACTTTACCGAAAAATTAACCTTTGACCCTATTGGTCAAGATGCACAGTTAATCCCTAGCACGAATGGCAAACCGACTCTTATGGTGCTTGTTGTCGGTGAAACTGCCCGTGCAGAAAATATGGCGTATAACGGTTATCAACGTAATACCAACCCGTACACAGAAAACCTTGACATGATTGCCTTACAAAATGTGTCATCGTGTGGCACGGCTACCGCGCATTCATTACCGTGTATGTTCTCAAACCTCACTCATGATAATTACAATCGTGAAGTTGCCGATGCTCGAAATGACGTACTTGATGTGATTAACGCCGCTGGTGTTAACGTGACATGGTTTGAAAACGATGGCGGTGATAAAGACGTTGGGGCCCGCGTTAATAAGATTGATATTTCGCCGAGCGAGCCAAATCCATTATGTGATGGCTTAAGTTGTTATGACGAGATTTTAGTTGAAAAACTCAGCCAAAAATTACAACAAGACAGCCAAGCCAGTGCACTGTCGGGTAAAGGCTTAGATAATCAATTTATCGCTTTGCATACTATTGGCAGTCACGGACCAACATATTGGCAGCGTTACCCAGCCGATAAAGCGTTATTTACGCCAGCTTGTAGCCGCAGCGATATTGAAAACTGTAGCGACCAAGAGATTGTTAATGTTTACGACAATACTATTGCCTATACCGATTTTGTGTTGGCAGAAACGATTAATGTACTTAAGCAGTATCAAGACAAATATAACGTCGCGCTGGTGTATTTATCTGACCATGGTGAGTCGTTGGGTGAAAGTGGTATGTATTTACACGGTACGCCTTACAGCATTGCGCCGAGCCAACAAACTCATGTGCCTTGGTTTATGTGGTTACCACAAGACTACACACAAGCTAAAGAAATTGACCGTGAATGTGTTGCCGAGCATGCATTAAGTGGCTCGTACTCACATGACAACTTGTTCCATACATTGTTAGGGCTTTACGGTGTTAGCAGTTCGGTACGTGATCCTAAGCTAGATATCACCACCGATTGTAAAATGAACTAGGGATATACTCATGACAATTTCAGCTTCATCATCTACGTCTGATGATAATGTAACAAAGAATACGGCAAAGAGTGCAGCAACTAAACAGCCAAAAATTGTGGTGAAACGCCATGGCATTATGCGCTTGCTGTATACCTGTAAACATACCTTTAATGGTTTAAAGTGGATGTGCCGTAATGAAGCGGCATTTCAGCAAGAGTTAATGCTGTTTATTCCATTAACTGTATTTGCTTGTATGGCAAATATTAGTGCGCCGCAATCTGCCATGTTAGTGCTGGCGTTACTATTTGTATTGTTTGCTGAACTGGTTAACACTGCTGTAGAAGTGGTGGTTGACCGTATTGGCCTGGAGTTTAATGAGTTATCTGGGCTCGCCAAAGATATTGCTTCTGCATTTGTGTTTCTCAGCATGCTGATGGCAGCGATTGTTTGGTGGGTTGTTTTATGGGCATAATTGACTCGTAAACGGTTAATCTGCCCGCAACGTGTCGGCTGTTAACTTATCGCTATGGATAGCATAGAGATAAGTTTGCTAATGGTAGTTTGTTATCCCGAGTTTAGATTATTTTTCCGTTTGGACTGCATCACTCGTAATATGGATATAGGCGCAATTATGATAAAGGACACTCAATGAAAGTGTTGTTAATTGAAGACTCTGAAGCGCTGCGTCGCGGCATTAGAGTTGGGTTAGATCATTTAGGTTATACCGTTGATGAAACCGGTGATGGTTCTGAGGGCTTAAGTATGGCGCTCACTAATTCTTATGATTTCATTATTTTGGATCTCATGCTGCCTAATGTAGATGGTCTGAGTTTACTTAAGAGTATTCGTAAATTAGGTAATCAATCTAAGGTCATTATTTTATCGGCTAAATCACAAGCTGAAGATCGTGTTACTGGCTTATTGGCGGGTGCCGATGATTATCTGTGTAAACCATTTTCGTTTGACGAATTACAAGCCCGACTCGTGACTCTTGGTCGCCGTGGTGAACTCAATCAACAAGTTAAAACTATTTGTATTGCTAATTTTGTTTTAGACACAAGTAATAAATCACTTCATGCAGATGGCCATTATATCGATCTGACTAAAAACGAATTCAAAATTGTTGAATATTTATTTAGTAACCCTAAGCAAGTACTTAATCCTGAACAAATCAGTGAAGCA
The DNA here is from genome assembly GCF_040310085.1 of Shewanella sp. S1-58-MNA-CIBAN-0166. Classification (NCBI taxonomy): domain Bacteria; kingdom Pseudomonadati; phylum Pseudomonadota; class Gammaproteobacteria; order Alteromonadales; family Shewanellaceae; genus Shewanella; species Shewanella sp. S1-58-MNA-CIBAN-0166. Next base: position 254,472 of record NZ_JBEOPN010000001.1, on the reverse strand, counting down.
GTCGTGGGTTCATTTAATCATTTATCAAAAAACACCATCGAGGCTCATTTATCGTCCGTGCGTAAAAAAGCTAAAGCCGTAGGGGTGACGCTACCGATAAAAAACAAACGTGGTTTTGGCTATTTTGTGGGTGAACATTAATGAGATCGTTAACCACCAATTTAGTCAATACCATGACCTATGTGGTATCAGCCATGTTGATTTTGGTGTTTTTGGCGATTGATATCAGTATCGATAATTGGGTCGATGTTGAGTTTGATAGCGCGTTAACAGACAAGTCTAACTACCTAAAGACCTTAGTTAAAGTGACTCCAGAAGGCACCGAGTTTGATTTTGCTGGCGAGTTTATGCCTGAATTTGGCATCTCGACTAAAGCAAGCTTTTTTCAATTGTGGCAAGGCTCAAGCGTGTTTGAACGTTCTGAGTCGTTGCGTAATTTCGAGGGGGTAGATTTACTTAAAAAAGACATTCCACTCAACAGTGCTTTTTTTGCCGATGTGGTGTTACCAGATGGTCGAGACGGCAGGGCGATGGTGTCGTATTTTGAGCCGCAAGTGCCTAAAACTAATCGGTCAATGATGGATACAGTCGAACCCATGTGGTTAACCATAGCCATTACCACTGAAGATTTGTCGCAAATTTTGGTGATCATCGACTCTAGTTTAGCCATTGGCTTACTACTGGTGATTGTGTTGATCCGTTGGGCCGTAGTGAAGGTTATTCATCGTGGTTTGACCCCGTTGAACGAATTAAACATGTCGCTAAAAAGCGTCGATGTCACTAAAAAATACATCCCACTGTCTAATGAGTCTGAACGTTATCTCGAAATTGAACCAATTCGTAATGAACTGAATAAATTTGTCAAAATTAGCCAACAATACTTACAAACAGAAAAGCGCATTACTGCCGATATCGCTCATGAACTGAAAACGCCAATCAGTGAGTTGATTAGTTTAAGTGAAATTTATATTCGTTATCCGGATGATCAGCGTATTGGCGTGAGCTATAAACAAGATGTACTCAGCATTAGTTTACGGATGAAAACCATAGTCAATAATTTACTACTATTGCAACAAGCCACATCTGAAAATATTAATCTACATCGCCAGCATATCAATATCAAAACCTTGATGGGCCAGGTTATTGATGAGTTGGCATTTAAGTACTCGACTATTCATGCTCGTTTGAATATTGAAAATAGTGTTTTGGATCAAAGCTGCCTTGTCGATGAGTTTTCTTTGCACCTTATCTTGACCAATTTATTTGATAATGCACTGTACTACAGTCCGCCAAAGTCATCGATTAAAATAAGGTTAGTCTCTGATAATAAAGGATTAAGTTTTAGTGTTGAAAATCAATTAGTGACCAGTATTAATGCGAATGATTTAGAGCGACTTACGCTACCGTTATTCCAGGCTGAACAATCGCGATCAAATAGCGAAAGGCATGGATTAGGATTGGCCATCGTTGAAAATATTGCCAAAGTGAATGGATTTAAGTTTAGTTTTGAATTGGTTTCGGAAGACAAAATTATGTTTACTGTGTTCATTCCAAATGACCATGCGGCGATGGTGTAAGTCGATGCAAAAAACCTTTTTAAAAAACAGAATTTAACCGACTGTAAATAAGATGTTAATATATGTTATTACGCCCTGAACTTAATATCTTCGCTAAGGTCTTAGGCTCAGATGGTTTTTGTTACTGTGTCTTCTCGTAGCTCGTTTACAATGATGATATTGAAAATATAACAAAAAATCTTGTTTAAAATCGTTGAGTAAACAAGGTTTTCAGTAACACGATAAGCTTAAGTTGCCCTTAAGATACACATACTAGTCTATTACCCAGTAATTATGTTATTACATTTGGGGTAGCTTGTTGCGGACTTAATTGCATATGAAGCCTAAAAATAATAATAATTTTGGAGCAATAAATGGCTGTCAATTTCTTTGGTCTTGGTAGTAGTTCAAGTGAACTCGGTACACAAAAGACCTCGCATAATTTATTTCAAGCAATTGTTATATTTAGTGTTATCTCTCTGCTTATTATGAGTTTGAGCCGTATTGGCATGTCTTTATGGCAAGCTGAGCGAGTATCCGATGCCCAAGGTTGGGGCTACATTTTATTGCAAGGTTTACGGGTAGATTTTGCCTCTTTATGTTGGTTGTGGGGTATTGCAGCGCTCGGAACCGTAGTGTTTGCCGGTGAGCATTTAGTTGGCCGTGTTTGGCTGACGATATTACGCGTATGGCTCACACTAGGTTTATGGGTGGTGGTTTTTCTTGAGGCGTCATCGCCGTCATTTATTGCTGAATATGGTTTTAGACCTAACCGTTTATATGTTGAATATCTTGTTTATCCAAAAGAAGTGTTATCGATGTTATGGGCTGGGCGTAAAGGCGAGCTTATTTTATCGGCGCTAATCACCGTGGGTACCTTATGGGGTGGCTGGTGGTTAAGTGGCAAATTAACGCAATATGTTCGTTTTCCTAAATGGTATTGGCGTCCAGTGCTTGCCGTTATCGTCATTGCTATTACGGTGCTAGGTGCGCGTTCATCGTTGGGGCATCGACCACTTAATCCTTCATTAGTGGCATTTTCTGACGATCCTTTAGTTAATTCTTTGGTGTTGAATTCCTCTTTCTCATTAATCTTTGCGATTAAGCAAATGAGTAATGAAGAAGATGCATCGAAAGTGTATGGCAAGTTAGCGGACGCAAAAGTGATCGATATTGTGCGTCGTGAAAGCGGTCGGCCACTGAGTGCATTTACCTCATCAACCATACCGACGTTGTCATTTAATCAAGCCAGCTATACCGGTAAACCAAAGAACCTTGTGATCATTTTACAAGAAAGCTTAGGTGCGCGCTTTGTGGGGAGTTTAGGTGGTTTACCGTTAACGCCTAATATTGACGAACTCTCTAAACAAGGGTGGTTTTTTGAAAATTTATACGCAACTGGTACGCGTTCGGTAAGAGGTATTGAAGCGGTAACAACCGGTTTTACGCCAACGCCAGCACGCGCCGTGGTGAAACTAGGGAAGAGTCAAACAGGCTTTTTTACCATTGCTGATTTATTGAAGCAACATGGCTATACCACGCAGTTTATTTATGGTGGTGAAAGCCATTTTGATAATATGCGCAGCTTCTTTTTAGGCAATGGTTTTACCGATATAGTTGATCAAGGTGACTATAAAGACCCCGCGTTTGTAGCGTCTTGGGGGGTGTCTGATGAGGATTTATTGTTTAGAGCGGATGAAGAGTTTTCGCGGATGCACAAAGAGGGTAAGCCGTTCTTTAGTCTAGTGTTTAGCTCAAGCAATCATGATCCGTATGAGTTCCCAGATGACCGTATTGAGTTGTACGAACAGCCGCAATATACCATGCATAACGCGGTGAAATATGCCGATTATGCCGTGGGTGAGTTTTTCAAAAAAGCTAAAAAATCAGATTACTGGAAAGATACCTTATTCCTCGTTGTGGCCGATCATGACAGTCGAGTGGGTGGCGCAGCACTAATACCTGTGTCACGTTTTCGTATTCCTGGGCTTATATTAGGTGATGGGGTTGATGCGAAGCGCGATCCACGTGTTGTTAGCCAAATTGATATGTCGCCGACGTTAATTTCGTTGCTGGGTATTTCGGATAGCTATCCAATGCTAGGCCGTGATTTAACCACAATGCCAGACTCTTGGCCGGGTCGAGCAATGATGCAATATGATAAAAACTTTGGTTTATTGGAGGGGAATAAAATGACTATTTTACAACCTGAATTACCACCGGAAAGTGTTACCTATAATTTTGTTACTGAAAAATTGACTCCGACCACATTGAATGAACCGCAAGCAGAAGCCGCGTTAGGTTGGGCATTGTGGGGGAGTTTAGCGTACAACAAAATGTTGTATCGTTCGGCTAATTCAGAGGTAAAACCGACACTGTCTGATATGGCTACCAAAGAAGTATCACGCTAATATTTGTAGTTGAGACTCATTATTTGGGGCGGATTGCTGTTGATAAAATTGACCAATCCGTTGACCGAATTGTTGGTAGGTCGCTTTGGATATGCCAGTGTCTAGCGCTTGGCGTTGACGGGGTTCTGGTGTTGTTTTAGCATTTGTCGATTGTGTTTTTAGTTGAATATCTTTACGTTGCAGCGCTGGGGTTTGGCTAGCCATGATTCTAATGACTTGAGGCCGAATGACTGGCGAGGCAATTGCTTTAGACTCTACCGCTTGTTGTGTGACACTTTGCTGTTGTCGTTTAGCTTGCTCTTGCTGCTGTTTTTTCTCCGCGACAATGTAAGGCGTAGCGCGTTCATTTTGTTGGTTTAATGACCGTTCAGCATGTTCTTTTGTCGGTTCTTGTGGCGGGATAATCGGCGGTTTTTGTTGATTGTCCACTCGTGCAAGATCCGTCGCAACATTCGAAGTTGCTAACGGTACTTGTGGATAATGAGTGGTAATTATCATGTTGACCTTGTCAATACGACGCCTTGACTAAATTATAGACAACATTTGGCTAAGGCCAAAGTGCTATTAAGATATTTTTAGCGGTATTTTGTGATCCACGGTAATAAATGGTTTAAAAATGCATCGGGATGCGAAATAAACGGTGCATGGGATGCTTTGTGGACCAGCACATCTTCAATGTTGTCACTGCTTGGTAATGACGAGATAATCTTTCTCGGCACCAAACTATCTAACTTTCCCCAAATTCGTAACCATGGCTGCTGTATTTGAGTGATCGTGGCGCGTAAATCTACTTGCGCTAACATATCCAATCCTTGTGATAAGCCTTGTTGTGTCGGCAATGGTTTGCTTAACACTAAGCTTTTTATTTGTTGGATATCAGATTTTGGATTATCACTTCCCATGGCTTGAATTGCCAGGAACCGTTCAACAGTGCGAGACAAATCGCGACTTAATTGACTTGAAAATTGTGCCAATACATCAGGTTGAATACCTGCCCAAGATAGGGTTGAGTCGTCTTTTTCGTGAGCCATAACACTTTCGCGGGCCATAAAGCATGGTGATGAGGCAATAGTGACTAATGCAGCCACTGACTCTGGGTAATCGATGGCAATTTGGCTAGCGATTAACCCTCCCAACGACCAACCAATCCAAATTGCCTGTTGTGGAAGTTGCTCTGCAAGTGCTTGTGACCATTGCGTTATGTCTCCGTCGATATTGGGACTTAACCCAAAACCCGGCAAATCAACATAATGCACTCTATACTGGTGCAATGCGTTTTTTAATGGACTAAAGACTTGGTTATTCACACCCCAACCGTGTAATAGCACGATGTCTTGGCCTTGTGAGCCTACGGTATCAATATGCAATGCAGGAAAACTCACGGTTAACACCTCTTTTGAGTCTATTTAATGGAATGAATAGCCAATGCCGCCAATCAATAATTCAATCGATATCACCCATATCTTACGTTTATGCGTCAAGCGCCTTCAGCGTGCCAGGGTCATTTTACTAGGCAGTTTACCCAACCGTTGCTTGCTGTGCCAGCAAAGGATAGATCAAACGGGTTATCAGCAATTGTTCCCTAATCAAGTGCTCACAGGTGTTTGCCAAGTGTGTTTAGCGGCAAGTTTGTATCAGCACGAAGTGTGCTTAGGTTGTGGGCGCGAAATAGCGTTGCTGCAGGCTTATTGTGGTAAATGCAATAAACACACTCCTAATTGGGTGGTAGCCCCTTGTAGTTATCATCAAGGGCTGGGACCTGTTATTGCCGCCATTAAATATCAACAGCAATGTGCACCGCTTAACGCGATAACTCAGCAACTAGCCTGTCGAATCGCATTGTTAATTAAGCATGGCATTATTAGGCGACCACAAGTGTTAATCCCCGTTCCGTTACATCCCAATCGTTTACGTCAGCGAGGTTTTAATCAAGCTTGGCTCATTGCTAAAGAGTTAAGCCTATTAACGAATATTCCTCTAGATGACCGTTGTTTAATTCGGATTGTTGATACGTTGCCACAAACGGGACTTGCGGGTAAGCAGAGGCGTAAAAACTGCCATGGTGCATTTGCACTACAACCAAGCATTACGTATCAGCGTGTTGCGTTGATTGATGATGTTGTTACTACTGGAACAACCGTAGATGAAATTGCAGGTTTATTTAGCCTGCAGTTTGTCCATGTGCAAACTTGGTGCCTTGCGCGTGCTGAAGCGCCGGGATTGTTAGATTAAATCTTTTTAAGGGTAGATTAATCTAGGTTGAGGTTAGATTAATTCGATTTGAGTAATAACAAGATTTTTTGTAAATAAAAACAATTAATTAATATGTCTTGTAACGCTTGGTATATGGGGCATTGCAGTTTTTTTAGGGTAAAAAAAAGTTGAACTGGATCATTTTTTCGAGATCAAATCCCACTGACACTACAAAGCCAATGCAACACAGAGTATCATAGGTCTAATTCTTACTAATTTACTCAGGTATTCCCTGACGGAGCAGGTTTTTATGATCACCATTACCGATACAGCTCAGGCCCATTTCGTCAAACTATTGGCCGACCAGCCGGAAGGTACGCACATTCGTGTGTTTGTTATCAGCCCAGGTACTGCACAAGCAGAGTGTGGTGTGTCTTATTGTCCACCTGATGCCGCTGAAGCTGATGATGTAGAACTTCCATTTAATGGCTTTAGTGCTATGGTCGATGAAAAGAGCGCACCATTTTTAGATGATGCCAGCATTGACTTTGTAACCGACCAGCTTGGTTCGCAACTAACATTAAAAGCACCTAACGCAAAAATGCGCAAAGTGTCTGGAGATGCGCCATTAGTTGAACGTATTGAATATATTATTCAGTCAGAGATTAATCCACAACTTGCTAGCCACGGCGGTAACATCATGCTGGTAGAAATTACCGAAGCTGGTGTTGCAGTATTGCAGTTTGGCGGTGGGTGTAACGGTTGCTCGCAAGTTGATATCACCTTAAAAGATGGTATTGAGAAGCAATTGTTAGATATGTTCCCAACGGAATTGACTGGTGTTCGTGACGTGACAGAGCATGAGCATGGCGAGCATTCTTACGCTTAATCGCGTGACGAATTACTGCTACTAGCAAAGCTAATAAACAAAAACGCGACCTCATTATGAGGTCGCGTTTTTTGTTGGTGTCGATTAGGTTTTCGCCATCTAGTGGCTTTAGTCGTCTCGAGTGAGTACTTCAAGTAATTCAATATCAAAAAATAAATCTGAGTGTGCTGGAATTCGCTCACCAATCTGGCGTTCTCCATAAGCTAAATGAGCCGGAACTGATAGTTGTCGCTTGCCGCCGACATTCATACCAATAATACCCAGATCCCAGCCTTTAATGACTCTGCCCGTGCCAATGACACACTGAAACGCATCTGAAGCGTCAAACTGACTTCCGTCGGCTAATCGACCGCTATAACGAGTGGTAATTAGCGCGCCTTTAACTGCGGTTTTACCGTTGCCAACTTCAATGTCGGTAATAATCAATTCTTGAGTCATAGTATTCTCGTATGTGACGACTTGGGCTATTTGAGGTTATTTTACCCCAAGATTGGTCGCTAAGAAGTGTTCTATTGCAATGAATGTTGTAAGACGATGTTCATTATTACTTAAGTAATGATCGCCATTTTCCAGTTCGATATACTTTACGGGTTTATGTAAATCCTTAAGCGCATCATACATTTCTTCACTGTGTTGCACTCGCACCACGCGATCTTTAGTGCCGTGGATTAATAATACCGGCACGTTAATATTGGCTACTTTGCTAATAGGTGAGCGCTGATACAAATCGTCGTAATCATCACCAATTTGTTTTTTTACAATTTTGCTATTGTCGTACCGACGCGATGATTTAACTAAATATTCAAGGTCAGTTACGCCCGCGACACTAATGGCACATTGATACAGATCGGGGGTGATAGCTACGCCCATTAATGCTGCATAACCACCGTAACTGGCACCGACAATACACACGCGTTTAGGATCGCTAATACCTTGTTCGATAAGCCAGTGAGTACCATCCTCAATGTCGGTTTGCATTTCTAGGCCCCAGTTTTTAAGACCCGAACTCATGAAATTGAAGCCATAGCCTGACGATCCTCGAAAATTCATTTGTAGCACAGCATAGCCACGATTAGCTAAAAACTGCGCCCAATAATCAAACGTGGTTGAGTCGTAGCTAATAGGTCCACCATGGGGGAAAATTATGGTCGGTAAGTTTTTGGCGTCAGTGTCTTTTGGAGTAGTGAGAAAGGCTTCAATGGCTAAACCATCACGAGCATTATAATGGACTGTTTGTGGCTGAGATAACACTTCTGGTGGTAATTGGCTGTAACGGTAAGCGATAGGGTAAAGTGCTTTTTGATCTCTATTTCCAAAGTAATACGCACCAGATTCAATAGGGCCAGTAGCATAAACGATGTAACGACGTTCATCATCACTGAACTGAGTGATCACATTATGTGACTCTGGTAATGCAGTTGTAAGACCATTGTTCAACTTGATATAATCTTGGTCCCAGAACAGATATTCACCTTCAATGTCGGTGCTTAAACCAATGACCTTTTGTTTTAGCGCGGAATACACTAGCCAGCCTTCAACATCGTAATTTTCATTGTGAGAAACGAGTTCTTTAGTCAATGTCGGGTCAGTTAAGTTGACTTTAAAGATGGCTTTAAAACCTTGATGATAGGCGCTGATATATAAGATATTAGGATCATGGTCAAAACCGATAGGCCAAATTACGTCTTCTGCTAAAGCCTCGAACTCCCATAACTTACGGAGATCTTCACCCGCTCCTTTTTGCTCGTAAATACGGTAGGTAGTGTCATCGCGATAAATGCCAATACGCACTTTGTGCTGCCTATCGGTTAACCAGTTTCCAATGTGCATACGTGCTGGTTGTAAAGTCTTGATACCGCCTGTTTTTAAACTGACTTTAACGACGCTTTCATATTGTGGTTTAGAACCTAAACCTTGAATTTGCATGAGGATATGATCTGGATCGTTGTCAAGATAATCAATAACCGATGCTTGTAATTGCGGTAAATCGACAAAACGCGATAGAGAACGATTAGAAAACACACTTGAGGTTTTATTGTCGCTCAGTGAGTATTTTATTAACCGTGTTTCGGTTGTGGGAACACCTCGACGGATGGCGGGATATTTAGACTCGATTAAGATGACATCATTATTTGCCCACGTTAACGATAAAATGACAAATTTATGATTGTCAGTTTGCAATGGATAAATATCTTTATTGGTTTGAATATCGCGAATAGTGAGTACTTGGCCTTCAAGCTCATTAGTACTGACTCGTACGAGCGACGCAATTTTTTTACCGTCTGGAGATAAGCTAACAAAGCGGACATCTGGGATGCTGGCAAAGGCTTCTATAGGCAGAGATTTGGCAAATGAGCTAAGCGAAAATAGACATAAACTAATAACAACAAGCCATAAAATCCGTTTCATTAAAGGTCCATGTAATGCGATATAAAAATGTTATTTGGATGTTACATTTTTATATCAAGGTCTTCAATATATTATACGGCCGCCAGTTGATATCTGAGTTTGTAGTAATAGTGCCAACCAAGAGTCAAGCTTCGGCATAGCATGAATATTGACATCGCAGCCCAAAGGCTGTGGTTGCCCCAATCTTGCAATAGGTACCAACTCGGAAAGTAAACGCCAAAGGTAGCAATTATCATGCTGTTTCGCATAATATTCCCGTGCGCTGCACCAATATACACACCATCAAACAGGTAACAGCCAAATGCCAAGATAGGCATAAAAATGAGCCAGATTAAGTAGTTGTTTGCAGCGTTTTGTACCGCTTCAATATTGGTTAATAGCTGAATTATCCATGGTCCTGCCGACCAAAAAAGCAGGCTAAATAATACCGCAACCATTGCCGACCAGCAAAATGCCAATACGACACTGTCATGCAGTAATGTTGGATTTTTTTGACCAAATGCGCGGCCCACTTCGGCTTCAGCATAATAAGCTATACCATCTAACGCATAAGATATCAGCATGAGTAAATTAAGCAGCACTGCGTTGGCGGCAATCGTATTGTCGCCCAAACCGGCACCATAAAAGGTCATAAAACTAAAGGCGGCTTGCAAGCACAAACTGCGGATAAAAATATCACGGTTTAAGGTGAGTAAACGAGCATATCCGCGCCATGATAAATGGGCGATAACTTGGCTTAAATTAAGCCCTCCAGTAAGTACTAGCTGGCGTTTGACCATAATCAATGCCACTGAAAAAGCACTGATATCAGCAATAACCGATGCCAATGCAGCGCCTTGGACATTCCATTTAAAGATGATGACAAATACAATATCGAGAATAATATTAGCGCTGTTAGCGATAATTAATTGCCACATGGCTGCTTTCGGCGCTTGGCGTCCGAGTAACCAGCCTAATAACACTAAGTTGACGAGAGCAAAAGGCAGTGACCAGATTCGAATTTCGACGTATTGGCGGCAGTAGAACATCACTTGTTCGCTGGCATCGCTGAGGCTTAATGCTAAATCAAGTATGGGAGAGTGTAATATTACACAAGCTACTCCCAAGGTTAATGCTAGGCTGCAACCTTGTATCAGTAATTGTTGTTGAGTTGAGGTATCATTAGCACCGTAGGCTTGTGCGACTAACCCGGTGGTGGACATGCGTAAAAAGCCGAGTAACCAAATCATTAAGGTGATAATGGTACTGCCTAGTGCTACGCCACCAAGATAGTAAGCTTGTCCAAGATGACCAATTACCGCAGTATCAACTAATCCTAATAGCGGAATGGTGATATTCGACAGTATCATTGGTGTCGCTAAAGCCAATAATTGACGATTTTTTTGGCGGTTTAATAGTAATGCGCTAACTGACATAGGTATGGATAATCATGGTTAAAAAAATAGCTTTATTGTTGGTGTTGTTCAGCTTGAGTGTATTGCATTTTGATGCCAATGCGGTGGTCATTTTACAATATCACCACGTGTCGGAAAATACCCCCAAAAGCACGAGTGTGACGCCAAGTCAGTTTGCTGAACAGATGCAGTACTTGGCTGATAATGATTTTACCGTGATTTCATTAGCTGAAGCTGTTGATTCAATAAAGCATAACACGCCAATAGCCGATAGACGTATTGTGATTACTTTCGATGACGGTTATGACAGCATTATCAACAATGCTGCGCCCATTCTAGCCTCACATCAATTTCCGTACACTGTGTTTATTTCTGTTGCCCCCATCGATGCCGGTTTCAAGGGCATGATGAGTTGGAAAGACATTACTGCCTTATCCGATCAAGGCGTGACGATTGCCAACCACAGCTGGGGACACGAACATTTAATTCGTCGTCAAGGCAAAGAAACCCAAGCCCAATGGCAAGCCCGTGTCGAAGATAATATCTTATCGACAGAAGCTGAAATATTAAAACGTACTGGCCAAAGTGTAAAAATGTTTGCCTACCCGTATGGTGAATACACTAACAAATTAGAAGCAATTTTGACGAAACAGGGCTTTGTTGGCTTTGGTCAGCAATCTGGTGCCGCAGGGGAATATGCTTCACTAACGGCATTACCGCGCTTTCCGGTTGCCAATGCTTATGCTGATTTAGCGAGTTTAACGGTTAAGTTTTCCAGTTTACCGATGCCGGTGATTAAGCAGAACATCAGCGATCCATTATTGGTATCAGGTAAGTGGCGACCTAAATTAGAGTTAACTATTGATACGCAAGATATTTATCCACATCAAGTGATGTGTTTTATTCAAGGCCAAGGACCGAAGAAACCTATTTGGTTAAGTGAAAATCGCTTATCTATCCAAGCATCATCAGATTTGGCACCCGGGCGTTCACGCTATAACTGCACAGCGCCCAGCAAAACAAAAACGGGCTATTATTGGTTTTCACAAGCGTGGATCCGCCCGCAAGATAATGGTCAATGGCTCGAAGAGTAACGATATTACGTAAATGGCTAGTGCCAAGATTGAACGATTTGGCTAAAGTCAGCAATGAGCTCAGCATTAAGAATTTGTGCGAGCTGCCCAGGTTGTGGTTTGGGTTTAAATACTGCTATTTTTTCCCCTCTTGGCGAAACCAACACATACGATGCGCTATGGTCTACTTGGTAATCACTGTCCTCTCCCACCATGGCATACACAAAGCCTAAGTCACGACTAAACGGAAATAAGTCGGTGTGTTCTGCGCTGACCGCTTTAAAGTCTTTATTGAAAAAATTTATGTAATCTAATCGTTTAGCTTGAGTGTCACGTTTAGGGTCTGCTGACACAAACACCACTTGTACATTGCTGGCTATTTTTTGCAGTTGTGGATATGCCGCTGCGAGTTTATTCAGAGTGGTAGGGCATACATCCGGGCAAGCTGTGTAACCAATAAAGAACAAACTCCATTTACCTTGTAACGTTTGGTTAGTAAACGCATTGCCGTATTGGTCTGCTAATGTAAATGGTGCTAATGGGCGCTGCTGCTCAAATACATAACTGGTCGCCAATGGCATAGGCTCTGTTTGCGTCTGTTGATAAACGACACCACCCACTAGGGCTAATAACATTAGCCCTACCGCTATCATTATTTTCAATATATTTTCCTTTCTAATTTAAGCGTTTACCCAAAAGTAATGGTCAACTAATAATACTATAAACAACACCATTAAATGATAAATTGAGAATTTAAAGACTTGCATAGACAGCTCTGGATAGTCATGAAACTTTAACTGCCACGCTTTATAGATAAAACCACAACTCAATAACGTTGAACCCACCAAATATATTGGACCACACATGCCGACTAAAACGGGTAGCAGGCAGGCAATGGCTAATAAAATGGTGTAAAGCAAAATACAGGTTTTGGTAAATTCTACCCCATGTGTCACCGGTAACATTGGAATATCGACCTTGGCATATTCTTTACGGCGATGAATGGCTAATGCCCAAAAATGCGGTGGAGTCCAAGTGAAGATAATAATAACCAGTAACAAGGCGTAGCCATGCAGTTCATTGGTTATTGCGGTCCAGCCTAATAATGGCGGCATAGCGCCGGCTAATCCACCAATGACAATATTTTGTGAGGTCGCCCGTTTAAGATAGGCGGTATACACCAAGGCATAACCAATTAAACTGGCAAAGGTTAACCAAGCTGTGAGGGGATTAACTAAGGTATATAACACCACAAAGCCGAGTGATCCGAGCGACACCGCAAAGGTTGCCGCTTTAATGCTGGAGATTTTTCCTTTAGGCAGCGGACGATTATAAGTTCGAGCCATCAAACCATCGATTTTACGATCAATTAAGTGATTAAACGCCGCCGCAGAGCCTGCCATCATCGCAATGCCTGCCATTCCCGCAACCAAAGGTTGTAACGGTACAATGCCAGGCACAGATAAACACATGCCGACCAACACTGTAAGCAGCATAAGTGCTACGACTTTGGGTTTGGTCATTTCAAAATAGGCGCGCCATTGTAGAGTTATCTTAGGTTGAACCTGACTAATAGTAAGAGGTTTTGTCATGGTTGATCCTCACTTATGCTTTACGCAACAGGGCGTAATTAATAAAGACTAAGGTAAGCAGCAATAAGGCTGCGCCTCCATTGTGTGATACTGCGATGCCTAAAGGTAAATTCATCACCACATTACTAATACCCAGTCCGACTTGAGCGATGACCAGTAACACTAATAAGTAACCACTGTTACGCATTATATGTGATTGTGCATAGCGTAATTTGAGTGCAAGTACGATTAGCGTTATGGCGGTTACCACTGCCCAAATTCGATGGCTGACATGAATGGTCATGCGGGTGGAATAGTCTAAAACGCCAAATTCAAAACTGGGGTGATCGCCTTGGAATGGTGAAAAAGCATCGGCTAAACGTAAATTATCGACCCAATTACCTTCACATATGGGCAGGGTGGTACAGGCAAGCGCGGCGTAATTTGATGAGGTCCAGCCACCGAGTATAATTTGAATGACTAATACACCAAAACTGACTAGTGCTAAAGGAATGAGCTTACGCGCATAGGTATCACCTCCGGGGATCCTTAATGGTTTAAGCCGCAGATATAACAGCAGTAACAAGGCGAATAAACTAAAACCGCCTATAAGGTGCGCCATTACTACAACAGGCATTAATTTCATGGTGACAGTCCACATTCCCAATGCGGCTTGAAACACAATGAGTACCGCAATAAAAACGGGCAGTTTTTTGGGTGCTTGCGGCTGTTTAAGACACATAATTAGAATGGCTAAAACCATTAACCCTAAAGTACCAGCAATATAGCGATGGATCATTTCAAGCCAAGCTTTTTCTGGCTCAATTTGAGCATCAGGAAATCGACTTTCAATATTGGCTAAGTCATGGCTTGCACTCGGCACCGCTAAATGGCCGTAACAGCCTGGCCAGTCAGGACAACCTAATCCAGCATCAGACAGACGTGTATAGGCGCCCATTAAAATAACGGCCAAGGTAAACACTAAAGTGAATTTGATTAATCGCTGTATTGCCATTAGCCAACCCTCGACAACTTAAGCATTTTGCGTAAATCGGCAATCATGGCTTTGCCCTGAGCAATATTGGCGTCGTGACCTATTACGTTGTCATATTGCATGACTAAGCTACCGAGAGGGTCGACAATAATAAGCTGTTGATTGATCAATAGTGCAGCAAGTGCGTCATTGGCGTTTGCTTGGTCAAATGAGATATTTAATTGCTTGAGAATTTTGGTGTCACTGTGGCTGTTTACTACAATGATTGGGGTAACACGATCCCTATCTTTGCCCAGGGCAATATAGCTTTGGTGTAAAATGTACAGCCGTTCTTGGCATTGCTCATTGCAGGTTTCGGGTAGAAAAAACAGTACTTGCCATGCATGAGGTTTAGGGTTTTCCATGGCTAAGTTGGTGTAGTTTATGTCGGGAGCGATCAGCGCCCCTTTGTTGGTTGCTGCTCCGTTATACAGCTCTAGGCTTAACACTAATTTGGCTAAGGCAACCGGTAAAATAAATACCAGCAGTAAGACCAGTAGTGCTTTATTGCTTTTTTTCGGTAGGGAGTTCATTCCATCTCCTCTTTATCATTTGATATTATTGTTAAGTTAATTATGAACGACGGTGCTTAGCGTCGAAATTGTCGAAATGCTATCCAACTCATTAGTCCTAAAAATACTGCTGCCATGGTGAACCATTGCAAGGCATACCCTTGATGTTTTTGTGCCGACAATGGAATGGGTATCCAAGGTTGAGGCAGGTGATAATTTGGAACATTGTCGGGTTGCAGCACCACAGGCGTCAGTGTATGGCCAAGCATGTCAGTGAGTGCGGGTATATTGATATTTTGAAAACGTACTGGAGCATGAGTATCGGCTAATTGCTCTGGATCTAGTCGGTCACTTAATGGGTTGGGTTGTTTTTGATAAACTCGGCCAAACAGTGTGTAGTAATTTGTTTTTAAGGGGGTTAGTTCAGGTAAAATTCGACGGTCTTTGTTTGCAGGCACAAAGCCTAGCTCGACCATTATCCAAGGTTGTTCAGGGGTTATTTCAAAAATTTGATACGCTAAATATCCTACTTGACCCTGAAACACTTGATTGTCTAATAACAGCATCATGTTATTGACGGGTTTAGCTGAGATCTTCAGACGATAACCCGTGAGTAATCTCGTCTCCGGTTGAGAGCTTGTTGAGGCTTCTGACGTTTCAACTATTGTCAACATTTCCTCATAAGTGAGTGCTTGTTGCTGTTGGCGCTGGATAAGTGTGCTTTGCCACTCTTGTTTAAAGGTTGCTCGTGATAACTGCCATAATCCTAACTTGACCAACAAGCTAAACACGACCAAAGTAATGATTACGAATAATACCCGAGACACCCCCACACTTTTAAAAGGATTGCCTGTGACAACACCTTTCATCGTTAAGTTAGTTTTAGTCTCGTTGCTTGTATTCATATTATTTAACTTAGGTAGGGCCTTATTTATTATGGTTAAGGGCGAGCATCAACAATCAATGAGTCGTTTTCTCGGCCGGCGCGTATTGTTTTCTGTTGTCGTTATAATGGTATTGCTGGTGGCTTTGGGGCTTGGTTACATTCAACCTAACCCCAGACCTTATTAGTCGTTAATACGTGGTTTTATAGTACGTATACGAAAATGAATAAACATAACCACACCACATCAACGAAGTGCCAATACCAACTCCCAGCTTGAAAAGCGAAATGCTTGTCGGGGCTAAAGTGGCCCTTTACAATTCTGAGTAATAAAATAATCAAGAACAGGGTGCCAATCGTTACGTGCATGCCGTGAAAACCGGTTAACAAAAAGAAGGTGTTGCCGTAGACACCAGAAGAGAGCGTAAGCCCCATTTCTTGGTATGCATGGCTATATTCTTCAACCTGTAAACTGAGAAACGCAATACCCAGAATTACCGTCAACGCTAACCAGATTATCAAAGGTTTACGATTGGCTTTTTCGAGATTGGTATGAGCAAAGTGCAAGGTAACCGACGAGGTTAGCAGTATAATAGTGTTAATTAACGGCAAACCCGTCCATGGCATGGCTTCTGTTGCGGTGCCATCAGGTGTTTTAACCAATGGCCACATAGCTTCAAATGCAGGCCACAACACTTCATGGGTCATGGCATTGTTAGATGCGCCACCAAGCCAAGGTACTGAAATCATTCGGGCATAAAATAGCGCGCCGAAAAATGCCCCAAAAAACATAATCTCTGAAAAAATAAACCAACTCATTCCCTGCCTAAATGAACGATCCATTTGCGGTGAATACAGTCCAGCCATGGATTCATCAATAACGGTCTTAAACCAGCCAAAAATCATAAAGATAATCACGGCCAAGCCGGTTATTAAAATGTAACCGCCAGAGGTTTTTTCAGTGGTTAATTGTTGTACATAATTACCTGCGCCAAACGCAATTAAAAATAAACCGATAGCACCGATTATTGGCCAAGCACTTTGGGTTGGCACATAATAAGTTTGATACTTTGTTGTCATTTTGCTGCTCCTTGCTCCATGACGATCGCCTGTCTATCGGTGATGTCATAAAGGGTATAAGAGAGAGTCAATGTGTTAATGGACGCTGGTAAATCAGGGTCCACGTAAAAAATCAGTGGTAGTTCTGCTGTTGCTGCTGCAGCCAAAGGTTGTTGATTAAAGCAAAAACATTCCGTTTTATTGAAGTATGCCGCCCCTTGCCCTGGCGATACCGAAGGTATTGCTTGGCCTACCGTGTCACGTGTCGATAGGTTTTTAACCAAAAATTGTGCGTGAGTGAGCTCCCCAGGATGTACGCTTATTTGGTTAACTTTAGGGCTAAATTCCCATGGCATACCTGATTGAACTTGAGTCACAAATTCAATGGTTACGGTCCGGTTTTTATCAACCACCACCGCTTCATAACTACTGGCGCTATTTTGGGGTTTGCCATTAATCCCCAATGTATCGCAGAGCACGTCATAAAGCGGTACCAGCGCAAAACCAAACCCAAACATACCAATTGACCCGGCAATCAGGATGATTAATAGCTTACGATTTGATTTTGTTGGCTGTGTCATCTCATTTAATCTCCGGTGGAGTGGTAAACGAGTGATATGGCGCAGGGCTGGCAATCGACCATTCCAAGCCTTCGGCTGCTTCCCAAGGATTATCTCCAGCGGGTTTGCCACCCTTGATACATTTGAGAACTACAACAAGGAAAATTAGCTGAGATAAACCAAATGCAAAGCCACCAATCGACACAATTTGATTCACATCGGCAAACTGTACCGCGTAGTCGGGAACCCGACGCGGCATACCTGCTAAGCCTAGAAAGTGCATTGGGAAAAACAACACGTTGACGGATATTACCGAACACCAAAAGTGCCACTTACCTAAAGTTTCGTTATACATATGGCCGGTCCATTTAGGCAGCCAATAGTAAGCCGCCGCCATAATGGAGAATATCGCCCCAGTCACCAGTACATAATGGAAGTGAGCCACGACAAAGTAAGTGTCGTGGTATTGGAAATCAGCAGGGGTAATTGCCAACATCAAGCCCGAAAAGCCACCAATGGTAAACAGGATGATAAATGCCACTGCAAACAGCATTGGAGTTTCAAATGTCATTGAACCGCGCCACATAGTGGCGACCCAATTAAACACTTTCACCCCGGTTGGAATGGCAATCAACATGGTGCAATACATGAAAAACAATTCGGCAAAAACAGGCATACCAGTAGTAAACATGTGATGTGCCCATACCAAAAATGACAGAATGGCAATACTGGCAGTGGCGTAAACCATCGAGGAGTAACCAAACAGCTTTTTACGGCTAAAGGTTGGTACTATCGCGGAGATAATACCGAAGGACGGTAAAATCATGATGTAAACTTCGGGATGGCCAAAGAACCAGAAAATATGCTGGAACATCACCGGATCGCCACCACCTGCAGCATCAAAAAAGCTAGTACCAAAAAACTTATCGGTTAATACCATGGTGACCGCACCTGCGAGCACCGGCATTACCGCAATCAGTAAAAATGCGGTAATGAGCCAAGTCCACACAAACAAAGGTAACTTCATCCAGGTCATGCCAGGAGCTCGCAAGTTTACAATGGTTACAATGACGTTAATTGCACCCATTATCGAACTTATTCCCATTATGTGAATGGAAAAAACAAATAGGGCGGTACTGTCAGGACTATAGGTGGTTGAGAGCGGAGCATAGAATGTCCAGCCAAAGTTAGGGCCGCCGCCTTCCATAAAGAGTGAACCTAATAAAATGGTAAAGGCGAAGGGTAAAATCCAAAAACTCCAGTTGTTCATTCGCGGTAGTGCCATATCTGGGGCACCAATCATCATTGGAATTAACCAGTTTGCTAACCCGGTAAAAGCGGGCATCACCGCCCCAAACACCATGATGAGGCCATGAACTGTTGTCATCTGATTAAAAAAGTTAGGTTCTACTAGCTGTAATCCAGGCTGAAATAATTCAGCTCGAATCACCATTGCCATCGCACCGCCAGTAAGAAACATAATGAAACTAAACCATAAATACAGCGAGCCGATATCTTTATGGTTAGTGGTGAGTAGCCAGCGCATTAGCCCCTTCGGAGCGCCGTGATGATGATCATCATGAGCGGTAGCCAGTGTATCGTGCGTTGTTGTGCTCATTGTTTTCCCCTACTGTCCATGGCTAGCGACATCGGCAGGTTGCACCGCTTCGCCAGAATTATTGCCCCACGCATTGCGCTCATAAGTAATCACAGCCGCCATCTTTTGCGGGCTAAGTTGACTACTAAATGCCTGCATTGCGGTACCTGGTTTTCCGTGCATAACGATATCGATATGTCCGCTAACCGGTCCAGTAACAACAGGGCTGCCAATAAGTGAAGGGAAAGCGCCTGGTAAACCAGCGCCAGTGGCTTGGTGACATGCAGCACATGTCGTAGCATAAACCTGCTCACCTTCAGCAATTAATTGCTCCAAGGTTAACGTGGGCAGATCCTCTGGTACAACAGCTTCTGCTACGGCTTCGACAGCTTGATTGGCTTTTTCGGTAACCGCATCGGTAATGTCAGTTGTCGTTGCTGCAATAGTATTTGCTGCATCGGTTACTGCTTTACTTGGTTCGGTGCTTGCCTCGTTACTGCCTAAAAAGTTTCCTATATCAGCAGCTTGAACTACATCACCGCTATTATTGCCCCACGCATTACGCTCAAAGGTAATGACTGCGGCAATTTCTTGGGCGCTAAGTTGCTTTGCAAAGGCTTGCATTGCAGTACCTGGTTTACCGTTTAAGACGATATTCAGGTGATCGTTAACAGGGCCTTTTATGATAGGGCTGCCAATTAATGATGGGAATACACCAGGAAGACCCGCACCATTGGGTTGATGACAAGCGGCGCACCTAGCAATATAGATTTGCTCACCTTGTGAGGTTAGCTCCTCAAGAGACAAGGTTTTAGACATTGATGCCGCAGCGGCTGTAGCTGCATTGCTTGCTAGTTTTTTTTGCTCTACTAACCAATTATCAAAATCGGCCTCCGATAATGCTTGCACCACAATCGGCATGAAACCATGGTCTTTACCGCATAGCTCGGCACATTGGCCGCGATACGTTCCAGGCTTATCAATACGAGTCCAGGCTTCGTTGATAAAGCCTGGATTGGCATCTTTTTTAACGGCAAACGCGGGCACCCACCATGAATGGATAACATCATCAGATGTCATCAAGAAGCGCACTTTTTGGTTAATGGGCAGTACTAATGGCTTATCGACTTCAAGGAGGTAATGCTCGCCTTTGGCCTCACTGCCATCAATTTGTGCTCTGGGAGTGGATAATGTGCTGTAAAATTCGATGTCTTTATCAAAATAGCTGTAATGCCACTTCCACTGCGACCCGGTAATTTTTATGGTGAGATCAGCATCACTGGGATCTTCCATAGCAATCAAGGTTTTGGTGGCTGGAATAGCCATGCCGATTAAGATGATGAAAGGGATGACGGTCCAAGCAATTTCCACTTTGGTACTTTCGTGAAAATTGGCCGCGACAGCGCCTTTTGATTTGCGGTGATAAATCATTGAGTAAATCATGATCCCAAACACCACTAACCCAATTGCACAACAGATGTAAAGAATCGTCATGTGGAGGTCATAAACCTTGCCACTGATATCTGTCACGCCTTGAGTCATGTTGAGGGGCATTTCTGATGCCCCAAGCGGAAGTGCTACAAACACCACCAGTAAACAATACAACCATTGCTTCACAAGACTACTCCTCTGCTAATTGCAAATAGCAACTACAAAGAAGAGTCACACAGTAATTCTCTGCTCTATGCAAACTCTTCGGTTCCCGAAAAAAGTTTGATGACCTCAAAGTACTTTGGTGGCTGTAAACATACGGTCTACGGTTTTATTGTTAGCTGTGCACCACGCTTGTACCTACTACTGAACTTATCAATTTTGATTTGGCTCATTTGTCTGAAAGTAATCTTGATTACTGCCATTCACGTCCAATTAAAGATAAAAAATGTTTCATCCTTGTTAACCACATTACTTGTAGATTAAACATTGATCAAGATCACTTTGTTGGCTAATAGGCTGAAAAAAGATGAAAAAAACCCCTGAATTCAATACAGGGCTTGGTAATGAAGGGTTCGTGCTTAGTGAAATGAGCAAAAATTACTTGTTCCATTTGTTAAAGTAGGGCTAACAAGTTGATGTTTGTGAGGTAAGTGAGCATTCACATCTTCAATTACCACCCCTAATGCACGTGCACTTTTGGCGACAATTTCTAAACGGCGACTATCGCGAGCATCAAGTGAGCTTGTCCAAGTTACTACTGCGCTCGATGTACCGCTAGTGAGCGCTTTCTCCATGGCCCATAATGTTTCGACTTCATCTTTGGTGTGCACCAGTAAAATGCGATCCATTCTTACACCAGCACTTGCCAGCATATGTTTATAGCCAATATGGGGCGGGCTAATTAATACAATCCATCTGCCTTGCTGGCTCAATATTGCCAACTGGCTGCACAATTGGCTCAGTTCAGCCTCACCTTGAGTGACAGTTTGTAATGTTTGAATGGTTTGGGTGCCATGCAGTTCTGTTTCAGTTAAATCTACCCATAAGCCCGGGTGGCGTGGCGCGATGCCCATTAGTTTGTTCATAACCAATCTCCATTACGGATAACGCCAACGGCAAGCCCTTCGATGGTTAGGCTTTGGCAACTTAAATCTACTTTTATCGGATTGTAATCTTCATTTTCGGCATGCAGATAAATCACATTACCTTTTTGTTCAAATCGTTTTACGGTGACGTCATCATCAACACGTGCCACAACAACCTGGCCATTACGTGCTTGCTGCATTTTATGTACAGCGAGTAAGTCACCTTCTAAAATGCCGATGTTTTTCATGCTGTCACCACGCACTCGCAATAAAAAATCTGCGGCGGGCTTAAACATGTTTGGATCGACTTGATAGTATTGCTCTACATGCTCTTGGGCCAAAATTGGTTCACCAGCAGCAACCTGTCCAATGAGTGGCAGACCGGTTTCAACCTGTTCTTCATGAGGTAAACGAATGCCTCTTGAGGTACCAGGCATGATCTCGATAAAGCCTTTTTTGGCTAATGCTTTTAAATGCTCTTCGGCGGCATTAGCACTTTTAAAGCCAAGACGATTCGCAATTTCAGCACGAGTGGGTGGCATACCTGTTTCGGCGATATTGTTTTTAATTAAGTCTAAAATTTCTGCTTGGCGCGGCGTTAACGGTCTCATGATAATTCCTGTCTTTTTATACAGTGACTGTCATTATATACAGTGTTTGTGTTCGCGCAAGTATTAACCAACTATTTTTTGTATTTTGTTGATTAAGTATCACTCAACAATATGTTTTAATTAACTATTACTAATGTTCTGTCTTATGTTATTTCTGATAGTGAGAGCTTAAACGTAAAGATAGATCGGTCTGATAGTGTAAGCAGGGTGGTTTCTGGTATCCTATACGACAATATTACAGTGGCTTATGTTGCGAAAATAACCATGTCAAAACCAGATTCAATATTTTTACGAGCATTAAGATGGATTCAAAAGTGGATGGTACAGACCATTGTGGTCCCTCACGATCCTTTTGATGACCTCAATATAGATCCAACTAAACCTTTGGTTTATTTAATGAAAACGGAATCTATTAGCGATATTGCCGCGTTGAGCGAAATCACCGAGGGCTTTGGTCTGCCCAGTCCTTATGAGCCATTACAGCTTGATGGCTTAACCGTGCCTCGTGTGGTCTGTTTAGAGGGCCGCAAACCACTATTTGGTAAACGTGAAAGTGGTGACAAATTCCTTAATTATTTTACCAGCTTATTGTCACTTCATAGTGAGAGCCCTGAATTAGATATACAGTTGGTTCCTGTTTGCCTTTATTGGGGACGTACCCCAGGTAAAGAAGAAGACAGCATGAAAGCTGCAGTATTTGAACGTGAAAACCCTACGTGGTTACGTAAATGGTTAATGATTTTATTTTTAGGACGCCATAATTTCGTCCAGTTTTCTAATGCATTATCGCTTCGTCATATGGCCGATGAACATGGTACTGATAAAAGAATTGCTCACAAATTGACCCGAGTCGCCCGTGTGCATTTCCGCCGTCAACGCAAAGTGATGACGGGGCCACAATTACCGAATCGACAAGCGTTGTTTGCCTCTTTATTAAAATCAGAATCTATCAAAAAAGCCATTGAAGAAGAGTCTGCAAATAAGAAAGTAACAGTCGAGAAAGCGCGTGAAACCGCCATTGAATACCTTGATGAAATTGCCGCCGACTATTCTGATAGTTTGGTGCGTATTGCCGAACGTTTCCTGACTTGGTTATGGAACAAATTATACAGTGGCATCAATATCAAAGGTGCCGAGCAAGTAAGACAGTTACATCATGATGGTCATGAAATTGTTTACGTTCCTTGTCATCGTAGCCATATGGATTACTTGCTACTGTCGTATATTTTGTATTATCAGGGCATGGTTCCGCCGCACATTGCTGCCGGTATTAACCTTAATTTTTGGCCAGCAGGGCCGATGTTCCGCCGTGGTGGGGCATTCTTTATCCGTCGTAGTTTTAATGGTAATAAACTTTATACCGCAGTATTTCGTGAATATTTAGATCAGTTATTTGCTAAGGGTTATGCGGTCGAGTATTTCACTGAAGGCGGTCGTTCGCGTACAGGACGTTTGTTAGCGCCTAAAACCGGTATGTTGGCTATGACAATTAACAGTGTGCTACGTGGGATAGAGCGCCCAGTAACCTTAGTACCCGTGTATTTAGGTTATGACCATGTGATGGAAGTGGCGACGTACCACAAAGAATTAAGCGGTAAGAAAAAGAAAAAAGAATCTGTATGGCAGGTATTTGGTGCTATTCGTAAGTTAGGCAATTTTGGCCAAGGTTATGTGAATTTTGGTGAGCCGATTAATTTACAACAGTTCTTAAATCAGCAGGCGCCAGAGTGGCGTGATGAGCTAGCTAAAGATCCTGACCAAAAACCCTCTTGGTTTACGCCCTCAGTTAATTTGTTAGCTAACCGCGTAATGACTAATATCAATGGAGCTGCCGCAGCCAGTTCAGTAACATTGACTAGTTTAGTGTTATTAGCGTCAGAGCAAAATGCGTTAGAAAGAAGCCAGTTAGAACGTCAGCTTGATTTGTATTTAGCCTTACTTAAAACAGTGCCTTATACCGATTACACCTCTGTGGCCGAAGGTAATGGCAAGTCAATTATTGATCACTGTCTGTCGTTAAATAAGTTTGTTAGTACCAAAGACCTTATTGGTGAAATTATTTCAGTTGATGAAAAAATTGCCATCACCATGAGTTATTACCGTAATAATATTATTCATTTGATGGCGTTGCCGTCATTAATTGCCAGTTGTTTAGTGCATTATGACGTGTGCGATCGCCAGCGAATTCATGGCATTGTAATGGACTTTTATCCATTACTTAAAGCCGAGCTATTTATGAGCATTGATGACGTGCCTCAACATGTGGATAGCATTTTAGATTTCATGGTTGAACAAGGTTTACTGACTGGTAGCGATCAGTTTGAGATAACGCCTCGTCATATTACCCAAGTGTTACTGCTTGCTGAAACTATCAGTGAAACGTTGCAACGTTATGCGATTATCTTCAATTTACTCGCAATAAAACCTGATCTTGAGCGCTCAGAACTGGAACGCGATAGCCATTTGTTAGCCCAACGATTAGGCGCGCTGCATGGCATTACCGCACCAGAATTTTATGACAAAAAATTATATAACACCCTGAGTGTGAAACTGAAAGAATTGGGTTATTTATGCAGCGACGAACATCGTGCTGAAGTGATCAGAATTCGTGATAACGCTAATAAATTACTCAGCTCTTTAGTAAGACAAACCATTGTTGATAGTGTGGAAGCGGAGCACGGACAATAATGGCTAATCATATGAATGCTGCCAAGCATCGTACCAGCGGTAAATCTGTATTGGGTGGGGCGATGATTATTGCCGGAACCACTGTGGGTGCGGGCATGTTTTCGTTACCCGTTGTTGGTGCTGGAATGTGGTTTGGCTATTCTATCGCGATGTTGCTCGGCGTTTGGTTTTGCATGCTAATGTCGGGTTTATTGTTATTAGAAGCCAATTTGCATTTTGAACCAGGCGACAGTTTTGACACCTTAACTCGGGTGACTCTTGGGCAGTTCTGGCGGGTGATTAACGGCGTTTCGATTGCGTTTGTGTTATATATTTTAACCTATGCTTACATCAGTGGTGGTGGTTCGATTGTGAATCACAGTCTGTCAGCATTGGGCGTGAGCCTACCCCAGAGTGTGGCCGGATTGGTGTTTGCGGTAGTCTTGGCTCTGGTGGTATTTATTAGTACTAAAGCGGTCGACCGTATCACCACAATCATGCTTGGTGGCATGGTGATTACTTTCTTTTTGGCTATCGGTAACTTACTAATCGACATTGATACCATAAAGCTAGTATCGCCTGATGGTGAATCGCGTTACCTGCCTTATTTACTTGCCGCTATCCCTTTTGGATTGGCCAGTTTTGGTTATCACGGTAATGTGCCAAGTTTAGTCAAATATTATGGTAAAGATGCCAAAACCATCGTTAAGGCGATTATTACCGGAACCACTATCGCATTGGTGATTTATATATGTTGGTTAGTGGCAACGATGGGTAATATTCAACGAAGCCAGTTTGCCGATATTATTGCTCAAGGTGGCAATATAGGTGTGTTAGTGGGTGCGTTGTCTGGGGTTATTGCCAGCCAATGGCTGGATAACATGTTAACCCTATTTGCTAATCTTGCCGTCGCCTCATCATTTTTAGGTGTGACACTAGGCTTGTTCGATTACCTTGCTGATTTATTTGGGTTTGACGACTCGCGCTCAGGACGAATTAAAACGGCAACGGTCACGTTTGTACCGCCAACAATCCTTGGTTTGTTATTTCCGAATGGATTTATTTTAGCGATTGGTTTTGCTGCGCTAGCTGCCACTATTTGGGCTGTTATTGTACCAGCGTTATTAGCCTATAAAGTAAGACAACAATATCCTGACTCAAAGGGATTTAAGGTCCCTGGTGGAACCCCGTTAATTGCTATTGTGGTGTTGTTTGGGGTTATCACTGCTACATGTCATTTGCTGGCCATGGCCGATATATTGCCGGTGTTTAAATAGACGCAAAAATTCCGGTGAAACAACTTTTAGCCTAAAAGCCTTCGTTTGAAGGCTTTTTGCTTTTCTGCTGATATCGACTTAACTTATGAGACAAGTTTTATGTTGGCCATATCAAGGCAACTATTTTATAGAGGATTAAGATAATGCAGGTACAACAGTATCAACAAGGACAGCCTTGCTGGATTGAATTAGCAACTCATGATTGGGCGGCAGGTAAAGCATTTTATCAGGCGCTATTTGGCTGGGGAGCAGATGATATGCCTATGCCAGAAGGGCATTATACTATGCTGCAAATCGACGGTGATGACATTGCGGCAATGTACCCAATGCCAGCAGAAATGGAAGCCTTACCGACTCATTGGACAATTTATTTTGCGGTCGATGATGTTGATGCTACCTCTAAGGTTGTGACTCAAGCTGGAGGTGAGATTATTGCTGGGCCACATTCTGTTGGAGATGCTGGCCGTATGGCGCTATGCACAGATCCAGAAGGCTGTCGATTTGCATTATGGCAAGGCCAAGACCATATTGGCATTAAGCGATCACAAGAATCAAATACCCTATGTTGGGTTGAGCTTGCTTGTCGTGATACCGCTGCGGCGAAACAGTTTTACAGCCGAGTATTAGGTTATCAAACTCAGCTTAATGATCTAGCTGATTTTGAATATATCGAATGGTATGCGGGGGAGCAAGCCATTGGTGGATTGATGGAAATGACTGCAGAATGGGGCGATACTCCTGCTCATTGGATGAGCTATTTTGCCGTTGATGACTGTGATTTATCAGTGACTAAAGCACAAACCTTGGGGGCTTCAGTTTGTGTACCTGCAACTGATATTCCTAACGTAGGCCGTTTTTCTGTACTCAATGATCCACAAGGTGGGGTGTTTTCAATTATTGCGTTATTTACTGCAGAATAAATAGATTTGAAAATTATGTTTTTACATAATGAATGTTGATTATTTATATTCGTGTGTTGCCGATTAAAGCTAGAGTATCATTTAATGTAGAGTGCCGATTTAAGATAGAAGGGCGATTGAACCTTGATTATTAAGTGATGTCATATTGAGTTGTTGGAAAAATGTTACTGTTAGTAGAGTGTTACTATTAGTTGTTGGTAAGAGTTAGTGTATTTAAACAAGGATGAGTGAATGACACAGGAAAACACCCAAATCACATTAGCCAGTATTCATCGCAGTATGTTGTTAGTGGCACTGATCGATTTTCCTGGCACGATATTATTTGGTCTTGGGCTCTACGGTATCCTTGTAGGGTTTGACCAAGATTTCTTGCCTATGTTAGCCAACCCTTTGATCATTATTATTATGTTGATTATCGGTGCGATTATTATGCTATGGGGGATTATCCGCATGATGCTGCTTGCGCGTCAAAAACAAGGAATATTACAACAATGAAAAAACGGATAATCCAATTAAGCTTGTTATCTAGCTTAGTGATACTTACGGGATGCCGTGGTACCGATATCATCAATATTGGTAATAATATTGGCAATGCAGATGACAATAAAAATGACACAGATTACATGATACTGAATGTCCCTAGGGCAATTTTAGCCAGCGATCCATGCAAATATGGGCATCCTGAAGATATTGCTGCGTGTCGTAAAAAGAAACAAGATGAAGCCGACCAACTTAATGAATCACTTAAGCGTAAATAACATTGTGATTAGCATATAAAAATCCCAAGCGATTAATCGTTTGGGATTTTTTATTTATAGAGATAAAAAGTAAATAAATTTAAGTGAATTATTGCTTGGGCAACTTGCGGCCGTATATGAGTAAGTAAATTGCTGGGATAACAAATAGCGACAGTAGCGGCGCCGTGACCATACCGCCGACCATAGGTGCAGCAATTTTTTGCATCACTTCATTACCCGTACCGCTGCCCCACATGATCGGCAGTAAACCAAAAAAGATGGTTGCGACGGTCATGGCTTTAGGGCGAATTCGCATCACTGCACCTTCCACTAATGCAGCCGTTAAATCCGCTTTACTGTGGTAGTTGTCGGCTTCTTTATAGGCCTTAATACTATTATTAAGGTACACCTGCATCACCACGCCAAACTCTGCGGCAACCCCAGCTAAGGCAATCATGCCGACAGATACGGCAACTGAAAAATTAAAGTCCAGCCCATAAAGTAACCATGCACTACCCACCAATGAGAAAGGTAAACTTAACATGATCACCGATGCTTGTATTACTGAATTGAAAGTCATCATCAGCAACATAAAAATCACCGCGATCATTAATGGGATCACCATTTTCATTTTGGCGTCTACGCGTTGCATATACTCGTATTGTCCAGCAAAACTATAGTTGTAGCGTGGAGGAAGGGTAATTTGTTGCTTAAGCGCCTTTTCTGCTGCAACGATATATTCACCGATAGAAATGTCTTTTAGATCGACAAACACCCACGAGATAAGGCGACCATTTTCACTGGCTAGCATGGGGGCACCATCGGTGATTTTCAGTTCGGCTAAATAACTTAACGGTAAGTACTTACCCGTTTTAGTCAGTACCGGTAAATTTCTGAGCTTCTCGATGTTGTCACGTAACTCTCGCGGGTAACGGATATTGATTGGATAGCGTTCTTGACCTTGTATTGATTCACCAACGGTCATGCCGCCAATGGCAATTTTTACCACATCTTGGATATCTTTTAAGGTCATGCCATAACGTGCAGCATTTTTAAGGTCTGGTGTGATATCAATATAGCGGCCGCCGCTACTGCGCTGTGAAAATGCCGACTCAGTTCCCGGTAATTGGTTTACTACCGCTTCTATTTCTGCACCAATACGTTGTAGTTCTTCAACATTTGCGCCCGATATTTTTATGCCGACAGGGGTTCTCACGCCGGTAGATAGCATATCGATACGGGTTTTAATCGGTTGCACCCAAGCATTGGTCATCCCTGGTATACGCACGGTTTTTTGCAGTTCAGCAATAATGCTCTCTAAGGTTACGCCTTCACGCCATTCGCCAGGCGGTTTGAGCATGATGGTGGTTTCTAGCATTGTTAGCGGCGCAGGGTCTGTTGCTGTCATGGCCCGGCCCACTTTGCCAAATACTCGTTTCACTTCGGGTACTGTTTTTATCAGTCGGTCAGTTTGTTGCAATATTTCTGCTGCTTTGCCTGCACTTACACTGGGTAGCGTGGTGGGCATATAAAGTAGGTCACCTTCTTCTAAGGTGGGCATAAACTCTGAGCCCATTTGGCTTAATGGGTAGTAAGCACTGAATAGCACAATGATGGCTAATCCGATGGTGATTTTAGGAAAATGCAGTACCCATTTTAACAATGGTTGGTATATGGCAATTAATACTCGGCTAATGGGGTTCTTACGCTCATCAGGGATTTTTCCGCGGACAAAATAACCCATTAACACCGGAATTAAGGTGATTGCTAAAATGGCAGATGCCGCCATAGCAAAGGTTTTGGTAAAGGCTAGCGGGTGGAATAAACGCCCTTCTTGCGCTTCAAGGGCAAATACCGGCGTAAAGCTTAAAGTGATAATCAACAAGCTGAAAAATAATGCAGGGCCGACCTCGATAGAGGCTTCTCTGACGAGTTGCCAATGGTCTTCTCCCTCAGGAGCTTTACCGTGTTTTTGGCGATAATGTTCCAAATGTTTATGGGTATTTTCGACCATCACAATTGACGCATCAACCACCGCTCCTATGGCAATGGCAATGCCGCCTAAGCTCATAATATTGGCATTGACACCAATGATATTCATGGCGATAAAGCTGACTAAAATCGAAATAGGTAAGGTGATTATCGCGACTAACGTTGAGCGTGCATGCAGTAAAAATAGTAGACAAATAAGTCCGACAACCAGCATTTCTTCTAGCACTTTATGCTTAAGGTTATCGACTGAGCGTAAGATTAACTCTGAGCGATCATAAGTGGTGACTAATTCGACCCCATCAGGTAATCCATTACTGATCTCTTTGAGTTTTTGCTTAACATTATTAATGGTTTCAAGAGCATTTTCACCATAGCGCATCACCACAATACCGCCGACAACTTCACCTTTGCCATCGAGTTCAGCAATACCACGACGCGCCGCAGGGCCAGTTCGTAGTTGGGCAACGTCTTTCATTAATACTGGTGTGCCAGTTTCAGATAAAATGCCCAGTGGGATTTCAGCAAAGTCGGCAATGGTTTGGCGATAACCACTTGAAGTGATCATGTATTCTGCTTCGGCCATTTCAATCACCGAGCCGCCTGTCGAGCTATTGGAATTATCTAAGGCGTTTTTAATGGTCATTAAGTCGATTTTATACAGTGCTAGCTTATGTGGGTCGACGACCACTTGATATGTTTGTTCCATCCCGCCAACGGTGGCAACTTCTGATACTCCGGCAACACTTTGTAATTCTAGTTTTAAAAACCAATCTTGTAATGAACGCAGTTGGGCTAAATCATACTGTCCATTGCGATCGACTAAGGCATATTGGAAAATCCAACCCACTCCCGATGCATCTGGGCCAATACTGGGTGTAACACCGGCTGGCAGTTGGTCTTGTGTTTGCGATAAATATTCAAGCACCCGTGAACGCGCCCAATAGATATCGGTGCCATCTTCAAAAATGACATACACAAACGAGTCACCAAACATTGAAAAGCCACGTACTGTTTTGGCTCCCGGCACGGCCAGCATGGCCGATGACAATGGATAGGTAATTTGGTCTTCAACTAATTGCGGTGCCTGGCCTGGGTAAGAGGTTTTTACAATAACTTGTACGTCTGATAAATCAGGTAGCGCGTCCAGTGGGGTCATGCGCATGGCTTGATAACCCACTAACGCGATAACGGCCGTGAGTATCAACACCATAACGCGTTGCTTTATTGAAGCACTGATAATTTTTGCTAACATTGTCGTGCTCCTTAGTGCTGATGAGCATCGGTAGTGGTTGATTCTTTGGTCGTTGGCGCATTACTTAAACGCTGTAAACTGCCTTGAATACTGGCTTCTGAGTCCAATAAGAACTGCCCTGAAATAACCACTTTGTCATGTTCATTCAGTCCTTCTAAGATTTCGGCTCTACCGTCTGCCATCATACCAATTTTGACTGGCACGGAAGCAAAGCTGGTATCACTGCGTTGCACCACCACACGGTTTTCACGTCCGGTAAGGATCAATGCTTCAGTTGGTACAGTGAGCACATTATTCTTAGGCAGACCAAATAAGGTCACATCAACTAAACTGCCTGGTCTGAGTTTGTCGTTATGATTGTTAAGCTTGATCCGCACCCGCATCGCTCGGGTGACAGGGTCTAATTCTGGGTAGATATAGTCAATTGTCGAGTCAATATCAAACAGCCCTTGTGCTGCAGCGCTAACAGTGACTTTACGGCCTTGTTGTAGCCAGCTTTGTTCATTTTCAAATACATCAGCAATGACCCATACACTGTCTAAATTAACGATTTCAAACAAGGTATCTCCAGGCTGAATATACATGCCATCACGCACGGTTAGCTTACTGATAAAGCCATCTTGTGGGGCATAAAAAGGCACTTTAAAAATGGTTTCACCGGTTTTTTCTAAACGATCAATTATCGAGGTATCGACGCCAAGCAACTCTAAGCGTTTACGTGCTTTAAGTAATAAACTGCTACCTCGTTTTTTATCTTGCAAAAGGTAGTCTTGAGCTTGGGAATAGTCGTCTTGGGCATTGACGAGTTCGGGCGAGTAAAGCTCATATAAAAGTTGGCCCTTTTTTATCTGTTGTCCCACGTTATTTACCGTGAGCGTTTCGATCCATCCGGTTGCGCGTGTATGCACATGGCCAATCGCATTTTCATTATATTGCACTGTGCCTATGGTATTCACTTGGCGCGACAAATTGGTTTTTTCAACTACATGGCTTCGCATACCCAAAGCTTGTTGCATCCCGCCAGAAACACCGACAACAATTTCTTGGCTTGCATCGGTAACGGTGACTTTCTCTAGGTTCATCCCGCAAATAGGGCAGGTACCAGGAGCATCGGACACTACATGTGGATGCATTGGACAGACATATTTTACATTGGTGCTATCGCTCTGATTTGCTGTCGGCACTAATGTAGGTTTAGGTTGGCTAAACACCTTATCTGCTTGGCTTTGTTTTACAGGAGTCGCACTTTGCATGTTTGCCATTGGATCTTGAGTGCCGTCAACGGTGGACTCTTCTTCCTCCTCTTTGACGACGAGAAACATATTACAGATGGGGCAGGTTCCCTCTTTATCACTGATCACTTCAGGGTGCATCGGGCAAGTATAGGTTTTACTGGCTTGTGACTGATGCTGAGCATGATCGTGCTCTGCGCCATAAGCGACAGGTGATGTGAAAGCCGCGGGGATCATTACCCCAACAAACGCGCCTAATAGCACACTAGAAAGTGGGAATTTTTTCATAACAACCTCGATATTCATCATGACAATACTGACGATTGCCATGATGATAAACGCTAAAAACAATAATGTTGAATGTGCTCAACACACAAGAATGATCAATTAAACTTGTCTGCTAGGCTTGGTTCTTTTGGAATAGCGCCATGCATGTTAGCCATCGGATGTTGAGTGTCGCCAGCACTGGACTCTTGTTGCTCATCTTTGACGACGAGAAACATATTACAGACGGGACAGCGCCCCTCTTTATCGCTGATCACTTCAGGGTGCATCGGGCAGGTATAGGTTTTACTGGCTTGCGACTGATGCTGGGCATGATCGTGCTCTGCGCCATAAGCAACCGTTGATGTGAGAGCTGCGGGGATGATGACCCCAACGAATGCGCTTAATAGCACATTAAAAAATGGCAATTTTTTCATAATAACCTCGATATTCATCATGACAATACTGATAATCGGCATGATGATAAACGCTAAAAACAATAGTATTGAATGTGCTTAATGCACAAGAATGATCAATTGAATTAAGCGATAGGAGGGCGAAACGCAGGAGGGAATGCGATTGACACATGGTTAACAACCATCGCAAGCGGTGCAGAGTAAACGGGAATACTGGTCGTTGCCAATGGAATATCAATTAGGTTGGCAGTAAACGAAATAGTCAAACAGTGGTTACAATCCAAGCTGCAAAATCCGGAACCATTACAACAGCTGGTTTGCGGTAACTTTGCGGCAATAGGTTCATCCATATCATTGACGATATTTTGCATATTATCGTGGCAATTCTTCATTGCCTTATGCGACATGGCTGATGTGGTGTTGGTTGTTTTGTCGGTTTGAGCGGACATTGCTTGAGCCATTTCTGCATGGGCCATTGGCACCATCAAACTGTCATTAGTCAGCAACCCCTGTCCGACAAGTGCGAACAAAGTGATTACGATGATCCAATAGTTTGACTGCTTTGCTCTCATTTAGCCTTAACCAAGTCGTTTATTAGGGGTTAGCTTAACAGACCTTTACTTAAGTAAAAATCTTTCAAGTAATAACAGATTAAATTTATTAATCTGAAAATGATGATAACGCTTTTATGATCAGTATCGTGTGATACACATTCCATTTCATTAATTTAGGGTCAACTTACGTTTAAATCGCCATTATTTGCGCTTTAGTTTGGGCCGATACCTGTTGCGCTTAAGCATATCAATCACCCAAATCAATCCACTAAAGGTTAACCATAACGTTATAAACGCAAAAATCTTGATAGGGATGTTATTAAAGCTGCCTTCACTGGTGTAATCCATAAAGTGCAGCATAAAAAATATATCGGCTAAACGTGTATGTTCATCACTGTGGCCGACGAGTCGACCCGACTGTGCTTCAATATAAACACTGGTGCCAATGTTATCAGCAAAGTTTATCTGCCAAGTGTCATTGCGCTGTTTTGGAAAGTCGTCCAATGGCGGAGTGAGTAAGAGAGTTGAACTTATTACAGCCTCTCCAGAGTAAGATGCTTTGGCCAACCGTTGCGCCATTGTGGTATTAATTATTACTTGGTTACCGTCATAAGCATCAACCAAGGTGTAGTCATTGTTAAGATGATTGTATAAGCCTTTTTCATGGGTTAATAGGTAGTAAGGTTTATCTAATAAAGTAATGATGTTAAGCGATACGCTAGGTTTAAAGGCGGCCAGAATAGTACTAGGTTCACGCAAACGATGAGTCTCTATTACCACTTCAGTGTGAGTGTCGTTAAGGTGGGTAAGTCCTTGGGCTTTATTGTGATCCATAAGATTAAAATACAGCCCGCTGATTAACCAAAGGAGTAACTGAACCCCTACAATGACTGATGCCCATTTATGCAGTTTTCTGACCCAAAACATTAGGCAACCCCACTGTGTTTACGCTTGCTCAACATAGGCTTACGTTTGTTTTTAGTACGACGTAATACCCTGAAATACACTAATATTAACCCGCTAACGGTAGCTAAAGTTGAGAACAACGCTATCCAGAATAATAATTGGTTATCGATTTCTTCAGCATCGCCATAATCCATCACATGAAAACGAAACACCCAGTCGAATAAACGCCAAAATGCATGGCGCTTGCCTACTAATAATCCACTGTCAGCTGAGATATAAAGTGATGGTGCGGAAAAGTGGTCGAAATTAATTCGCCACGCCGGTAAGTGACGAGCACTGAGTTCAAAAGGTGGGTTATCGGTCAGTAAACTCACTTCGCTAATGGGCTCATTACCAAGGTAATAATATTGCGCTAATGCTATGGCTGCCGTTTGATTAAGTGGCGATAAACGTTCACCTGTTTGCGCATTTAGCAGTACCTGCTGAGTCGATTTTATGGTCGCATTTATGGTCGGAATAGAGAAGCGGTATACGTCTTGTTGCATCAGTTTACCGACACTTATTTGCTCTGCTTCAGGATAAGTTTGTAACAGTTTTGCCAATGAATACTGCATTTTATCGGGATTGATTTTTGTTTGGGGGTTACTGATGAGCGAATCCCCATGAATATAGTCAATATGCATAAACACCATATATGTTCCAGTTACTGACCAAATCACAAACTGTAGCCCGAGAAACAGCATCAACCATTTATGGAGTGTTCTTGCGGTTTTATGCATTCAAATTAACCTTATTATTTTTATTATTGGTTTAGTTAGAAAGTGTTTTAGGCTAGTAAATCAAGCTATAAATGACCATCGAGATACCATTATCTGTTAAGTGACTCATAGTTTGCAGCAATTTATGTTAATCGTGAAGTTAAAGCAGAGCTGTCAACGTACGCCAATAGCATTACTAGCACTAATAGCATCACTAGCATGCAATTAGTGGCTAACAATGCGATGCCTGCAATGGAGTCGCATCACATTCAACATTAGTCGTCAGCGCTAACGCCGAATCAATTAGCGGGCCGTGAGTGATTATTTCGCTAATATTTGGCAGGAGATAAATGTTATCTCCTGCCTTTATCAAAGAAGGTGCATTTATCTACCACCGCTGTTGTTAATTTTTGCTCTTCAGTGTTGTTAGCCACTAGTGAAGGGTGAAGGCAAATACTTAAATTCAAAATCAAATTTAAAATCAAATATAAAATCAAAAACAAATTTGGACACTGACAAGTTCACTCTTTTACTCAACGTTATCTTTATTGGCCACTTCGTTGACCTGATCCAGTAATTGATCATTATTTCGGTACGGCATGTGCAAAAGTCGAGATCTAGCTCGCATTTTAGACATATTTTAGATAAACAATTCTCAAAATGGCGACTAAAATCAATTTTATAATTTCGAATAATCCTAAACTAGACTTATAAATATTAGAAATTCCTTTTTTTGCTATTACGGAGATTGAACAATGAACTGGCGTGCACTATTTAAACCAAGCGCGAAGTACTCGATTATTGCCCTTATTGTGGTTGGTGTAATTGTGGGTGTCGTAGGTTATTTCGCAACACAACAAACTTTACATGCAACAAGTAGCGATGCTTTTTGTATGACATGTCACCGTGACCACTCGTTAAGAGAAGAGGTTATGGCGTCAGCCCATGGTGGTGGTAGAGCAGGTGTCACAGTACAATGTCAAGATTGTCACTTACCACATGGCCCATTTGATTATTTAGTTAAAAAAATCATTGTTTCTAAAGACATTATTGGCTTGATGACCATTGATGGCTTTATGACGCAAGAATGGTTAGATGAAAACCGTAAAGAACAAGCTGATTTAGCATTAGAATACTTCCGCGGTAATGATTCGGCTAACTGTCGGCATTGCCACACTCGTATTTATGAAGATCAGCCAGATACGATGAAGAAAATGGCCGTAAGAATGCACAGTATGAACTTTAAAAAAGCACCAGAAGATAGAAAGACCTGTGTCGATTGTCACAAAGGTGTCGCGCATCCTTATCCTAAAAAGTAATGTGCCGATGTTATTAACTAAAAAACCTCGTTAAATAACGAGGTTTTTTTATGTCAATGTCTCAGATAATCGTCATTTTTATTATTTGTTGCTGCGGTTAACAAGCGGACTAGCGTACTGTGAATGATGTTGCTCAAATAGTGCAAATACTCCCCACAGCAAAATCGCCCGATAATGTGCCGCAGGTATACTGTTTCGGAAATTTTTTAAGCGTGTGAGTAGCACAAATAGCATGTGCATTGCTGCGGTGATAAAGGCAAACGTATTAATAAACAGCGATACATCAGGGCTGAAAATAAACAAGCCGTAAGCCACCAAACACCACATCGACAAAGTGGCCGTTTTACCAATTAGTATAATATCGTGTATTGATATAGGCATTAACTTAATCGGCCGATAATTCGGTATTGTTCGGCTGATATTGGTACAGTCGATAACATACTTGACCTGCCTTTTTTTCTTTTAAGGCAACCCAGGTTGCTGGCACATTGACTGAGGTTAATTCTGATTCGGTTTCGAGATAAATTTGTGCATTGGGGTTTAACCATTGATGTTGCATCAATAACTCAATGGTTTTGTTTACTAAATCTTTACGAAACGGTGGATCGATAAACACAATATCAAAACCACTGGGTGTGCCTTTAGCAAGCACTTGTAAACTGTCGGCATTAATAACCTGTGCATTTTGACATTGCAGGGTGGCAAGGTTTTGTTTCAGCTGATGAGCAGCATTTTTTTGCAGTTCAATTATGGTAGCAAAACTGGCATAACGGGATAAAGCTTCAAGGCATAAAGCACCGCTGCCGGCAAAGCAATCGAGTACTCTGGCACCACGGATATCGTTGGCAAGCCAATTAAATAAGGTCTCGCGGACGCGATCAGTTGTTGGGCGTAAACCTTCAAGATCATGGATCGGTAGCTTACGAGATCGCCATTGACCTGAAATAATCCGCACCTGACCGCTGCTGGTATTTTTTTTAGCCATCTCACCCTCGTGATTTTGCCTGAACAAAGAAAATAGAAAGTGGTAGACTATGCCACAATCTGAACCGCCGTTATTTTATATCAAACTTGTGATTAAATGTGAGTATTCATCATTTTACTGGTTAGAGATGCAACAAACGGCTTCAACTGAATTTTTAAGCATATAAATACTGGTAGCAAACATGGCAAAGAAAGGTTTTTTTTCCTGGTTTCGTAAAGATAAGCCCGTCCCTGAAGTTGAAGAACAGCAACAACTCGATATTGATGCGGAACATGAAGTTGCAACAGAGTCTGCTGACCAAACCCAACAAGCTGAGCTGCAAAAGCAAACTGAAGCAACAGCGCGTCTAGACGTTGAGCGTTTTGAGCAAGAACGTCTCGAAAGCGAACGCGCAGAACAAGCGCATATCGACACTGGGCGTATTGCCGCGGATAAGTTAGCTGCTGATGTTTTAACTTCAGAAAAGCTAGCCGTTGAGCAGGCAGAGCAACAAAAGCAAGCACAAGAGACTCAGCGTTTAGAAACTGAACGCTTAGAAGCCGAACGTATTGAACAACTTCGTCTTGAACAGCTTGATCTAGAAAATAAGCGTCTTGAGCAAGAGCGTGTCGACAGTGAACGAGTAGAACAAGCCCGTATCGATGCTGAGCGTATTGCTGCAGAAAAGCTAGCTGCTGAGCAGGCTGAGCAACAAAAGCAAGCACAAGAGATTCAGCGTTTAGAAACTGAACATTTAGAAGCCGAACGTGCTGAACAGATTCGTCTTGAACAGCTTCATCTAGAAACGAAGCGTCTTGAGCAAGAGCGTATCGACAATGAAC
This sequence comes from Shewanella sp. S1-58-MNA-CIBAN-0166, assembly GCF_040310085.1. Lineage (NCBI taxonomy): Bacteria > Pseudomonadati > Pseudomonadota > Gammaproteobacteria > Alteromonadales > Shewanellaceae > Shewanella > Shewanella sp. S1-58-MNA-CIBAN-0166. The sequence continues at coordinate 216,102 of NZ_JBEOPN010000001.1, read as the reverse complement.
GAGCAGAACAAGGCCGTGTCGATGCGGAGCGAACTGCTGCAGAAACGTTAGCAGCTGAAGCCTTAGCAACCGAAGCTTTAGCTACAGAACTAGCCGCACAGCAATTAGCAGAGCAGCAATTAGCAGAACAACAGGCTGCCGAGCAACAAGTAGCCGAGCAACAAGCACCGATAGAGTCTATTGAGTTAGCACAACAAGATGAACCGCAAGCTAAACCACAAAAAGAGGGTATGTTTGCCCGCTTAAAACGTGGCTTAATGCGCACCAGCGAGAATATTGGTTCTGGTTTCATTGGCTTATTCCGCGGTAAAAAAATTAATGATGAGTTATTTGAAGAACTCGAAGAACAATTGTTAATCGCTGATGTGGGTGTCGAAACCACCAATAAATTAATTAAAAGCCTGACCGAGCATGCATCACGTAAGCAACTTAAAGATGCAGAAGCACTTTATGATTTAATGCGTGAAGAAATGCAAAAAATGCTCGATCCGGTAGCCATTCCTTTAGTTCCCGATAACGCCAATGGCCCGTTTGTCATTCTTATGATTGGTGTCAATGGTGTGGGTAAAACCACCACGATTGGTAAACTGGCTAAACAGTACCAAAGCCAAGGTAAATCTGTCATGTTAGCAGCCGGTGATACCTTCCGCGCAGCAGCCGTTGAGCAGTTACAAGTGTGGGGACAACGCAATAATATTCCGGTCGTGGCCCAACATACTGGCGCAGACAGTGCTTCAGTTATATTCGATGCCTTACAAGCCGCTAAAGCGCGTAAAGTAGACGTATTAATTGCAGATACAGCGGGACGTTTGCAAAACAAAAGTCACTTAATGGAAGAGTTGAAAAAAGTCGTGCGAGTGATGAAAAAACTCGACCCAGATTCGCCTCATGAAGTCATGCTAACGCTAGATGCTAGCACTGGTCAGAATGCTATTAGCCAAGCACAATTGTTTAAAGAAGCGGTTGGCGTGACGGGGATTACCATCAGTAAATTAGATGGTACCGCCAAAGGCGGGGTGATTTTTGCGATTGCCGATAAGTTTTCTATTCCTATTCGTCATATTGGTGTCGGTGAGCAAATTGATGATTTGCGTACTTTTAACTCCAATGACTTTATTGAAGCATTATTTAGCCAGGATAAAACGGACCAATAATTTATGATCCAATTTGAGCAGGTCAGTAAAATCTATGCTGGAGGCCAAAAGGCCCTTATGGATGTCAACTTTCACCTTCGACAAGGTGAAATGGCTTTTTTAACCGGCCATTCTGGTGCGGGTAAAAGTACCTTGCTCAAACTCATTACGGTTATTGAACGTGCTACGGCAGGTAAGGTGTCTATTAATGGGCATAACATTGCCAATGTAGGGCCAAAACATGTGCCTTATTTACGTCGCAATATTGGGGTGATCTTCCAAAATCATCACTTGTTGATGGATAAAACCGTATTTGACAATATTGCTTTGCCGTTAGTGATCGAAGGTTTCACCCATGGCGAAATTCGTAAGCGTGTTGCTGGCGCACTCGACATGGTGGGTTTATATGGCAAAGAACGGCATTTGCCGATAATGCTGTCGGGTGGTGAACAACAACGAGTCGGCATTGCCCGTGCTATTGTTAACAAGCCACCACTGTTGTTGGCCGATGAACCTACGGGTAACTTAGACCCTAAATTATCGATGGATATTTTACGCTTATTCGAAGCTTTTAATGACTCGGGTACTAGCGTGCTAATTGCCACCCATGATTTAGGCCTTATTGCGCGCATGAAATATCGCACTTTTACTCTGCGTGAAGGACGTATGCTCGGTGGAGAACGTTCTACTGCTGGTGGGGAGACAATACGATGAGTAAAAAAGTGAATATTACTCAGAGTAAATTACCTTTAAGCGGTCGTATTGTGATGTTTTTTATTCGCCATGTGCAACAAGGCATGTCGAGTATGGGAGAACTTTGGCGCAGCCCTGTTTCATCCATTATGACCATGGCAGTATTGGGCGTGAGTTTAAGTTTACCGGCGGCATTGCAGGTACTGGTAAAAAATGCTGAAAACATCACTCAATCTTGGAACAGTGCCGCTGAAATTTCGTTATTTATTAATAAAGGCCGCAGTGAGCAATCCATTCAAAGTTTGTTGTCGCGTATAAAAGCATTCCGCGAGGTTGAATCGGTCACTTATATTAGTCGCGATCAAGCATTAGAAGAGTTTCAACGCTTATCTGGTTTTGGTGAGGCGTTGTCATATTTAGATGAAAACCCACTACCTGCAGTCGTTACGGTAACGCCTTCGCTTAAGTATTCTAGTCCCACAGGGGCGCGTGAGTTACTGGTAAAATTAGAACGTGAATCCGAAGTTAACTTTGGTCGTTTAGATATTGAATGGTTAGAGCGTCTGCAGGCATTACTTAAATTACTTGAAAAAACCGTGTTGGCCATTGCTGCCTTGCTGGTTCTTGCGGTGGTATTAGTAATAGGCAATACCATTCGGCTTGCGATTATGAACCGTCGAACCGAAATTGAAGTGATGAAGCTAGTGGGTGCAACCGAAGCCTTTATTCAACGTCCGTTTTTATATACTGGAATTTGGTATGGGGTCATCGGTGGCATTTTGGCTTGGCTCATTATTAATGTGTTAGTGTGGTATCTCGATGGTGCCTTAGCAGAGTTGCTGGGATTATATGGCAGTGAATTAACCATCCAGTCATTAACATTTTCAGAGTTGATTAAACTGGTGTTATTGGCATCATTCTTAGGCTGGTTTGGCTCATATTTATCTGTACGACAACACTTACGTAGCATTGAACCGTCATAATTGCAGGCGTATAATGAAGCTTAAGCCTTAATAATGAACGTTTGTTCACTTGCATTGCGATAGCCTTGCGGTAAAAATGTTCATCTAGTAGAACCTTATTTGACATATGATGTCATATAGTTGATAGTTTATCGGCTAAATCGAGTTAGCTCTCTTGTGTTGTGAACCAAGAGACCTTATTCATCGTACAGAATCATCGTACCGAGTTAGCTGAAATATATTTTTGAATGTAGTAGGAGAGCGAATGACTTATCAAACGCAATCAATGGCGCTGGCGGTTCCGCATAATGCTAGTAGCCTAGAAGCGTACATCCAGTCTGTGACCAGCATCAATATGCTGGACGCCGATACAGAGTACGACATCGCCAAGCGTTTACAAGAAAATGGCGACCTACAAGCGGCAAAGCAATTAATTATGTCGCATCTTCGTTTTGTTGTGCATGTTGCGAAAGGTTATTCAGGATACGGTTTACCACAGGCAGATCTTATTCAAGAAGGTAACATTGGCTTGATGAAAGCGGTTAAACGCTTCGATCCCGATGTTGGTGTTCGCCTTGTGTCTTTTGCGGTGCATTGGATTAAAGCTGAAATTCATGAATACGTGTTGAAAAACTGGCGTATCGTGAAAGTAGCGACCACGAAAGCACAGCGTAAATTATTCTTTAATATTCGTAAGTCTAAAAAGCGTTTAGGTTGGTTTAGTGACGCTGAAGTGACCATGGTTGCAGAGAATTTAGGCGTATCGAAAGCTGATGTGACCGAAATGGAATCACGGATGGCAGCCCAAGATCCGGCCTTCGACTTAACCAATGACAGCGATGACGATCATCATGATTTTGCCCCAGCATTATATTTAGAAGATCATTCTTCAGATGTGGCGGATCAGGTTGAGCATGCCAATTGGGAAGCAGACTCTCAAACACGTTTATTATCGGCCATTAAAACCTTAGACGAACGTAGTCAGCATATATTACGTGCGCGTTGGTTAGATGATACTAAAGTGACTTTGCAGGAACTTGCATCGACTTATGAAGTATCGGCTGAGCGAATCAGACAGTTAGAAAAGAATGCCATGAACAAGCTTAAATCTTGTATGGAGTAACACTCCAGCGTATTCGATTTTGATAGATTAAAACCTGCTACGGCAGGTTTTTTTATGGCTTAAATTTGATAATTTGATAATTTGGCTGCGAAACTTTATCAGCACTCATTGATGTTGAACTGAGGTCAATCCAATGTAGACCCATTCACTTTAGAGCCTGTCAATGTCGTATAGGCCAATTTCGAATAAACGAGTTTAGTGCCATCAAATAAGCCCGAAGCCACCGATGGTTAAGCGTTGTTGAGCAATCAATATTATTATGGTGCTATTTTTGCTGCGTCTATCTGGGTTTGAATGGCGTTGATGATGCTTTTTCTTGGCACTTTTAAACCACTGGTGACGACGTCTTTTGGCCAACCAAAAAATTGTCTAGGCCGCTTGAAACGCGCCAGTGTTGATTCAACTAACTGACTCAGCTGCAGGTTAATGTTGTCGACATCAATGGCTCTTAAATCAACAGTCTTTAAGTCAACAGCCTCCATGTTAACAGTCTCGAAATCAACTGGATTGGCATTAACGGTTTCGAGTTCAATTGCATTAGTACTATTGTCTACGACACAATAATCAATAATGGCAGCAGGTAAGTGGCCAAAAATTGTATCGTCTAAGGCAAATACAATTGCTTGTGCGACATTAGGATGGGTTAATAACACCGCTTCAAGTTGTTCTGGATGAATGTTCTCACCGCCACAAATAAACATGTTATCCATGCGGCCTAAAATACTCAGTTGTCCCTCTGGATCTAATAGTCCTTTGTCGTGGGTACAAAACCAACCTTGATCATCTAATGGCAAGCTTAACCCCTGGTCGGTTAAATAGCCTAAAAATAAACACTCACCTTTTACCCAAATTACCCCGTCTTTCAACCTCAGTTGTCTTGAAGGCAAAGGACAACCATGATGGCCTAATAAATTGGCTTTAGCGGTGGTAATTTGTGAGCTCATCTCTGTCATACCATAGCTGGTGTAAGCGTTAATGTGCAGGTGTTGTAGTGCATCAATAAGAGCCGGTTCTATGGCTCCGCCACCCAACAGTAATGCGCTTACATTGGTAAACGCCGCGGGATGTTGCTGGAGTATCTGTATCGCCTGGGTTGGCACTAATGACACATGGGTGATATGGCTACTTGCAAGTTGTTCGGCCAGTGTCAATGCGGGATCTCGCAATACAATACAGGCTCCAGCTAAAGTGCAACGATGGATAATGGCCAACCCACCAATATGAAACAGTGGTAACGATAATAGCCAAGTGTCAGACGGGGCTAAAGCAATAAACGTTGCAGCCCCTTTAGCGCTGCTCAAATGGTTAGTTAAGCAATGTACCGCAGCTTTGGGTGTTCCACTTGAACCAGATGTGAGAATAATATTGGAAGCTTGATGCGGTGATACCTCAACAGCTTGGTTGCTTAGTTGATCTACTTTTTGAGGCAGTTCAATATCGAGCCAGTAGGCAATCTCAATTGCGGTTTTTCTGCTGACGTTATCGGTCCATAACCATTGGAGCTCAAAGCGTTTGATAAGCTGATTAATCTGCACATCAGCCAATCGAGGTGACAAAGGTAAAAATATCCATCCCGCATCAATGCATGCCCAATATAGGCAAATCATGTCAATATTATTGTGTGACACACAAGCTACAATATCGCCATGCTTAACACCTTGTGATTGCAATTGTTGCACTACGCAGTGAACTAAACCACTTAACTGAGCATAACTGACGCGAGTCGTGGGGCAAGTATTGTTGCAAGTCTTATTACCAGTAGTGATGCTCGGATTGACGGCTTTATGGCTACTTTCAATAGCAATAGCATCTGGATGATTTAATGCTGCTTGATGCAAAGGTGACATCATTATATATCAGCCTCGCCTGAGTCTTGTGGTTGGCCGATGTGAGTCAGTAATTGCAACACTTGATGATTTAGCCGTGGAGATAACCCAGAGGTGGCTAACAGCAAGGTTTTGCCAAAGGCGCTTAATGTATCAAGGCCTGGTGGTTCATCTGGTGTTAGTGCCTGGCTCACTATGCGTAAGTCGCTGATACCGAGGTCAGCTTCTAAGCTTGAACTTACTATACCGCGCACACCAGCAAGATGAGCTTGGCTAATCATGTTTTGCAATTTTTCCAGCGAACCCAATAACATGGGTTTGATAATTAATGCGCCTAAGCCGGGTTGTTGTAATGCTAAATCGAGATCAAATTGAGATGAATTTAATGACTCATCTAAAGCATATTTTATTCCTAATTGCCGGTGTATTTGGGCATTATCACTGGGGTTAATACATGGCTCTTCAATGTATTCAATTTTGTGTTTTGGTAAACACGCTAAAAAGTCGATAGCCTGTTCAAGACTAAAACCACGATTAGCATCTAAGCGTAATGTTACGTGAGGTGCGATTGCCAGCACTTGATAAATAAATTGGATTTCGCTTTCCATACTGGTTTGAGCGACTTTAATTTTTACGCTGTTGATGCTGGTCAGTGTCTGTAACTTTTGAGTAATAACGTGTGCTGACATTCCATCGTAAAGTAATGGCACCACAGCTAACTGAGTCTGTGGATTTTCGATGCGAACAGGCAATCGATGGGTTAGTTTTGCATCCAATAAGCTCAATGAGAATGCCAATGATGGCAGCGACATCTGCTCGGCAATATTGGCTAAAATCGCTAAGGGTTGATCGATCAAGCTCGGTAATATTGACAACAGTTGTGATGTCACCTCATCAAGCGACTCTTGGCTAAACCCTGTTATTGGTTGGCTATCAATATCAAGGCCTGATAATGGGGCAATTTCAACCCAAGCCACTTGTTGATTATTGAGCTGGATAGCAAGCACTAACCCTTTACGAAAATCAATTCGTTGTATGCCTACAGGTAAACTAGGATTGAGCTCAATTTGATATTGATACAGAGTACAGCTGGTTATCGTTGAGTTATCTGATGACATTGTTACTCCTTTGGATCCGTTAACGGATCTAAGCACAATAACCCCAGTAAGGTGTCGGTAAACAATTGAGGATGCAGGCTGTGAATATTATGTCCTGCGGCGTGCAAAGGATGTAACTGCAAAGTGCCTAAACCAGACTCTGCCAGTGTCGCCTGCCAATCTATAGCCACCTGAGCAAATTTTTTGTCATCAACCCCATACATAAAATGACATGGACACGTTAGCGACTCAAGTACAGTGCGGCAGTCTTGCTGCAAACTAAGAGACGTTGTTATGTAACAATTGGCTAAGCGTTGTGGATCATTGCTGCGGCGTATTGCAATAAGTTGCTGCTTTTGAGATTGACGCAAGTCATTAAAAACCGCTTGTTGATACCAAAGACTGAGAAAGTCCGCTATGGGCATATGCTGGAGTTTTTTCGCCCAGATACTATCGCTTTTAGCTCGCGCGGCTTGTTGCTGAGCATCTTGCAAGCCTGGATGAGCGGATTCGAGCGTTAAGCTCAAGAGCGAATCAGCATAATCATCTGCAATATGCAGCGCTATCCGTCCGCCGAGTGAGTAACCCAATACATGAAACTGCATATAACCCATGCTATGCATTTTACTCACAATAAGCTCTGCCGCTTGGTGTAATCCCGGTGAGTTTAAAGTGTCTACGTTAGCGCCATGGCCTGGTAAATCAATGCAAATACAATGAAAATATTGGCTTAAACGTGGCATTAAAATAGACCAGTCGTCTTTACTACCCAAAAAACCATGCAGCATTAATAATGCTGGTAATTGTGGTTGGCCAAAGCGACTGATCATTACCATTAGTGTTGTTTCACCCATTGACTGATTTGTGCTATTTGGTCGCTGGCTTGAGTTGGGCTGACATTGACTTCAATCACTGAGGCACAATTAAACTCAAAGGCTTCTTGATACGCTTGATTAAACGACTCAATATCATCTGCTTGTCGATAGGCTAAACCAAACATAGCAGCGCCATAACCAAACTCTAAACCGTGGCTTAATCGATAAAAATCATTGCGCAGGCTTTCATTGGGTACAGGTAATAGATTAAAAATATTACCTCCATCATTATTAATAATAACCAGCACAAATGGTTGAGTCATTTGTTTTAACAGTGCCAGAGAATTGAAATCATGCAAACAGGATAGGTCGCCCATCACTAGGGTTGTAGATGCATTTTTGTCTGCGGCTACGCCACAAGCGGTTGCAATTAATCCATCAATGCCCGATGCCCCTCGGTTGGTATAAATTGCCGGTGTATTGGTGGCAATTGGTGCGTACATATCGTAGAGCCTGATAGGTAAACTATTACCGATAAACAGTATATGTTGATCTGTTTGAGCCAATGCTATGGCACGCACAACTTGGGCTTCACCAAAGGTTGTATTGTCGATTTGTTGTTTAAACAGCGACTCCAATGACTCATTCAGCGGTAATAATTGTAATGCCCAGTTGGCTTGTGATGAGCGTGGCCAAGGTAATTGGCATACCGCTTGAACACTTGCCTGATAAAATTCTTTAGATTGATGGCTCGGGTCTAAACGATCGCCGTATTTACTTACATGCCAGTAGCTATGCCAAGATTGTTGGGCAATATATTGAAGTAAACGTTTAGAAATAAAACGCCCACCAAAGACTAATATCCGCTCAGCTTGCTCGAGTTGTTTGTTGGCTTTCGGGTTTAATAATAACTGGTCAACGTGGCCTATTACGCCTGGATGCTGACGCAACTGTGATTGTGCATCAACTAATACTGGCCAGCCAAGCTTCTGTGCTAACGCGACGATTTGCTGTGGATTATCTTCAGGAGCTAAGGTACCAATCACTATCACGCCTTTACCGTGAACAAAGCGCATTAAGGTGTCTGTAGTGGGTAACTCTGCAGTCGTTAGGCTAGCATAGCGCGTCAGTGGTTTAGTGTTTTCAAACCACTGGTTTAATGGTGCAAGATAGGTTGCAGTTGTAAAGCTCGCGGTTTTTTTTACGTGAGCCAATGTCACCAATTCTGTTGGGTATAGCGGCTCACGGTACATACAGTTTATGTGAACCGGCTGGTGTTGGTTAGCTACAGCATGATCGATAGTACTCAATAATGCATTAGCCGGATAACCAAGATCAGGCGTTGGTAAGTTAACTTGTTTAGCATATTGAGCAAAAATAGCGGGCTGAATTATCGCTTGATTCGCACCACAATCAATCAGCTCTGGTGGTCTGTCACCAGATAAAATAATCAGCGGCACATGGGTTAACCACGCCTCAACAATGGCTGGATAAAGATTGGCCACGGCGGTGCCTGAGGTGGTAATGATGGCGACTGGCGCATTGCTGGCTTTTGCCAATCCAAGGGCCATAAACCCTAAACCACGCTCGTCAAAATGAATATGACGAGTGAGCTGGGTTTGACTAGCAGCGGCCAATGTTAGCGGAGTTGAGCGAGAACCTGGTGCCATACACACATGCTTAACCCCTAAGCGTGCAAGCTCTTCCAAGATCAATTGACCCCATAACAAATTCATATCGGCGCTGGTCTGTTGTTGCATATTGGCTCATATTACAAATAAATAAACGAATATTAGTGTAACGCCAAGTTAGCGTTATATCTAAGATTTAGCGCAGATTTTTATCCAAAATCTGCGAAATAAGTTGTTAAGGCTACAATCAAATATCAGCCTCATCCTCTCTTGCTTTATTTATGTTGTGCTAATGTTATTAATATGATTTATTTATTGTATTAAAAATAATAACAAGGACTCTCGGAATATGGAATCTGCTGCATTATTAAAAAGAGTTGATGAGTTACCTCGCTTACCCAAAGCGGTTAGTGAATTGTTAGATGCGGTTAATAATGAAAATACCACCGTAAAGAGTATTGCAGCCAAAGTGGCTCAAGATCCTCTTATTAGCGCTAGAGTATTGAGGTTAGCTAATTCAGCTCATTTTGGTCGCAGTCGTGAAGTGGGTTCTATTGACGAAGCTGTGATTCGATTAGGCATGCAAACGTTGCGGACGTTAGTGATTGCTTCTGCGGTTATTGGTGCAATTCCTAATGCTGAAGGGATTGATCTCGCCCAATTCTGGGGTGAGACTTTTGAGGTCGCCCTGTATTCACAAGAAGTAGCCAAACGTTGTGGCGTTGCACCAGATGAAGCTTTTACGTGCGCAATTTTACACAATATTGGTGATTTACTGATTGCCGTTGTTGAGCCTTCGGTCGCAGCACAAATCAGAGCCGCTGTCGCTGAAGGGGCTGATAAGCAACAGCTTGAAACGAGCTTATTAGGTTTCGACTCACCCTCTGTTGGTGCTCTATTAGCTAAAGCATGGAAATTTACTCCCTCTTTAGTGCAAGGGCTCGAGCATCAACGCGCACCGCTTAATGCCAAGCCGGTTTCTAAGCTGGCTGCCGTTATCTATTTGTCGCACGAGGTGTTTGCCCATTGGGATGATCAACGCGATGACGAATCTTTTACCGCTTGGTTGGCAGATATAACGAATCACAAAGCCGGTATCATCAAAATGGATATGGCCGGATTAGCCGAGAAGCTCATCGAGTTAAGAGGTAAAGGGTTAGAAATAGGTAAGCAATTAGCTTAGTTACAGTTAACACACTTAACCATTAAGCTCTGTCTATACAGAGCTTTTTTAGGCTTGATTGTTAATCCATTCGCTCATAACCACATGGGTTTTAATTTTGACGATGTCAGCTTGAGCATCAATAAATTCGCGGATTTCATGTAATCGTTGCATAGAATTGGCATGCACATAAACCAATAAATCCATGTCGCCGGTAATGCCTTGGCAAGTTATCACTTCCGGTATGGTGGTGAAAATATGGATGACTTCGGCGCAACGGGCGCAACGATGCTGAATTTCAAAGTATGCCGACACGCCTTGTTTTTGCGACTCACTCAGTAAAACCTGATAGCCACGGATAACCCCCGTTTGTTCTAATTTCTTAATTCGCTCGGTGACAGCACTGCGCGATAAATTCACTTGCTCAGCAATAAACGAAATACTCTGTCGAGCATTGTGGCGTAATTCGTTTATAATCGCTTTATCAAATTTATCCAATGATTTATATCCCGATAATTGTGTGTCACACCTACATACTGTCATTATGACGGAAAGTTGCCTTTTATCCGTCATATTGTCGGTTTAGCAAAGCAACTTGAGCTCATTAACCCGCAGAATGTTTTACTGTTTGGCCTTATAATATCGCAATATATCACAGTAAGAATAAGATAATGAATCAAATGACCGCAACAATAGGACGCTGGCAAGGCGCTGGCTTAATGGCCACCACATTGCTAGGCACTGGGGTATTTATTTTACCGCAAATGACCATAGAGGTAGCAGGCTCAGGTTCGCTATTAGCATGGTTGTTATTAACGGTAGCCATTATTCCAGTCGCATTAGTATTTGGTTTGTTAGCGAGTCGATTCCCGCATGCAGCGGGTCCAGCTTACTTTATTGAAAAAGCATTTGGTGCTACAGCAGGCCGAACAATTGGGCTGATTTTTTTATTAGTGATCCCCATTGGTGCACCTGCTGCAATTTTAATGACCTTTCAATTTTTAGAAGCATTAATATCGATTTCTGGGCTAGGTCAATTAGTCGCAGAGTTATTGATTGTGGTTGTGTTATTGCTGCTGAATATTAAAGGTATTCAGGTGTCGGCAAAATTACAGTTTGCATTAACCTTGTTGATTGTATCGGTAGTCGCAATATTATTTGGCGCCAGCGGGTTAAATGTCGATCAGCTACAAACCTTTGCGCATGGCAGTCATCCGCAGTTTAGTGGGGTGATGCTAGCAATGGGTATTGGTTTTTGGAGTTTTCTAGGCATTGAGGCCATGACACATCTTGCCAGTGACTTTCGCCAACCCGAAAAAGATTTGCTGCCTGCAATGATGATGGGCACCGTATTAGTGGGTGTTATTTATTTAGCCTGTACTTTTTTATTGCTAATGGTACCAACCGAGGGTGACGGCTTAGCGATGATATCGGCATTTGATTATTTGTTATCAAACACCTTTTTGGGTGGATATGGCGCGTATATCATCGGAGTATTAGGTATCGCCAGCGGGTTAGCAACCGTGAATGTGTATGCTGCTAGCGCCGCGCGTTTATTGTGGAGCTTCAGTAAAGAAGGCATTTTACCGCGCTATTTTGATAAATTAAACCCACACGGTGTACCCTTTAGAGCCTTGTTTGCCATTTTGGGGGCTATGGCGGTGGTGATCATCGTGACCTTTTATAGCACTCAAGAATTAGAAGACTTAATCGCTTGGAGTAATGGCGTGTTTGTGATTATTTACTTATTGGCGATGTTGTCTGCAGCTAAGTTACTCAGCAAGCGGTATCTACCATTAGTGATTGCAGGTTGTTTGTTTTGTGTTGGTTTGGGCATCGCGCTTGGCAGTAATATGATTTACGCCATTGTATTGGTGTTGGTTATCGCCCCTTTTATGTGGTGGCAAAAAGCTCATCTTACGCGTAAGTATTTACTCAATAATAGCCAAGGCTAATTGGCTATTATTTAGCGAGTTTCCATGGCGATATTGCGCATTTGAATCAGTTCACTGTGCTTTAAATGCAGTAAATCAGCTGTACGGCGAATAATTTGGTCTTCATATTGCGACAATTCACCATCGGCATAAGCTAATTGCCACATTGACAGCAGTAATTTTTGTTTGTCATCAATACTAAATTGAGCATTGATTTCGGCGGTAAACTCAAATAGAGACGTGGCATTTTTACGGCTTTGATTTGCTTCTTCTATAAGGGTTATCGCTTCTTCTGGGTTAATGCCTAAAGTGCTGATGAGCACTTCGGGCAGTAAAGCAGCTTCAGCAGCAGCCAAATTTTCGTCGGCGTACACAACCTCTTGCAATAGGGTTGCCGCGGCCAGGTTGAGGTTTTTCTGTTTCTCTTCTGGGCTACTTTCTTGAGTATGCGATTGGAGAAATTGCTTTAGTTTGGCGATCATAATTATTCTGTCCAATGTTACTATTCATTTTTATGCTAGCAAAAATGCTAATCCCAAGCGAATGGCTTGGGATTAAATAATGTTAACGCGGGTGTTAGGGTAGCTTTAAGCCGTCTTAATAATGATTATAAGACTGAACCTAAGCCTTTCATTAATAAATCAACCGTACCGTCACCACCACTCTGTTGGAGATAGTTTTTAGCGATATCAACCATAGGGGTAATATATTCTTTTGAGATACCAAGCTTTTCAAAAGCATCATATACCATTGCGCTACCTTGTAACGCAGAGCCTAAATCACCTGCTTGTGACAATAATCCTGACATGCCATTGCCTGATGATAAAGCAGGAACTGCAGCCAGTAGACCGTCCGCATTTGGGATGCTGTTGCTTAATTGGCTAAAATCATTTTCACCTAAATTGGTTTGAGCCAAGCTAAGTAGTGAGCCTAACCCGCCTTCAGCTTGGGTTTGAGATAAGCCAAGTTGAGACATAACGTTACCCACTAAAGCACTTGATTGCTCAGTTGTTTCAGACAGTGCAATGGTTTTGGCTTGTTCAGTTGCTGGTTTTTTAGTTATTTCAGCAACGTTGTCTAACCAGCCCGCAGTTGCTGGCGCTGAGAATACGAAGACGGTAAACAGTACCGGTAATGCAGAAGCTAATTTCATAATGAGTGTCCTTTGATGTGGCTCAATGTCTAAACTTATGCATCATTTTACCCTGATTTACATAAATGCGACAGATGATCGCGATTTTTACACATTAGACTTGTGCAAAATGCATTTTTTTTGGGTATCCTAAGCGCAATATTCGTTGTTAATAGATTACTGGAACCCACATGTCATTGTTTGCAATTTTGACTGAAGCATTTAACTTTTTTCGAAACCACATCCGTCAGCTTGCCGTACTGACGCTGCCATTACTGTTAATCCAAGTCGCTATTCAACTTTGGCTAGGTAATGAAATGCTACAGGCTGATGCTGAAAACCCACAATTCGGTGCAGTACACGCTGCAGCAATGATGGTGTTATTGTTGGTGTTTTCGTTTTTAATTGCCGCATTAACTTTGTATTTAGAGCTACGCTCTCAAGGCCATGATCTTGCCCCGGCACAAATATTAAAGGCTAGTTTGCCTTTTGTACCGCCATTATTACTGGCTGGAGTATTTTCTGGTTTAGCCATTTTAGCGCCGGTGATGATCTTTGCTGCGTTTGGCCCACTATGGTTGATTGGCTTAATCGTGAGCTTGTACTTGTTTTCTCGCCTCGCCTATGTGAACTTTATGGTGGTGGTTGAACGTTTAACACCTTTAGAAGCGATTAAGAGTAGCTTTAAATTTAGCGGCCCTATAACGATTAAAACCATTGCGGTATTAATGCTGTACGTGCCATTGTCTCTATTAGCTGGCATGTTTTCACAAGTCGCGATGCAAGTTGGTTTTCCATTGCAGCTGGTGGTTGAAGCAACGTTTTCGTTCTTAGGTTTGTTTGTTAATATTGCGTTATTTAGATTGTATATGGTTAATCGTAAAACACCGGATGCCGATAAAGCAGAGGGATAAATATTCAATCAACATGCTAAAAGGAGAAACCATTGTTAAATGATATTGAGTTTATTAATGGTTTCTCTGTTGAGTTGGGCGATGATTACCGTTTAGCTAAAAGCTATGTACGCGATATTCCTACCCAAGCGTTAGTTTACATTCGCAGCTTTACCCATAAACTCGCCGCTCAATTAGCGGTGCAGCATGATGTAACGTTTACCTCGGCAAACTTGTATGATCGTATCGAGCAGCTAAACCTTCGACGCGTTATTGATGTTGCTGCAGTGCGGGCGTTACACCGATTGCGCAGTGATGGTAATCGTGGTGCGCATCCTGAAAAATATCATTTAACTCAAACTCAGCTTGTTAGCATCGCAGAAAAGTCGATCCATCAAATTCTGCAAATAATTGCAAAGCTATATCCTTCACTGCATCAAGGTGCTGCTCCGCGCTATCAATTTGAAGCATTTGATTCATATGCTGGCCGCGACTTATGTTATCGCGCAGTGATGAAGAATGACCCCGAAGCACAGTATTTAGTGGGGATGTCACTTAAAGCCAAAGGATTAATGCTACAAGAGCAAGAGCGTGCGTTGGCGCAAACCACAGACGGTTCACTCTTAGCAAATTCAAGTTCAAGTTCAAGTTCAAGTTCAAATTCAGCAGAATCAAACACTCCAAGCCTTATATCAACCACGGTTGAGCAAACGTCAGCGGATGTATTTGCCCAAGCAGCACATTGGTTTCATATTGCATCAGTTCATCATCAAGCGGCATTGTTTGAGCATGGCGTGAGCTTACTGCATGGCTATAGTGGTGCGGCAAATCCTGCGACGGGCGAGGCGTTTATTGCGCAAGCTGCAGCACAAGGTATTGTTAATGCGCAGGCCTTATTAGGTTTCTTTTATCTGGTGGGCAGTGATCAATTTGAAGTGGATATTAATCAAGCCGAAACATTGCTGACATTAGCCGCTAATGCGGAAGATGCTGAAGCAATGTCAAACCTTGGGGTGCTGTTTTATCAAAACCAACAATTTGAACAAGCTTACTTATGGGTAAATAAAGCCGCGCAAACCGGTTACCCGCATGCACAATATCATTTGGCGCTGATGCTTGAACAAGGTGAGGGCTGCCAGGTTGATATCGCTACGAGCCAGCAATGGATGCAAGAAGCCGCCGAGCAAGGTCAATTAGATGCGATGTTACGTTGTGGCAGTGATATTTTGCACGACGATGGTGCTAGCCAACAGCAACTTAATATTGCTGAACACTATTTACATGAAGTGATTAAATACGGCCGTAATGTCACCGCGATGATTGAACTGAGTGTCGCCTTAGCCGACGGCATTTTAGGCCGTATCGATGTGGTACAAGCAGCGTATTTATTACAACAAGCTAATTTGCACGCCAACGAGATTCAGCGCCAAGTTATCGAACCGCTTTGGCAGTCGTTACTGATGCAAATTGACAGTGTTATCGCGCTTAATCCAACGGAAGATGAGTTAGCGACCTTGCAACAGGCAAAGTGCTTACTCGTGTAAATTACGTTTGCTTTATTATGGTTTTTTTACTTTGGGGTTGTTTTTACGTTGGGGGGTTATTAGCCAGTAAGGACTTACCGCAGATAAGTTTGTCGCGCGTACCTTCAATTCGCTTTAGTTAGAAACAATGCCTAATATTTAACTGATATATATTCAACATATCTCAACCTGCTTTGAAGCGCTTAGTGGAAAAACTTCACAGCAAGCCTAGCCTTACCATGCTCATACCAATAGAAAAGGTTAACTGACAGGTGCCTGCAATGAATATAACGACTTTGCCACCGCTTCCTGATGCGCATGCACTGGCTGTGTTATTGCTTGTGTTGCTTGCCCTGTTTCTATTTACCAGAGAATCTATTGCCATTGAGACGTCGAGTCTGTTTATTCTGGCAATGCTGAGCATCGGTTTTACTGTTTTTCCTTACGTCAATTCGCAGGGGCAACATCTTGAGGCGTTGCAGTTTTTCAGTGGTTTTGGCCATGAAGCGCTGGTGGCAGTGTGTGCGCTAATGATTGCCGGAAATGGTTTAGTGCGCACCGGAGCGCTAGTACCTCTTGGCCGAATTCTGGCGCGCTTATGGCTTGTAAGCCCCGCATTGAGTATGTTGCTGACCTTGCTGGTTGGCGCTTTTCTGAGTGCATTTGTTAATAATGTACCGATAGTCGTATTGCTGCTGCCTATTCTAATCAGTGTATCGCTGCGAACCGGAGAGCCAGCTTCGGGGATGTTAATGCCAATGGGATTTGCCACTCTGGTGGGCGGTATGAGCACCAGTATTGGCACCTCGACGAATTTGTTAGTTGTTTCAGTTGCTGCAGATATGGGCTTAAGAAGACTGCAGATGTTTGATTTTTTTGTACCGGCAGCAATCGTTGCCGCTATTGCTATTGTTTATTTATGGTTGATTGCGCCACGCTTACTGCCTGCTCGTAAGGCCATACTCAGCGATACCTCCCCAAGAATATTTACTGCCCAACTGGTTATATTGGAAGACGGTTTTGCAGTCGGTAAGACATTGACCGAACTGATTGAAAAGAGCTCAGGTTTGCTGGAAGTATCACGCATTATGCGGGGCACTGGAACCTATGTTGTACCGTTGCCCGATGCGCAAATTCAGGCTGGAGATAGGTTAATGGTGAATGACACTCCGGAAAATTTGAAGGAACTGGAAAGTGCTCTGGATGCCATGCTCTATGTTGGAGATACGCCTGTTGATGAAGAGCATCCATTATCCGGTGAGGGACAGCAGATTGCCGAAATAGTTGTCATGCAAGGTTCACCTTTGCTCGGTATGACCTTGAGGCAGCTTAACTTTTATGATCGTTATCAATTAATGGTGCTGGCAATACATCGAGAGGGAAACTCAGTAGAGACGCTGCGTGAAAAAATAGCACAGGCCCGTTTGCGCATTGGTGATGTTCTTTTAGTGCAGGGAGATCAAGATACCATTGGCGAAATTAAACGTGCTGGTGAGCTATTAGTGCTCGATGCCACCGCAGATCTTCCGTACACGGATAAAGCGGTAACGGCTTTACTGATTATGGCGGCAATTATTCTTGTGTCTGCATTTGGGGATGTTCCCATTGCGATAAGTGCTGTAGGGGGTGTGCTGCTTATGCTGGTCACACGCTGCCTAACCTGGCGCCATGCTTCTATGGCGCTAAGCACTCAGGTCATTTTGATTGTGGCGGCGAGTTTGGCGATGGGGGCGGCATTATTAAAAACCGGTGGTGCAGAGTATTTAGCACAAGTCTTTGTCGCGTTAACCGCAGGGGCTTCTCCGGCGGTTATTGTATCTGGACTGATGTTGCTAATGGCCATTATGACCAATATTGTGTCTAATAATGCTGCTGCAGTCATAGGCACTCCTATTGCTATCAGCATTGCGCAGCAACTGCAGGTTGATCCCGAACCCTTTGTTATTGCTGTGCTGTTTGGTGCCAATATGAGTTATGCCACACCTATGGCTTATAAGACTAACCTACTGGTAATGCATGCTGGCGGCTATAAATTTACCGATTTTGTCCGAGTGGGCGTCCCACTAACGATTATCGTTTGGGTGAGTTTATCGCTATTACTGCCAGTCATGTATTCGCTTAGCTGGTAATCTTTGAAGTGGCTGTTTATTCTTTATTGGCTACGGCCACTAACGTAGTTGGTTCTGACCACTTCAAAGCTAGTTATGTAAATCATTTATGCAGTAAAGTGAGTTAGCAAGGTACATCAGGGAAAGGCAATAATCGAAAAAGATGAAAGCTAACAAAACCCACCTTAAAAGGTGTAATCAGAACAGGAAATTAGCCAAAAGATTGTACAAAATACCACTACCGTTAAAAAGCGAATTCCTATAGCATCTTACGTTAAGAAAAAAGTTACCCGTTAACTTGGATGTGGCTTCGACCAAGTCCAACAAGCGATTTATGCGTCGCAAACAGCGCAACTCATAAATACTAAAACGTTAACTCTTAATCATGAAAAGGACATCATCATGTTTCCAATGGAATTTTACATCCTCCCTGAAGAGCTCTTCCGACTAGGTAATTCCACAAGTCCAAAGCTTGCCAATGTACGCGCTAGAGACGTAGATATAATCGAAATTAACGGTATTAAGGTTATTATCGCAAACGGTAAAGGCATTAGCGTCTTTGATAAGGTTGGGATCAACGAATCGCCAATGACAGGTTGGGCGTGGCGATTCGCTCCTAACACTAGGCCTCCGGTTGGTTTAAAGATGGTTCAGGATAAACCCCATCACTATTGTATTTCACCGGCGTGTAATATGCCTGTTGATAAATACAAAGGATTACTTGAAGAAATGGCATTGATTGCCACTCGGGTGTTCAAAAAAGAAGGCAAATTTGCATGAGTAGTATTCAACTCGATTTAACCGCTTCTGAAGCCAAAATTATTCTTGAGGCTCTGACAGAAATGGAAGCCAAGATGACTGCCATCTGCGAAACCTCTGCAGATGAAGATGAGGTTGCTGATGTTGGAAATGACCTCATTGAGGTTCGGCTGCTGCTAAACCCTCTCAAGAAGCAAGCAATTACTCAGTTTGGTGAAAATGTAATAAATTTTTCTCGAGAGCTACTATAAAGTTAAAAACAAAGTCACTGCGACCAAATACTCTTCACTTCGTTTTCGTGCCGAAAAATGCTCTCACAAAAACAAAGCTCCGGTATTTGGCGCGTGCTTTGGACGTTACCCATAGAAATTTTAATCCGAAACTCACGAACTAGAGTTAGGAATCTAACGCACTTTTGTCCATAAATACGTCAAATACCTTGCTTGAAAATGGATAAATTCAACTCTGAACTTGTGGCCGTTGAAGACTCTTTATAAAAGAATGCGTGAGCCTGACAGGACGTCAGGCTAGCTTTCGCGGTACAGGATGTAACATCGAAAGCGTTAGCATTTTCACTTTTTATTACAAGATGGGTCGAAGATGGTTACATACGCAGTCAGAAGCTGGATCAATTTCCGTCGCAATGTGTTCGCTGCTGATCCCTTTTTTGCCCGAGCAAGGTGGAACCTTGCGATGTTAATCTGGTGTGGGTGAAGCGCCACGACGTTAGTGGCCGCAGGCCATATCTTAAATACACTTTTGTCCAAAAATCAGCAAGCGTATTAGCTTTTATCATTTGCACAATGGTCACTCTTCCACACCTAGATAATCGCCAGTCAGTTCGGTAATCTAGCAGTGTACGATGGTTAAAAATGTCATTTCAGGCTTAAAGTTCAGGGCTAAATAGTGGTGCACCTAACCACGGAATATAGCTGATTTGTTTTATCTAAGACTATGAAAAAATACTAAAAATAAAACGGCCAGCGTTGTGCTGGCCGTTTTATTTCAGTGTTTATAGTGTTGTTAGGCGAATGCCTACTGAATGGATTAATTTAGGACATCAGTGAGGGATTTACTGCCATTAAATAATTCAAAGACTTTGCCGCCTAGCTGTGGTTTTCCTACAGCGTAAATCAGTGCGCGAGCAACATCTTCTCTGTGAATGGTCATTTTTTCTTTGCTGCTCGGCCGTTGGGTTTGGACTTTACCTGTGGCACGATCATCGGTTAATGAACCCGGTCTAAATATAGTGTAGTTAAGCCCACTGCTGATCAAGTATTCGTCGGCCATGTGTTTGGCAACTAAGTAAGGCTTCATTTGTTCTGAGCCTTGGTCGGGATCGTCAGCGCCGATAGAGCTGACCATAATGAAATGTGACACATTAGCCGCTTTTGCGTAATCAATGGCTTTACAGGCCGCCCATAAATCAATGAGCATAGTTTTGTCTGCACCTGTTTTACCACCTGAGCCAGCGCTGAAAATGACTTGATCGCAATCGTTAAATGCTTGGCTAAAGTCCTGTTCTAAATCCGCTTCAACTATGTCTAGCTTCTTATCGCTGGCGATATCAGCCAATTTATTTTTATCTCGCACTAACGCTATGACTGATTGGCCATCTGCTAATAGCTGCTTTGTCGCCATGTTACCGATCTGTCCGCTTGCGCCTAAAATGAGTGTCTTGTTCATTTTATCTTCTCCTCAGTATCGAATTTTTGGCTTATATTACTGGCAAATGTGGCAGCATCGTTTGCTACTCTATTTGCCCGCCTTCTAATAACATTGGGGTTTGATCTGCGCGATTCAATGCCTAAGAGGTGACTAGTGTTTAGCCGCTCTTTATGTGTTACATAAATAATAAACATAGCAAGTCGATATTTTTGGCGAATATTTAAGGTTTTACCAGCTTAGATATCGTTAATAGCTTGCAGGAATGACGACTAATGACGGTAATCTTAAGATAAACATAGCCAATACCAATTTGGACAAATGGCTAGAATCGGTAAGGTTGTCACTAAACGCATTTAACGGTTAGTTAATCTGCCTGATGCTCAAATGTGCGACCAGTGTGTTGAGTTTGAGTCGATTTAGGTCGGCTAAACATATCTGCGTAAGGCGCTGCTTGTTCGCGCTGAACATCAGCGCGGTCTTGGTAAATATCACCTTGTTGAGCTTGTGACTGGTTTCTCTGCAATATTTTTTTACCTAATAGTTGTAAAGTAATAAAGCTTAATAAGCCCAGTAACAATAAAAAGGGTAATAGCACAATTGTGGTTAATGCGATGCTAAAAAACATCAGTAATGCCAAAATGGGGTTCATAGCCGAGAATCGACTTTTTAAATTGGCAGTGTGGAATGATTGATTAAATTTCATGGTAGCTCCTGAATGCGCTTGGTCTGAATATGGGTGTCTAAAGACGTTACCTATAAATTAGTAACGATGACTTAATGTACAGCTTGCAACGTTTTGACATAATATGTCACGTTAAACCTAGTTAATGTTTTAAGTTTGAGAGCGAAAGTTATTGCCCACACAGACAATGCCAAAGGGTTAATCGAGACTAGATTTAGGCATACTGTTTATAAAATGCTTTTAGTGATGGTTACTTTCGCTGTCATGTTATAACGACTGCATGATGGTCAATAGGTGAGTCAATACTAACCTGTTATTTTTTAACTTTAGTTACGATAGTCCTGCAGATTTGGCATGACTCAAACGAGATTTCTGATTCGAGTTTTCTCGTTCAATATTTGGATGATCATGATAAATATCATCTTTGGGATTAGCTGTTGAAAGGGGTGATGATGCAGTACGATGCTGGCGCATGTATTGGCGGCTTAACAGTGTCATACCGATGAAACCTACAAACACAAACAGTAATATTAACGGTAATAATAGCAAGCCGCCGATCAAGACTGTGGCAACCGTTGTTAATGCTGCCAATGGTCGCATTTTTTGCAGATGTTGCATTATTTTGTGAGTGTAAATTGAACTGAACATCCTCTGGTCTCCGAGGGTTTACCCTATTACATAATCCATCAGGTTGGCTTGATGGATTATTTGTCATCTAGTCGTTTTATTTGAGTGTTGCGCGAGCTAAAAGTTCAATTTAGGCTCAATGTCAGCCGTTGTGTTTACTAATATGTTGGTTCGCGATGGCTTTATCGACGCTGCTGAAAATAATATTGCGAAACCATTGATGTCCCGGCTCTTGATTATTTCGTTCATGCCATAAAAACACATAAGCCATAGGCATAAACTCAAAGGGTAAGGGAATGGGCACCAGCGAATATAGTTTTTGTGCATGGTTAGCAAAGCTAGAGGGCAAGGTAAAAATTAAATCGGTATTGGCACAAACGCTGGCAGCACCATAAAAATCTGGCACTGTGGTCGATAGGTTACGATGTAAGCCCAAGTTGGCTAAGTGGTAATCTAGTGCCCACCAATCGTTACCTTCACATCTTACCTGTACATGAGACATGTTAAGGTAGTGAGCTTGATCCCAGCGACCATCTTTTACAGCCTGTAAAATAGGATGATTTTTACGCACTAAGCAAACTTGATGATCGTTAAATAAGACTTGTGATTCAATGCCTTCAGGTACGTTGTCAATATTGACGTCGGTTTGAGGCAGAATATCTCGACCTGCAATGCCAAAATCTATTTGTCCTTGCTGTAGGTCTTGCATGGATTTTTCGGTCCAAACATAGGAATCTAATTTTATTAACGGTGCCTGTTGTAATAATGGTCCGATAAAATAGGGAATTAAGGTTTCATAAGCACTTTCGACCATCGAGAATGAAAATTGGCGGTTACTGGTCGCCGGATGAAAGGTTGGCGGTTGCGTAAGTTGATACAAGTTTTGTAATACTAACGGCAGTTGTTGTCTTAATGCATCAGCATGTGCGGTTGGCTTTAAGCCGTGTGCTGTGCGTTGAAACAGTGGATCGTCTAGTGTTTCTCGCAACCGATTTAAGCTTTTACTGACAGCAGATTGACTCACATGCAAGCGATGGGCAGCCCGAGTGACGCTTTGCTCCTCAAGTAATACTTGTAGAATGACTAATAGATTAAGATCGATTCGAGCAAGGTTGTCTAAATTCATGTGATATTCTCAAATGGAAATTCACTTCGGATTTTATATCATTTTCATTCATACCTCCATTTGACTTATTATAGCGCCCTATTAAGGGTGACCTTTGTGCATTAAAAATTTGAGAGAAAGAAGTTTATGCGTCGTAACTTATTGCCACTGTTAATGTTTATGGTGCTTTTGAGCCCGTTGGCTATTGATATTTATCTACCGTCTATGCCTGCAATGGCATTGGAGTACGGTGTATCAAACAGTGAAGTACAGTCCACCTTAGTGTTATTTTTATTTGCGATGGGCGTAGGGCAAATTTTAATTGGTCCGTTAGCTGACCGTTTTGGCCGTAAACCTGTCGCATTATTTGGGATTGTACTTTATGGCATTAGCAGTTTATTAGGGGCTTATGCGGTTGAGTTTGAATGGTTGCAGGTTGCCCGTGTGTTTCAAGGCTTAGCGGCTTGTTCCACCTCTATTGTGGTATTTAGTGCGGTACGTGACTGCTATTCGCGCAAAGAAAGTGTGTCGATGTACAGTTATCTAAATGGTGCAATTTGTGTGGTCCCGGCACTGGCACCTACATTTGGTGGCTTATTAGCATTACAGTTTGGCTGGCGTTCTACCTTCATTTTTATGGCTTTGTATGCCATTTTTGTGTTGTTTTTGGTGGGGTTCCGTTTTCCGGAAACACGTCCGTTAAATACCGACAGTACAGGGCCTTTATACCGTTGGAGCCGCTATAAGCCGGTTATTGGCGACCCTCATTTTATGTTTTATGCCAGTTGTTGCATGATCGCGATGGCATCAATTTTATGTTACGTGTCTTATTCACCAGTATGGTTAATTGGTCATTTAGGCATTTCAGAATTAACTTTCAGCGGTTTATTTGGCCTTAATGCTGCGGTAAATATTGCCGCATGTTTTGCTGCCCCAGTGTTGGTTAAGCGTATTGGTAACCGTCCGGGAGTAGTAGTGGCATTATCGTTGATGTTGATTGCTGCTGTTATCGAAGCCGCGATGTACTTTGCTGGCCCTCAAGAAGGATTAGCCGCCGCAATTGCCTTTATGGCTCCGATGATGATTTTATGTATTGGCTTTGCTATTTTGCTTGGCCCAGCAACCAGTATGGCGTTGTCGGCTTTCGGTGAGCGCGCAGGTACCGCGACGGCGATGTTAGGTTGCATTCAAATGAGTGGGGCATCAATACTGACGGCGTTGATCCAGCTAACAGATACACCTGCACCTTATGCGATAGCGGTTGTGATGGGGGGCTTTAGTGCAGTATTGCTGATCATTATGGCAATGAACCGTTTAAGCCATTTGCATCAAGAACAGTTACAACATGACTAATTAGCTTTAGTAATATCACCTTTAACCCGCAGAATGCTAACCACATTCCGCGGGTATTTTTTTTGTCTCAATATGATGAAACTTAGAAACGGGCGTTAATTGCTATGCCAACATTAGTTTCTGAATCACTATTATACTCACCATTATCGAAATAATGTTCTAGTGAAAACTTAGCCGAGAATACATCTGAAAAATGCCAGAAGTAACGTGTATTTAAACCCGTTTCAGTGATGTTGTTGCTGTGGCTACTTTTATTTGAGTCATCAATATTACTGCTGCTGAAATCAGTATTTACATCTGTCCGGTAGTAAGTCGCACCCACTGACCATGCGTTATTGATATACCAATCTGCAAACACTGCAACAGTATAAATGTCATTTTCAAAGTTTATTTTAGAATCTTGCACTATAGTCGGAGTTGAGCCATCAACTTGAGTGAGCATTTCGTTGTTGATATATTGTGGGTTTTGATAACCTACAGCCCCAGTTATAAACACTCCAGCGGTTGATTGTAATGGAATAAAATGTTCGTAAGTTAACGTGATAGCATCAATGTTTTGGCTAAAATATGATTCAAATTCATATTCTAGATATGCGCCATTGTTAGATTCTGATTCTGAGTTGGTCGTGTAGTTCAAGGATAACTTTGAGTGTTCGCTAAAAAAATATCCAGCACTAATCTCGTATGTTGTGATGTCAAATACAGCATCATCTGCATTTAACTGGTTGACTCCAGCCCCCAAAAACCATTTTGAGTCAAAAACGTATTCTCCAGAGATGTGATATAAATCTTGGAAGTCAGTTGTGGCATAACGCGCAGAAACAGTTGAGCCTTGATTAAAGAATCCCGCCAATGCGTATGGCTTATCTGCTTGTTCAACCGCTTTAAAGTAATAGCGATAATTGGCGTTAACTAGGCCATCCGCTTCACCTGATGAGTCTAAAAAACCGATTTCTGCTTCGTGGTGATAGGTATTATCTTGGGCTGCATATGCAGGGATTGTGGCCAATGCGAGCATTAATGCCACAGACATCTTTGTTCTAGTCATAGTAATGGTTCTTCCTTGAGGTATTATGGTGTAGAGCGAAGTATATTGAACTCAACTTTACATATTTGCAACAACAGATTTGCAACAAAATAAGACAAAAAATGAGCAGAAGTTATTGTATCCATTGTCAATACCCACAGTCGGCTTGCGTGTGTCATGCGCTCAAACCGGTGGCGTCAAATACCGAGGTGGTGGTGATGCAGCATCCATCTGAAGTGGATCATGCTAAGAACACCGTGAGGTTATTGAAACTGGTGATGCCGCAGATGAAAATTTACGTGGGTGAATCTGCCGCGGACTTTATTGAGCTGCAACATTATTTAGCTGCGCAAACGAAGCCGATTTATGTGGTTTATCCAAATGAGCACAGTCAAACTGTAGCCGAGGCTGGAGCGAGTGAGGCTGCGATAATTATTTTAGTCGACGGTACTTGGCGTAAAGCATACCGAATGTTGCAGCTCAATCCGTGGTTACTTAATTACCCGTCATTGCATCTAGAATGTGAAGATGAGTCGCAATATATCATTCGTAAAGCGAAACGTAGCGACAGCTTGTCGACTCTGGAAGCGGTTGCCCACACGTTGATTGCGTTAAATCCCGCTGCTGAAATCGCGCCAATATTTGCAGTGTTTAACGCAATGGTGCAACATAAGTTAACGGCCATGCCTGCTGTGGTTCGTGAGCGTTATAGCGGCGATAAAATCAAAGGATAGACAAGATGAAACATCGGCTAATAGGCTCATTTATTTTGCTCGTTACTGCCAGTTCATTGGCGTTTTTTACAGTAGCTGCTGATAAGCCACATAAAACAATGACCTTGGCTGAAAAAGGCGAGCAAGCGCGCCAAGAGTCGGCTGAACTTGAGCAAACGCAATTGCAAAAAGCGCGTGAGGCAGCCAAGGCTACCTCGGAACGTGAGCAAGAAGTATTAGCTAAGTCGCAGCCAAACGATTGGGAAGCGCAGCAGCTCGAAAAAGCCCGTGCTCAATCGGATGAGCGTTTAACCCGTCAGCAAAAGTATTTACAACAGGCGCAAGAGGCCGCTACTCAAACCCGTAAAATCCCTAAAGACACCAGTATAGAGCCAGTTCAATCTGATTAGTCTTGCTGTTGATTGACCCATTCGGTTTATTTTGGAGTTCGCTTTGTCGTCTTGTCCTTTGTGTCACCATGAAACAGTTGCTTTTTCTCAAGATAAAAGTCGTCCCTATGTCCGTTGTCCGCAATGTTTTTTGGTATCGGTTCCTGCAGCATTTCATTTGGATCAAATAGCTGAAAAAGCCCATTATGATTGCCACAATAATGACGTTGCCGATGTGGGTTATCAACAATTTTTATCTCGTACTTTAACGCCATTAATCGCCCGTATTAAACCCGACGCAACAGGGTTAGATTTTGGCTGCGGTGAAGGCGCAGTGTTAAGCCAAATGGCTGCAGCGCAAGGTATTAAGGTGGTTAATTATGATTTATTTTACCACCCAGATACTCAAGTACTCTCTCAGCAATATGATTTTGTTTGCTTAACTGAAGTGATAGAGCACATTGCCAATGCGCAGGCGTTGATGACGCAGTTAAGTACATTATTGTTGCCTGGCGGCATATTGGCAGTAATGACCAAACAAGTACCCAGCTTAGATAAGTTTAACAATTGGTACTATAAAATTGACCCAACTCATATCAATTTCTACTCTATAGAAACCTTTCAATGGTTAGCATTACAGCAAGGTTGGCAGCTTGAAATTATCGACAGCGATGTGGTGTTTTTTCACCTTCCAAAGTCGCCAGTTTAGTCGTGAGTGTTGGGTATTAATAAATAGATACAATTGACTTGTTAGCAAAGCGGTAAAAGATTTAACAAAAGCGTCATTTCAAGGTAGTTTTGTTGCACTAATTACTATAATAAATGGAATAAACATGCGCCTGACGTCTGTTGCTTTACTGCTTTCAAGTGTATTTGCCACCAGTGTTTACAGCACGACTACCGTGGCTAGCGTGCCCAATGCTGCAGAACTAACCGCTCAAGTTGAAAGCAAAGTCATTGCATGGCGCCGCGATTTACATCAACACCCTGAATTATCTAATCGCGAATTTCGCACCAGTAAAGTGATTGAGAAACATCTTAAATCTCTCGGACTTGAAGTGCAGACGGGTATTGCTCATACCGGTGTGGTCGCCATACTAAAAGGCGGCAAGCCTGGGCCATTAATTGGTTTACGCGCTGATATGGATGCGCTGCCCGTTACCGAAGTGGTTGATTTACCTTTTGCCTCTAAAGTAACTGACACTTATCGAAATCAAACAGTAGGTGTGATGCACGCGTGCGGTCATGATACCCATGTTGCCATGCTGATGGGCGTGGCTGAAAACCTCGTAAAAGTAAAAGACAGCCTAGCCGGTGATGTAATGTTTATCTTTCAGCCAGCCGAAGAAGGCGCGCCAGAAGGTGAGCAAGGCGGTGCGGAGTTAATGCTCAAACAAGGCTTATTTGCTAAGCGCAAGCCTGAGCAAGTGTTTGGTATGCATGTTACTTCAAGCATGCCTACAGGTATGATTGGTCTACGTTCCGGCCCTGCAATGGCGAGTGAAGACTCATTTACGATTAAAGTGATGGGCAAGCAAACCCATGGCTCACGTCCTTGGAGTGGTGTTGATCCTATCGTGGCCTCGGCACAAATTATTAATAGTGTACAAACCATTATTAGTCGTCAGGTGGATATTACCAAAGCACCCGCCGTAGTGAGTTTTGGGGCCATTAATGGTGGTATTCGATCGAATATTATTCCTGATGAAGTAGAGCTTATCGGTACTATTCGTACTTTCGATCAAGATATGCGCGCCGACATTAAAGTTAAATTGGCCGAAGTGGCAGCTAATGCCGCTAAAACAGTTGGCGCCACTGCAGTAACCGTGATCCAACCTGGTTATCCGGTTACGGTTAACAACCCAGAGTTAGTCAGCAAAATGCGCCCGGTTATCGCCTCTGTAGTGGGTGACAATATGTTGATTGAGCCAGGACTGATTACCGGTGCGGAAGACTTTTCTTATTACGCATTAGAAACACCTGGGATGTTCTTTTTCTTAGGAGTGACTCCTGCTGACCAAGATATCAATAACGTCGCCAGTAATCACTCTCCAGCATTTTATGTTGATGAAAGTGCCCTTAAGGTTGGCGTACAAACCATGACCCAAATTGCTTTAACCGCATTAAGCGCGGCACAATAGCCCTATTTAAAAACCAATTTTAATAATCCATTTTTAAAAAACCAATTTTAATAAACCATTGGACGATAGCTCAAAAGGAGCGAGATATGACCCGCAAGATAATGGCGTTGCTGATGACGTTAGGTGTACTGAGTGCACCTAATGTGTCAGCGACACAAGCTGAAGATATTAATAGTTTTACCTTAGATAATGGCATGAAGATTATGGTGTTGGAGGATAGTTCTATCCCTAATGCCAATATGTACATTTTTTGGAAAGTGGGTTCGCGCAATGAAGTACCTGGTATTACCGGTATTTCGCACTTTTTTGAACACATGATGTTTAACGGTTCTAAAAAGTTTGGCCCTAAAATGTTTGACCGCACGATGGAAGCTGCTGGTGGCGCCAACAACGCTTATACCAGTGAAGATTTAACGGTATATACCGACTGGTTTCCAGCCAATGGTCTAGAAACTATTTTTGATTTAGAAGCAGACCGCATCGCCAATTTAGACATCAACCCTGAAATGGTTGAGAGTGAGCGCGGTGTGGTGCAGTCAGAGCGTACCACAGGGCTTGAAAACTCTAACTGGCGTACGATTCAAGAAGCGCTTAAAAGTGTCGCCTTTGCGGCGCATCCTTATAGCTGGTCGGTTATTGGTTATGAGTCAGACATTGCAGCTTGGACATTAGCAGACTTACAGCAATACCATAAAACCTACTATGCCCCTAACAATTCGCTAGTGGTGATTACCGGTGATGTGAAGCTAGCCGAAGTGAAAGCCCTGGCTAATCAGTATTTTGCGCCAATTCCGGCCCAAGCCCCACCGAAAGCCGTACGCACGGTTGAACCGCAACAAAATGGCGAACGTCGGGTATTTGTTAAAAAAGAATCGGTAAGCACGCCAAACATTATGTTGGCTTATCATGTACCTGCAACTAGCCATGCAGACTACTATGCATTGGATTTATTAACGTCGATGTTAAGCGAAGGTAATAGCTCACGCTTTTATAAAGCGCTAGTCGACAAGCAATTAGCTGTCGCTGCCGACACTTACATGCCGATGTCGTTTGACCCTAACTTGTTTTATATCTTGGGTGTAGCGAATGCGGGAGTCAGTGCCGAGACTTTAGAAAAAGCTCTCATCGAGCAGATTGATCTAATTTCCGAGCAAGGTGTGACTCAGCAAGAACTTGAAAAAGTTAAAAATATTAAGTTAATGGACTTTTACCGCACGATGGAAACCATTAATGGTAAAGCCAATACTTTAGGCACATACGAGCTGTATTTTGGCGACTATGCAAAACTGTTTAACGCCCCAGAAGCCTATAACAAGGTCACTCCTGCTGATATTCAGCGTGTGGCGCAAACCTATTTAATTAAAGCGAATCGAACAGTCGGTGTGCTCGCTGCTACTGAGGAGTCAGACAAATGAAAACCGTAACTCACACACGTATTAAGATATCGTTATCAGCAATTGCATTAGCGTGTAGCTTAGGGATAAGTGGTTGTGCGACGACCCAGAAAACCACTGCCGACTCCGCCAACCCTGTTACCGCTAGCTTTGTTATGCCAAGCTACCAATCTGTTACCTTAGACAATGGCTTAAAGGTTAAGCTGATGGTGCAAAAAGAAGTGCCATTAGTGACCATTGATGCCGTAGTGAGAGCGGGAGCAGTCAATGATATGACTTCTGGTATGGCTTACATTACCTCACAAAGTTTAATGTTGGGTGCAGCGGGTCAATCAAAGGCCGACATCGAGCAGCAGTTAGATTTTATGGGTGCCAGCATAGACACCAACGCTGATTTAGAAGGCAGTTATATTCGTGCCAATATGATGAGCAAAGATGTTGATACCGTGCTCGATATTTTTAGCCACGTATTGCGTCAACCAGACTTTGATAGCGCTGAATTTGATAAACTAAAACAGCGCGAAATTGTGGGTTTATCACAGCAAAAAGAAAGTCCTCGAGCAGTGATTGGTCGCTACTTCAATAAGTTAGTCTTTGGTGATCATCCTTATGCCAATCCGGTATCAGGCAATAGTGACACCATTGGTAAACTTTCTGTTGAGGAGTTACGTGCTTTTCATAAAGGCTATTATCAACCAAACAACATGACCATTAACGTGGTGGGCGATTTTGATGTTGCCGACATGACCGCTAAACTGAATAAAGCCTTTGGTGATTGGCAGACCACTGAAACCGTGGTTCAGCCAGATTTAAGCCAACATTTACCAACATTAACCCAACCTCACGTACTGTTGGTCGATAAGCCTGACGCAATTGAAACCACCTTTTTAATTGGTGGCGTGGGGATCCGTTATGACAATCCTGATTATGTTGGGTTAACTGTAGTGAACACCATTTTAGGTGGTCGTTTTACTTCATGGTTAAATGATGAATTACGCGTCAATGCCGGATTAACTTACGGTGCCCGTTCTGGTTTTAGCCCTTATGCTCAATCTGGGGTATTCCAAATCAGTACTTTTACTAAGTCATCGACCACTAAAGAAGCCATTGATTTAGCCTTAAAAACCTATGCTCGTTTATGGGAGAAGGGCATTGATCAAGCAACTTTAGATTCTGCCAAAGCCTATGTTAAAGGCCAGTTCCCACCTAAGTATGAGACGAGTGGACAGTTAGCCGGTTTATTGTCTGACATGTATCTGTATGGCTTTAATGATGATTTTATTAATCAATTTCAAGCTAAAGTAGATGGACTTACCCTTGCAGACACTCAACGTTTGATTAAGCAATATTTCCCACAACAAAACTTACAGTTTGTGTTGATTGGCAACGCTGAAAACATTGCTGATATTGCGGCGCAATACGGTGAAGTGACTAAAGTTGATATCACTGCGACGGGTTTTGGTCAGTAGTTATTAGTGGGTTAATGACTTATGCAATTAATGGCTTATTCAGTTAATGACTTAGTCTGTTAATTGCACTGTAGTATCGTATGATGGCTCACATAAGTGGGCCATTTTTATGGCTAGATATCATGGTGTCACTGAGTGATTCAATGAGCTCGCTAAGCCAAGATAGATGCAGGCAACATTGGCTATGTTGAGCTTGGGATCCGTTAAGTGTTGAACGCGATTGTGATAAGAGGATGGTTAATGATACATACATGCCGATTTATATTACTGCTAACGGCGATGTTGTTACTGACACATTCAACGTCATCTTATGCTGCGAAAGTAACTTTAGATACGTTTTGTAGCCAACTAGTGGGTGAGTGGCAGGGCAGTGCTGCCAATCCGAATGTTGCGCCGAAGCAGGTAAGCACTTCGGTGATGTGCTCGGCAGATGAACGTAATTTATACATTAGTGTTAGCCGTGGTAGTCGCTTTTCGAACAGTGAAACTTGGTGGTTTAGGCAACAACAAGATCATATTTTATTGGTGTATGCCAATGGGATTACCGATGATATTTCGCAACAGTTAACGCTTTATGAGCAAGCGGGCAGCTACTCATTTTTAGGCAAGGGGGAAATCAATCAACGTCCGGCCTTAGTACAATTGCAGTTCGACCCCATGATGAGTGATACCAAACCGTCAACAGCTGGTTGGCAATGGCAGCAAAGCGCGCACTATTTGGATGACGACAGTGAGCAGTATCAAGTCATTAGAGCTATTAGTCTGCTTAAACCATCGGCAAAGAATACTCTGCCGACAGAATAAAATGAGTGCTTCTTAACACCCACAGTGACTTAGCGATAAAACAAATAAGCGGCAAACAATGCCCAACTCAATAGCAGTAATCCCAGCAACGACCATGTTAAAGGGTTGAATCGACTCTCTGGTTCAATGTAAGACATATCGGAATCGTCATCATTTGAGCTTGTCGCGCTTTTAGATTTTTGCTGCTGTTTACGGGCTTTATCTCGTTCACGAGCCTTAGCCTTCTCACGTTTTTTGTATTCAGCAATCCCCTTTTCAACGCCCGCAGCAATCAGCTTGGTTTGTTCTTTAACTTGCCCAGGTTTTTGGGTTGCTTTAGCAATGGCTAAAGCATCTTGTTGGGTTTCAGGTGATAGCGTCTTTTTCATTACTCAGCGCCTGCAAAACCCAGCTGACGCCATGCTTCATAGCTAATAATGGCGACTGAATTGGATAAGTTTAAGCTACGGCTATTGGCGGTCATTGGGATACGTAAGCGCTGCGCAAGCGGCGTCGCATCAATAATATCCATTGGTAACCCACGGGTTTCGGGGCCAAATAATAATACATCATTTTCTTGGAAAGCAATTTGCGTATGAGGACGGCTACCTTTAGTGGTGCAAGCAATAATACGCTTTCCTGCCATGGCCTCTAAAAAAGCGGCATAGTTTTTATGGCGAGTCACACTGGTTAGATCCGAATAATCGAGTCCCGCGCGACGTAATTTCTTTTCTTCGAGATCAAAACCTAACGGCTCAATCAAATGTAACTGCGAGCCATTGTTGGCGCATAGACGAATGATGTTTCCGGTATTTGGAGCGATTTCGGGTTCATAAAGGGCAATATGAAACATAGCAACCTTAGGTACGAAGCATAAAAAGAGTGGCAAATTATACCCTAACCAAGGTTTGACTGCGAGGCGTTATAAACGCTGACGTTATCAAAATGGGCGATACAGCCCTGATGATAATTGCTGGTTGGGCGCTGACACATAGGCAATAACAACCTGATAAAATACTGGCTATTTTATTGATGCCTTCGCGCTATAGTTCGCATATCGAGAAATAAAAATTCCATGCTTATTCCTCAACCAAAATAAGAGCTTAGATAATATTGGCGCCACTTTCAGGATCTCGTGATTGTGCCGCTTGTTGACGTATATCATCGGTATCGCTGCTGATGTCATCGCTAGTTTCATTATGGGCATCTTCTAATGACTCTTGGGCTTTGTTGCTGTTGTGCTCAGTGCTCTGTATCGTATTCAGAGGTGTTTCACCTTGCTGATGTCCATTGGTGACTAATTGTATCCCTTGAGGGAAAATACGTTCGCGGGCGTCGTCAGGCAAGCTTATCTGATTCGCTTCATAAGCGCGCACCAGCAAGCGCATTAAAATTGAAGCCACTTTTGGAACACTGTGAGTTTCAGCATTGACCCAAAAATACACTTGTAGATTAATCGTCGATGAACCAAGGTTTTTTATCAGCACCTGCGGCTCGGGATCTGCGAGTACGCCGTGATGATCAGTCATGATCTCCATAGCGATGTCTTGAGCCTTACGGATACTTGCATCATAGCCAATGCCAATGACAAAATTGCCACGCATTCTCGGGTTGGCGGTAAGGTTTTTAATCACGTTTTTATAGATAGTGGCATTGGGTATTTGGATATGATTTCCGTCGTAATCGACTAACGTGGTGGCTCTTGCTGTGACTTGCTTTACCACTCCCAAATTCCCTTCGACGGAGATTACATCACCTAATTTGAACGGACGCTGCACACTGAGTAATAAGCTGGAAATAAAGTTTTCGGCGATGTCTTTAAAGGCAAAACCTAAAATCAGCCCAATGACACCAGTGCTGCTAATAATCGCGACCGCAAACTGCGTTAAGCCAGCGAGGCGCAAAAATATATACAGTCCCAATAAGATGATCAATACACTGATGCTGCGCTGCATCACTAAACGGATCAACTCACTTTTTGTCACCCAAGCTAAGGGACTAATCAATAAGCGAGCTAAAGGATGTGAAAGCCAAAATAGGAGTAAAAAAATCGATAACCCTAAAGCCAAACGCGGTAAATAGAGTAAGGCTTTGGCCCAAAATTGCTCAGCATCTTGCTTCAGGGGAGCTAAAGATAAGGGCGCAATAGGTTGCAAGTGAATATTATCCACCACCTGAGTTACACCAGGTAAAGCGGCTATGGTTTGCAGTATGCGCTCTTTACTCGCTTGCTCCGTGGCAGAGCCGTTTAGATTGACGACAGAGCCTTGTATTTCAATGTCTATTGCGCTGCTTGGGTCGTTAATCTGTATCAGTTGTTTCACAGTATCAGGCGAAGGCGCAGCCTGGGCATCAGTAGACACAAAGTTGGTAAGGCAACCAACAGTGACTAAACTCCATAGTAGAATCCATCGACTTAATCTTGGGGATGATCGCTGATTGCAGCGAGAAAAACGGTTTAAAAAAAATCGACAAATCATAAGATTATCCGCAAGGTATTAGCCTGTCATTATTCAATATTAGCAAATAAACTTCAAAGGCACCAAAGGTTGTGAGTGTTATCTGCTAATGTTTTAGAGTATGCAAAAAGGGCTTTTTTCACTTCTAAAGGCATACTAATAGGTCAATATATGGGGTCGTGTAGTTGCTTAAAAACCGATGCTGATTAAGATCTAGAACAGCAACATTAGAAATAGTGGTCTGGTAATTGCTTTGTATATTATGAAAGTGAATACAAATCAGTTCATACACGCTGGGGTAATTGCTAACCTCGGCTCATTCAAAATGGAGAATATCATGGATTTATTACGTATTTTAATCGCAATCTTACTACCACCTCTTGGGGTTTTCCTGCAAGTGGGGCTAAGTAAGACCTTATTATTAAATATAATTTTAACCTTGCTAGGCTACATTCCTGGGATAGTGCACGCGGTATGGGTGATTGCTAAGCGCTAATGGCTGCCAAGATGATTATCCCTAATGGTGAAGCGGCTCAGGCTGCTCACATTTATCGGAAAATGTTGCCAGTTAGGGGTAATTTTTACCTAGTAATGACATGTTTATCAATAATGTGCTTTACGCTGTGTCGTCTATTAAGCTGAGCTAGCTGTTTATTGATACTCGTTTTTTCCCTGCGTATGCAGGGGTTATGGACAATGCCATTACTCAGTCCGATTAGAATATAAGTGGTTGAAGTTTATGTTTTTTATATCGACTAGTTAACCGGTAAACTGATACTGAGCTTAAGGCCTTCGCGCTTTCCTGTTGGGCCGATAAGGTTTTCTGCCACTATACTGCCTTGGTGTAACGTAATGGCGGCTTGAGTGATTGCCAAGCCCAAACCCCAACCGCCGCTTTGCCTGTCTCTGGCAGTGTCGGGGCGATAGAAAGGTTTAAATATAGCTTCGAGTTCTTGTGGCTCTATACCTGGACCGTCGTCTTCCACCGTTATCAATATGTGCTTGCCAACTTGGGCTGCACTAATGGTTATCTGACTATTGGCATAGTAAATCGCATTACGCAGCAGATTTTCTATGGCGCGCGAGAGTGTCTTTGGGTGAAAAGGTAATAGCAGCGCCTCTGGTATATCAATTTGTAATAGTTTGCCTTGCTGCTCGGCTTCAAATTCGGCGTCATCTAACACTTGGCTTAAAGATTCTGCTAATTCGAGTACGACTTTATTTTCATGGCTGGCCAAGCTTACCCGAGATAGAGTGAGCAACTCGCTTATTAGCGCTTCAAGTTGTAGTGCTTCATAGCCGATACGTTCTAGCTCTTCACTTTGCTGCCCTTTTTTACGGCCTAACGCTAAGGCTAATTGCAGCCTAGTGAGTGGTGTGCGCAGTTCATGAGATATGTCGCCCATTAATCTTTGCTGATTGTTAATCATGGTTTGTACGGCATCGGCCATGCCGTTGAAAGCCTGTGCCAATTGGCCCATTTCATCGCGACGATTTGCGGTAGCTGCATCAACTCTGCTAGATAAATCACCTCTAGCGAGGGCATTGGCACTGTGTTTTAGCGAACGTAATGGCTTACCCAAATACCATGCGAGTAAACCGCATAATAAGCCTGACAATAATATGGCTAAGCCTGCAGTCAGTAATTTATTGTCGGCAAAGAAGAAGAACCACGGCCGTGGATGATTATCGGGGAAACGACCAAATAATTGATACGGTTTGCTGTTGACCTCAAAAGAATACGGGCCAAAAATAAGCTCATCTCTAAATTGATGGCTGATCGGTTGGTCAGCTTCTTCTGCCATGAGTTGAAAACGTCTAAATCCACGCGAGACTCGTTTGGTATTTAATACTTGGCCTTCGCCGTCGGTTAAATATAAACGCAATGGGCCGCCATTATGGTTTCTATCACCTTCTTTATTGCGGCTACGGTGCAGACGTTGAAGGTTTTTACCTTCGAGCAATTGAGGTTGCTCTTGTATCCGTTCTGCAACGTTTTTAAGCACTCGCTCAAGGCTGGCAGGTAATGGCGAACGATCATGGTTTTGTTGCAGTAATGGCAATAAAGACACCAGTGCAATAATCAATGAACTGCATAGCCAAAAGCCTAACAATAATTTAAAAAATAGCCCGTTAAATGGATTGTTCTTTAGCATTACGGTATCCAAATATAACCTTTACCGCGCAGGGTTTTGACGCGTGGACGGCCATCTTGGCGCTCTGGTAGTTTCTTGCGTAAGTTAGACAAATGCATATCTAAGCTACGATCAAATGGCATTAACTTTTTGCCTAATACGTTTTCGCTTAATGATTCTTTGGTGACCAGTTCGCCTGACTTTTCGATTAAATGAAACAGCAGTGAAAATTCGGTGCCAGTGAGAATGATTAGTTGCTCATTGCAATAGGTTTCTTGGCGGGTAGGGTCGAGACGTAAATCACCAAACTGCATCATTTCATTGGCTTGGCTATCTTGCTGAGTCGTTTGTGCTCGACGTAATATGGCTCTAATTCGAGCCACTAACTCGCGGTCATTAAAGGGTTTTGGCAAATAGTCATCGGCACCAATTTCAAGGCCGACAACTCGGTCAATTTCATCACCGCGAGCGGTTAGCATTAATACCGGTGTTTGCTTGCGTTGGCGTAAAGCACGCAAGACTTCAAAACCATTCAGTTTAGGCAGCATCACGTCAAGAAGGATTAAATCGAAGTCTTGCTGTTGCGCCATCATCAGCCCTTGCTCACCATCATAAGCTTGGGTTAGTACAAAGCCTTCCAACTCAAGTAATTGGCTGAGTAGATCGGATAAACCAATATCATCGTCGATCAGTAAAATACGATTCATAACTTTCCTCTGGCACAAAGAAAATCTGTATGTTGAAGCTAACATACAGATTTTTCGATCAATTAAGCTTATCTTATGCCAAGATTAAATCATATCAACATTGCACAGTTTTACATTTATCCTGCTTTATTTTGCACTATGTAGCGTTTAATTCTGGCAATAATAAAGGTCAGTACAATAGACCCCAAAATCAGACCTACAGAAAAGACTGCATTTTGCAGTGAGTTAGGGTTAAACACTAACATGCTGCCTAAACCTAACATCATAATACCTGACATCAGTTTAAGTACTTCGCCTTCTTTTTCGGTCAGTTTGCGTTTACCTAAGGTCATTGAGAATACAATCACAATAGCGGCAAGTGGAATAACGTAAACCACATTATAAGCGATGAGGTATAAGTAACGCTGCATGGTATCGAGATCTGATAACGACAACACTGAGGTGTAAATCATTGGAAAACCTGCGGTGCAAAGCAGTTCATAAGTGTTAGCTAAAATAGCCAGAATCGTTGAGCCTAAAATCATTGTTGGTAACGAGCTGGCTTTAGATAATTTGCCCATCCGTTTAATAAGCGAGCCACGATTTTCAACTGACATTGAAAGGCTAACGTCGCCGCGGCCGTAAAAGTAATCTTTTATATTCACTATGGCCGCAATCAATGCCAATACCCCCGCACAAGTGATAATGATACCGCCATCACCGCCGCCAAGTAGTTGGAATAAGTTAAGCCAGGCGCTCATAAATATAAAGTAGATAAAGCCTGAGAAGAATACAAAAATACCGCCTACCAATAACATACGTTTGCGGCTGCCTGCATTAACCATGATGCTCAGTAAAAACAGCAACACGAAAAATGCGCAAGGATTAAAAGCATCGACACCAGCGAGTACTAAGGTGAGCACTGGCAATGACATTTCTTCAGGGTGCACTGCACCAATGA
Organism: Shewanella sp. S1-58-MNA-CIBAN-0166; assembly: GCF_040310085.1. Lineage (NCBI taxonomy): Bacteria > Pseudomonadati > Pseudomonadota > Gammaproteobacteria > Alteromonadales > Shewanellaceae > Shewanella > Shewanella sp. S1-58-MNA-CIBAN-0166. Next base: position 177,719 of record NZ_JBEOPN010000001.1, on the reverse strand, counting down.
GTGGAATGTCGACAGGCTGAACAGTTGGTATAGGGGTAATGTCACTGGCTTGGTCAAATGACATGCCACACGAACCTTCGGCTTCTGGGTCGTCACTTGTGTCACTACAGGTTTCAAATAGTGGTGGGCTTACCACTGGCGTAGCGCCTAAGAAATCATCGAGCTTATTACCAATGTCAGCTTTACCACCTTGGCGTTGATAGCAGTTAACTAAGCGCTCTAGGATGTAACGCCCTGTGACATCGTGGCTGTTATAGCCAACAACGGCCTCGCCACAAATGGCAAAGTAGGGCACCGATTTAGGTTCAACACCAGTGTGTTGGCCCATTTCCATGAGTTTATCGACATTGCCGGGTTCGCTAATGGCGTAGTCATGTAATTCTATCCAGTCAAAACGTTCGCCTAAAGCATCAATAAAAGGATGCGCTTCACGACAATGAGGACAGGTTTTAGACCAAAAGAAATGCAGTTTAACCACAGGCTGCTGGTTTTGCTGAGTATACCAAAGTGAGTCGTCTGTTGAGGCCGCGGTACTGGCTATTGAGCTGGGTGCCAATATCAGTACACAAAGAAGTAACAGTAATTGGCCAATCAATCGGTTCATAATGTATTCCATTAAAGCGCTAATAGTTAGATTTTATGCCCTAATATGAATACTGTAAGGATCAAGTCTGAATTACGTTAACTGGCTCGCATTACTGCGATTTTTATCATTCAATATGCCAACTTGATCATGAATTACTGGCGCTAAAGTGCTATGAAAACGTTCTTTACATAGGTTTACTCAGTCTTAACCCTCATTGACATTGCATTCGGTAAACTGAGTATCAAATCTGCTAAGGCAGAAAATAAATCCCATTCATACCGAGGTACTTAACAATGAAAACATCATCAATCATCAAAACGAGTTTAGTTGCCTTAGTGGCAAGTTCGGCTTTATTAGCTGGCCAGTTATATGCAGTTGATGCAGCTGATAACACTGTAAAAACTGAAAATGTTGCCGCTAAAGGTGACCGACATCATGGTCACAAAGGTGGCATGCATAAAATGCTTCGTAAACTGGACTTAACTGATGCCCAAAAAGTTCAAGTAAAAGCCATCTTCGATAAGTACAAAGCTAACCGTCCTGAGCGCCCAACTAAAGAGCAGCGCGCTGAGCACCGTACAGAAATGTTAGCGTTAATCACTACCGCTGGTTTTGACGAAGCAAAAGCAACTGAAATGGCTGAAGCACAGCAACAAAAGCATTTACAAAAGATGCTGACGCATTTGAAAATGCAAAACGAAATTTATCAATTATTAACGCCTGAACAGCAACAAACGTTTCAAGATAAATTTAAGCTAGGTAAAGGCCACAAACCGCGCCGTTAATGATTAACTGATACAACATCAGGTTAAATAGATAAAAGCCATTACCTTGGGGTAATGGCTTTTTTATTCATGCAAGTTTGCTAATGGTCACACTTTGCATAAGACCAGCAACGACTTTAGTAAACTTTATCCTAATCGAGCAATGAACTTGCTATAGTAATAGCAGATAAATCATCAGTTAAATGAGCCGACAATTCTTATATGAGTACCTCTTCTGAATATGACTTTTGGGTCAAATTAGCTAGCCGCGCGTCGGTAGCTACTGCGCTGTGTCTTATTGTGATTAAGTTAATCGCTTGGTTGTACTCTGGCTCGGCCAGTATGTTGGGCTCATTAACGGATTCATTTGCAGATGCACTTGCTTCGATTGTTAACTTTATTGCTATTCGGTATGCCATTGTTCCCGCGGATAAAGATCATCGTTATGGCCATGGCAAAGCTGAACCATTAGCAACGTTAGCCCAAGCGGCCTTTATTTTAGGTTCGGCGTCGTTATTATTATTGTATGGCGGCGAAAAGCTTATTCATCCAGTGGCAGTCACCAATGCGATGAGCGGCATCGTGGTGTCGATTATTGCCATTGTGCTGACATTTGCACTCGTTTTACTGCAACGACATGCGTTGAAAAAAACCAATAGCTCTTTGGTTGAAGCCGATTCATTGCATTATAAGTCTGACTTGTTATTGAATGCAGCGGTGTTGTTTGCGCTAATATTAGCGCAATATGGCTGGTGGTGGGCCGATGGTTTGTTTGCGGTGTTTATTGCATTGTTTATTGGTAATCAAGCACTCGGTTTAGGTTATCGTTCAATTCAGAGCTTACTTGACCGTGAGTTAGACAACGAGACTCGTGACAAGATTAAAGCCTTGGCCAAACAAGACCCTCGGGTTCAAGGTATTCACGATTTACGTACTCGCCAAGCAGGTAAAACCACATTTATTCAATTGCACATGGAATTAGCCGGTAACTTGTCTTTGCATGATGCTCATGAAATAGCAGATAAAGCGGGTATGACGATTAAAGCGGCGTTTGATGATGCTGAAGTGATTATTCACCAAGACCCGGTGTGATAGAGATGAATGGGGATGACAAATGCCAGCTCAGCAATACGTGCGATTAAGCTGACACAGGTTAGATATAGAGATTAAAATCCCAGAGCGTTAAATTGCGCCAAAGCCTGCTTTACTATGTCTGTAATACTGGCGTTAATATCGACAGTCACCACTAATGGCTCATTAGTGGGTTCTTCTAATGTGGCAAACTGGCTGTCGACCATGTTTTGTTTCATAAAGTGACCTTTTCTGGCCATTATGCGTGCCAAAATCAATTCATAGCTACCCTGCAAATATAAAAAACCGACCTGTTGATTACCTTGCCGAATTAGATCCCGATAGGATTTTTTTAGTGCAGAACAACCAATAATCACGGTTTTATTTTGGTTGTTAAATTCTAAAGCTAGATCACCAATACGCGATAACCAAGGTGCTCTATCAGCATCATTTAGAGGTTCTCCTCGGGCCATTTTATCTATGTTGGCCTGGGGGTGAAGATCGTCACCGTCTACAAAAGTGGCATTCATAATTTTTGCTAACAGTTCACCTACGCTGCTTTTACCACATGCGCACACACCCATTACAATAATGCATTTTCCTGTCATTCTCTTACCATTCCTTAATATAAGCTTATATAATTAAAGGCTTATTTTTTCGTAACTCAGTTTATAACTTGAGTTTACTGATCTCATTAAGGTTTGTGAATTCGAATGAGCACTCTCATTAATCACTTTGGAATATAGTATGGACACAATGGTACAAATCGCAGACCCGACCTACTTGTTGATGATAGCTGCACTCGCCATTATCGCGTGATTGATCTTGATTATTAAAATGAAATTGCATGCTTTTGTATCGTTAACATTAGTCTGCGTGGCCACTGCACTGGCAAGTGGCATTAGCAGTGATCAAGTAGTGCCGACTATGATGGCGGGTTTTGGTGGCACCTTGGCTTCAGTTGCCTTATTAGTCGGCCTTGGCGCTATGATAGGTAAGATTTTAGAGGTCACTGGCGGTGCTAAAGTGCTTGCCGATACCTTGATTAGCCGCTTTAGTGAAGATAAAGCGCCGCTAGCGTTAGGTATCGCTTCGCTGTTGTTTGGTTTTCCAATATTTTTTGATGCTGGCTTAATGGTAATGATGCCTATTATTTTTAGCGTGGCTAAACGCTTTGGCGACTCACCACTTAAGTATGCTTTACCGTCTGCGGGTGCATTTGCGGTGATGCATGCTTTTGTACCGCCACACCCTGGACCGGTAGCGGCTGCAGACTTACTTGGCGCCAACATTGGTTTATTGCTATTTGTTGGCATGATGGTGGCAATCCCTACATGGTATATCGGCGCTTACTTATTTGGTTTATATGCAGGCAAAAAATTTGATATTCCCGTATCGAAAGTTTTCTTCAGCACCGCACCTATTATCGATGTCGACAAGATCCCCAAGTTTGCTACAGTGATGTCGATTCTGGTGTTACCTGTGATACTCATTTTTATGGATACGGGGTTAAATACCTTAGCGGTAGCAGGAGTTATTGATGGTAAGTTGCCATTAGTTCAATTACTGCGAATGCTGGGTAAGACGCCCATCGCATTGCTGATTACCTTATTAGTGTGTTTGGTGGTCTTTGCTAAAGACTACGGCATGCAACCGCTTGAAAAACTGTGTGGCGATTCATTAGGGCCAATTTGTGCGGTGATATTAGTCACGGGTGCTGGTGGCATGTTTGGTGGTGTGTTACGTGCCAGTGGTATAGGACAAGCGTTAGCGGATGCATTATCCGATACCGGTATGCCGTTAATTGTGGCCGCATTTGTTATTGCCACCTGTTTGCGGGTGGCGCAAGGTTCTGCAACTGTGGCATTAACCACTACAGCTGCATTAATTGCGCCCATGGTTGCGGCAACGGCTGGATTAAGCGCTGCTGATTTATGTTTTATTGTGATTGCCATTGCTGGTGGTTCAACGGTGTTATCGCACTTTAATGATTCCGGTTTTTGGCTGGTAGGGCGTTTGATGGAAATGGACGAGAAAACCACGTTAAAAACATGGACAGTGATGGAAACTTTACTCGGCACCATAGCTTTTATCATTGTTGGTATCTTGAGCATACTGTTCTAAATATCAATCGGTTATCATTAACAGTGACGAATTGACGTTTTAATACTAACAAAGCCGCAATAGCGGCTTTTGTTAGCCAGAATATTGGCTTAATTTAGTGTATTTATGATTCTAGGTTATGCAAACACTAGCTGGCTAGTGATTTGTGATCGGGCTTGTTCTAACGCTGAATCTGCACGCAAAATAAGGCGGTCGATAGTGTCGTCAGCTTGCCAGTTAGATAACCCGACACAGGCACTAAAGCGAATGTGCTTACCGCTTTCTGGTTCGATTAGCTCCGTATGTTCGATACTATGACGAATACTCTCGGCTATTTTTAGTGCCATATTTTTGCTGCTAGCTTGAATGATGGCAATAAATTCATCACCGCTCCAACGGGCGATTAAGTCAGTTTCAGCAAGCTTACTTTGGCAATGCTGAGCAAAGTGAATTAACGCTTTATCACCCATATCATGGCCAAACAAATGGTTAATTTGCTTTAAGTCATCTATACCCATTAAGACACAATAAAGGTGTTCATGCACAAGGGTGCTATGGGTCATTAATTGCTGACTAAAATGGATTAACCCTCGTCGATTAAGGGCTTTTGTGAGGTAATCAACATAGATTTGTTTATCGAGTTTGTCTTTTAATAAATAAGATTCGGTGACATCGATCATGGTAACTTGAATAGCGGGTTGCTGCTCCCAACTGATTACCGTCTCAATTAATTTCACCCATATGATACGACCGCTAAGGTGTAGGCATTTGATTTCAACAGGATGAGGTTTAACTTTATTCGCGAGTAACGCAGCGTTAGCGTCTAGGCGCTGTTCTTGATAGCTTGGTTCAATCACATCCAAAATTGAGGCGAGTGACATAATACTTTGGGTATTAGGGTAACCGAATAGTTGTGCTAATGTCTGATTGCAATACAGCGGGCTAAAGTTGCGATGTACTAATACGCCTTGTACAGATCCATTGACTAATTGCTGATAGCGACTTTCACTTTGTACTAAAGCTTGTTTAAGTGTTGTAGATTCAGTTAAATCCACAATCGTGATTTGTAGGGCTGATCGTCCTTGCCATTCAACTATGTGTTCAATAGCTAATATATTGAGTTTCAAACCTAAACGGTTACGGTTAATGTAGCTGCGTACCTGAGGTTTTTCTATACCACTCATTAATGCGTAGTAAGTGTGTGTGGCTACATCCTGTAGTTCGGGATCGATTAACTCTAGAACACTCTTTAGCGCTAAAATATCTTGAGCTGTATTATAACCGAAGATTTTTGCATAATTATCATCGGCATAAAGTGGTATAAAATCTTGATGAATAACTACACCATAATGAGCATCAAAATCCAAAATCGTTCCTTGTTTGAATGTTATATTTTAATGTAGCATTTTTACTCGATAAATATTCTAGCGCTTTTGGTTATTTGTACCCTGATGTGATGTGTAAACTGGGCAATATGAGATCATCTTCGCACTTACCGTTGTTAAGATCATAGCATTTTCATAAAAGTGTCATTGCCATAATGTTATTACATCATTATGGCTCCCCTGCGTCGTTTCGTTTTTAGTCCATGGACAGTTCTTTTAATTTACGCGTTAGGGTATTACGACCCCAACCTAGACGTTTAGCGGCTTCTTGTTTATGGCCTTGAGTATGTCTTAGTGCTGTTTCAAGTAAAATACGTTCAAATTCAGGTTGCACTTCAGTGAGTAAATCACTTTCACCTGCAGCCAGCTTTTCATCAATCCAATCAGTTAATGCGGTTTGCCAGTCATTTGCTCCAGCTTGTTTCTGCTGGATTGCTACTGGGTCTTTAAGCAATTCTGGTGGTAAATCTTGCGGTAAAATTTCTTGTCCGGACGCCATTACGGTTAACCAACGACAAGTATTCTCAAGTTGACGAACATTACCCGGCCAAGGAAGGTTAGCCAATTTTACCGCGGTTTCTTTAGTGAGTATTTTGGGTTCAACGCCAATCTCTTTCGCTGCGGTGCTTAAAAAGTGATTGGCGAGTTGGGCAATGTCTTCACGGCGCTGCGATAACGGCGGTAAGTGTACTCTGATCACATTGAGGCGATGAAACAAATCTTCGCGGAAGGTGCCTTTTTGCACCTGCACCTCAAGATTTTGATGCGTCGCAGCAATAATACGTACATCAACTTGCACTGCTTGATGACCGCCGACACGATAGAACTGGCCGTCGGCAAGGACTCGTAATAATCGCGTTTGCACATCGATTGGCATGTCACCGATTTCATCTAAAAATAGCGTGCCACCATTGGCTTGTTCAAAACGACCTTGGCGCACGTTGGCGGCACCAGTAAAGGCGCCTTTTTCATGGCCAAAGAGTTCAGATTCAATCAAATCTTTTGGGATGGCAGCCATATTTAATGCAATAAAGGGTTTGTCCTTACGCGGGCTGTGTTTGTGCAATGCACCAGCGACTAATTCTTTACCAGTACCAGATTGGCCATTGATGAGCACACTGATAGATGAGCGAGATAATCGGCCTATGGCACGAAACACTTCTTGCATTGCCGGGGCTTCACCAATAATTTCAGGGGTTTTTATGGTGGTATCAATAACGGGTTGTGGTGCTTGCTCTGTTGCATGTGTGAGTGCGCGTTCAACTAAATTAATGGCTTCATCAATATCAAATGGTTTTGGTAGGTATTCAAATGCACCTGCTTGATATGCGCTCACGGCACTGTCTAAGTCTGAGTGGGCGGTCATGATGATCACTGGAATATGCGGATAATGCAGTTGTAAGCGATCAAGCAAGGTTAAGCCATCAGTACCTGGCATGCGGATGTCTGAAACGATGACTTGAGGTTGTGATGCTTCTAAAGCTTGCCACAAGGATTCTGCAGCAGCAAAGCTAGCCGTTGACAGTGATGCGCCTTTAAGGGCTTTTTCGAGTACCCAACGGATCGAACTATCATCATCGAGGATCCAAACTTGTTCACTAATGTTCATGTTACTACCTCATTCTGCCTACAAAGGGCATGCTAGTTATTGTAATGGCAGGTTAATAATAAATTCGGTATGCCCTGGTGCCGAAACACAATCAATGCGACCGCCGTGTAATCGGGCAATGTTATGCGCAATGGATAATCCTAACCCTGAACCCTCGTCACGTCCGGTGACCATAGGGTAGAAGAGGGTATCCATTAACTCAGCAGGAATACCGGGGCCGTTATCAATAATGGATAAGGCGAGTACCACTTTATAGCGCTGTGTTCCAATGGTGACTTGATGTTGAGTGCGAGTGCGAATGACAATGTCGCCACCACAATGTTCTAACGCTTGTATCGCATTTTGCACAATATTCAATACGGCTTGCTGCATTTGATCTGGATCCATCTGAATATCTGGAATCGATGGATCATAATCTCGTTTTAAGCAGATATTGTCTGGCAGTGCCATTTCGACTAACTTAAGCACTTTTTGAATCACTTGATGGATATTGTGTTCAGCATGTTGCGTTGGTCGTTGTGGGCCAAGTAAACGGTCGACTAAATTACGTAATCTATCTGCTTGTTCGATAATCAGACTGGTAAATTCTTTTAATTCGGGCGAGTCGAGCTCTCGCGATAACAACTGCGCAGCGCCTCTAAGGCCGCCCAGTGGGTTTTTAATTTCATGGGCTAAGTTACGTACCAAAAACTGTGCAGCTTGTTGTTGGGCGTCCATATTAAGCTGCTGATGAATGCGACGTTGTTGGTCTACTTGACGTAATTCTAAAATGCTGAGGTTATTGTCATTTTCAATTGGCATCAAGGTGATATCAATGGTGTGATGTTGGCCGTCTAGGGTAATTAATGCGGCGGTATTGACCGTGAGTCCTTGGCCGGCATTAATGGCATCGCGTAGTAATTGTGGCTCAACCCCCATCAGTTGATAAAGCTCAGGAAGCGTTTGCTCGAGTAGCTTATGGTTACCTACTCCCAATAATTGTGCGGCCGCGGCATTAGCATAGCTCGGCTTGAGCTCGTTATTAATAACAAGCACTGCGGTGACTAAGTGATTGAGAAGGTTATTTGTGTCCATTAGCCGTCCTAGTATAGGGTTGCACCATTATAATGCACCACTTTGGTGCATATCACAACCCGGAACACACAAGCACTTTGTAAGATAAATAGTCACGAAAAATTTCATAAGCTAATGAATGAACTGATTTTTATCTTAATCATTTAGACTTTTTTGCAGGTCCAAATACAGATGCTTGGTGAAGGAATATCTTTCTAGGAGAGCTTGATGCAAGGACTTTGCCGCTTTGTGTTACAGCGTTAACAACCAACGAGTGTTGACCTCTATTAATGCCGGTTAATTGGAATGTATTCGATACTTGAGCAGGACCAGTGATAATGCCATCGACTGCTAATGTCATCAGTACACCACGAGGTAGTTGAGGATTGACGCTCACCGACACGCTAAATGCGCCGTTATTGTCACGCACAGTAGCTTCTTCTTGGGGAGAGGTAATCGAAATCGTGTAGTTAATTGATGCTTCTGTTGTTGGGATGACATTGATTTTTGTTGGGGTGTCAATCGTCATGTTGTTTTGGGTGTTTTCATTTAATTCAACAGCTTCGGCATTATTTTTTTGTTCATCTGAGTAATGAACTTTGCCATTTTCATCTACCCAACGGTATACGGTAGCAACACTTTGGGCGCTCAATAATAGCAAACTAATAAGTATGATAAGGCGCATGATGTACTCCATAAAACGACAGTTTTAATAGAGTAGACGTTTTTATAAAAAAAATCAGCTTAAACTGTTTAGTTAAGCTGAATCGAAGCGGCAATATTAAACCGCTATTGTTTATTTAGGTGCAACAACACTAGATGTATTGGCAGCAGTATTCTGAAATTTGATCTGTTCGGATACTGAAGCTCACATTTGGTGCAAGCTCAAACTGGCTTGCTTCAGCATATGCAACCCACTCAGTTTTACCCGGTAATAACACGTCAAATTTGCCAGAAATAACCTGCATTATTTCACCTTGAGCCGTTGAAAACTCATATTCACCAGGCAATACCACACCAAAAGTTTGTTTACTACCATCAGCTAATACTACGCTTCTGCTTATCACTTTACCGTTAAAATACACATTGGCTTTTTTAGCGACGCTTACCTGTTGCAACATACTCATATATTTTCCCTAAAAATGATCTTGGTTTGAATCTATCTGCGTTTACGTAAAATATCTAGTTAAATGTTTTCATGTTGTATCACGAGAGTCGCTTCGCTGCTAGAGACAGCTTCAGAAACGATAACAAGCGATAACAAGCGAACGCTGCGTGCAGTCTAGCACCTAGGCTCTTGGCTTGTCATCGCTCGTCAGCGCTTGTCATCTCAGGGATAGAGAAAGCTTCGCTGCTAAGCAGTTGACTTTATAGCCTCTAGCCGCGGAGCGTACTAGCAGCGCAGCGTCCTAGGCCTTTCGCTTTTAGCCTGTATAGACTAGACAACAAAAAGCCCAGATGCATGCATCTGGGCTTTTTAGGTCTCAATGAGTGGCAGACGTTGCCACTCATTGATGGTAATTAACTGCGGTTATTACGCTTACGCTCATTCTCAGTTAAGAATCTCTTACGAACACGGATGTTCTTAGGAGTTACTTCAACTAATTCATCATCATCGATGAATTCAAGAGCTTGCTCAAGAGTCAATGTGATAGGCGTAGTCAATACTTGTGCTTCATCAGTACCTGATGCGCGCATGTTAGTTAGCTGCTTACCTTTCAAACAGTTTACTGTCAAATCGTTAGAGCGAGCATGAATACCCACTACTTGACCTTCATACACTTCAGCAGCGTGACCAATAAACATACGACCACGGTCTTGCAAAGCAAATAGAGCGAATGTTAGTGCTTTACCTGTTGCGTTTGAAATCAATACGCCGTTAGCGCGTTGACCAATATCGCCACCTTTGTGTGGACCGTAGTGATCAAATGAATGATAAATTAGACCAGTACCAGATGTTGCTGTTAAGAATTCGGTTTGGAAACCAATTAAGCCACGGCTTGGGATAACGAAGTCGATACGTACACGACCTTTACCATCAAGCTGCATGTCTTTCATTTCGCCTTTACGAACACCTAATTTTTCAATTACGGTACCTTGATGATCTTCTTCAACGTCAACTGTTACAGTTTCGTATGGTTCATGTAGCTCACCATCGATTGTTTTTAGAATAACTTCTGGACGAGATACGGCTAATTCATAACCTTCACGACGCATGTTTTCAATTAAAATCGATAAGTGTAATTCACCACGACCTGAAACGCGGAAACGGTCTGGACTTTCTGTTTCTTCAACGCGAAGTGCTACGTTGTGAACTAATTCAGTCTGTAAACGTTCAAGAATGTTACGTGAAGTAACATACTTACCTTCTTTACCCGCGAACGGAGAAGTGTTTACTTGGAATGTCATCGTTAGTGTTGGTTCATCAACAGTTAACGGTGGCATTGCTTCTACTGCATTCACTGCACAGATAGTATCAGAGATTTTAAGCTCGCCTAAACCTGTAATAGCAACGATGTCACCAGCATTTGCAATTGGCACTTCAGTACGGTCAAGACCCATGTAACCTAATACCTGGCCCATTTTACCGTTACGTGTCTTACCGTCAGCGCCAATAATGGTCACTTGTTGGTTAGTCTTAACGCTACCACGGGTAATACGGCCAATACCGATAACACCCACGTATGAGTTATAATCGATTTGAGAAATTTGCATTTGGAATGGAGCTTCTGCATCAGCATCTGGGAAAGCTACTTTCTCAACGATAGTTTGGAATAGCGGCGTCATATCATCGCTTGCTACATCTGGATCTAACGTTGCAAAACCATTTAATGCCGAAGCATAAACGATTGGGAAATCTAGTTGTTCGTCAGTGGCACCTAAGTTAACGAATAAATCGAATACTTGGTCAATAACCCAATCTGGACGAGCACTTGGACGGTCAATTTTGTTGATAACAACAATTGGCTTAAGGCCTTGAGCGAATGCTTTCTTGGTTACAAAGCGAGTTTGTGGCATTGGGCCATCAACTGCATCAACCAACAATAATACTGAGTCAACCATAGATAGAACGCGTTCAACTTCACCACCGAAATCGGCGTGGCCAGGAGTATCTACGATATTAATACGGTAGTCGTTCCACTGGATGGCAGTGTTCTTTGCCAGAATGGTGATCCCACGTTCTTTTTCAAGATCGTTAGAATCCATAACCCGCTCAGTAGCTTCTCCACGAGATGCAAGGGTTCCTGACTGCGCCAACATTTTGTCAACCAAGGTTGTTTTGCCATGGTCAACGTGGGCAATAATGGCGATGTTACGTAAATTCTCTAGCACGGATAAACCTCTAAACCAGCAAATAAAAAAAAAGGATCTAACAGTAGTTATAGATTATAGCTACTGTAAAAAAGCGTGCCATTCTACTTCACAGCAGCTTTTGTAGATAGGATTATTTTTGAACACTTGTAAATCTATCGCTTGCTATGGATTAATAAACAGCATAAAACGTATATATATGAAGCATAACCATGGTGTAAGACAAAACTGTGACATTGGCTAAAACAGCAACATTAACATGACGCACCATTATGGACTTTTGCACCATGATGAAACATAGTGATGCACGAGGTTGGTGCAAGGTTATGATTTAGAAGATTTGGAAACTTTCTCATCTTCATAAAATCAATTAGTTAGCGATCTGGCATGAATATCGCTTTATTGCTGATAATTATGAAAAGATTCGTTTTCCAGGTGCATCATCTGGCGAATAGCAAGATTATTTAAGGGACAACCCTTTACCCTACCGGAGGCTTGAGAATGTCAGTTGAATCAGTTTTAAAACAACTTGTAGAGTTAGAAGTTAAGTTTGTAGACTTACGCTTTACCGACACTAAAGGTAAAGAGCAGCACGTTTCTATTCCTTCTCATCAAGTAAATGAAGATTTCTTTGAAGACGGTAAAATGTTTGATGGCTCTTCAATTACAGGTTGGAAAGGCATTAATGAATCTGACATGGTGCTAATGCCAGATCCAACCACTTTCGTATTAGACCCTTTCACAGAAGAAACAACAGCGCTTATTCGTTGTGATATTTTAGAACCTGGTACTATGACAGGTTATGATCGTGACCCACGTTCAATTGCTAAAAAAGCTGAAGCTTACCTAATTTCTACTGGTATTGCTGACACAGTATTGATTGGTCCAGAGCCAGAGTTCTTCTTATTTGACGATGTCCGTTTTGGTACCGACATGTCAGGTTGTTTTGTTAAGATTGACGCAAAAGAAGCATCATGGAACTCAGCTAAGAGCTATGAAGAAGGTAACACGGGTCACCGTCCAATGGTGAAAGGTGGTTATTTTCCAGTTGCACCAGTTGATTCTTCACAAGATTTACGTTCGGCAATGTGTTTAGTACTTGAAGAAATGGGTCAAGTAGTTGAAGCGCATCACCACGAAGTAGCAACTGCAGGTCAAAACGAAATCGCAACACGTTTCAATACGTTGACTAAGAAAGCTGATGAAATTCAAATTCTAAAATACGTTGTTCATAACATGGCGCATGCTTATGGTAAGACAGCGACATTTATGCCAAAACCAATCGTTGGTGACAACGGTAGTGGCATGCACGTGCATCAGTCTTTAGCTAAAGACGGCGTAAACTTATTCGCAGGTGATAAGTATGCTGGTTTGAGTGATTTAGCGCTTTATTACATTGGCGGCATTATTAAGCATGCTCGTGCATTGAATGCGTTCACTAACCCAAGCACTAACTCTTACAAGCGTTTAGTGCCACATTTTGAAGCGCCTGTAATGCTTGCATATTCTGCACGTAACCGCAGTGCTTCAATTCGTATTCCAGTGGTACCAAGCCCTAAAGGCCGTCGTATCGAAGCGCGTTTCCCTGATCCACATGCAAACCCATACTTAGGTTTCTCAGCATTACTTATGGCTGGTCTTGATGGTATTCAAAACAAGATCCACCCAGGTGAAGCAATGGATAAAGATTTATATGACTTACCTCCTGAAGAAGCTGCTGAAATTCCACAGGTTGCAACGTCATTAGAAAACGCACTTGAACATTTACAAGCTGACCATGAGTTCTTGACTAAAGGCGGCGTATTCAGCGAAGACTTTATCCAGTCTTATATCCAACTTAAAACGGCTGAAGCAGAACGTGTTGCACGTACTACTCACCCACTTGAGTTTGAGATGTACTACAGCTTGTAATTCTTGAATACAATTGCTTAAACAAGCAAACCAATAAAAAACCCGATAATTGATTATCGGGTTTTTTTTTGCTCAAAAGAGGTGAGAATGATAGTTTTCAGCAAATGTCAGAAGAGGTGATAAACAGCCGTGAAGAGTTATCTCAACGAGTCAGAGATCGCACTGCAGATTTAGTTATTGCCAAAACTAAAGCGTTACATTTAGCCAATCATGATGTGGTGATTGGACTCGCTAATCGGTTGTCGAACAGGCAGGCAACTGAGCGTTTACGGGATAAAAAACAGCCGTTCTCAATCCTTTTTATCGATCTCGATGGATTCAAAGTCATTAATGATACTTACGGGCACGGCATTGGCGATGCTTTGTTAGTCAAAATTGGTCAACAAGTAAGTAAGCATTTGTTTCCGAGTGAAATTCTTGCGCGTTATGGTGGTGACGAGTTTGTATTACTTTTACCGAATGATATCGACAGTGACGCTGTTATGGCCACTGCCAACAGTGTTCTTAAACTGATCAAACAACCTTTTCAAATAGGCTCACATTCTTTAATCATTAGTGCATGTATTGGCGCTGCCATTTATAATGGTGTTGATAGCGATACAGATAGCTTAATCCATCGTGCTGATGTTGCGATGTATCAGGCTAAACATGCCGGCAAAAGTCAGGTGATACTGGCTGATTAATATTTTAGAATAGAGATTAATGTTATTTTTTATTTGGCTGCAGGATGTCTAAATTGATACATACATGCTCATTTAATCATGGTTGTTTTTCGTGGCGTAAGCCGCAAGGGTTTAGCTTAATAGAACTTGTGGTAGTGATTATTATTTTAGGCATTCTTGCTGTCGTGGTTGCTCCGAAATTTATCGATTTAAAAAGTAATGCTTACGCGAGCAGTATGCAGGGTGTTGCAGCAGCAATTAACAGCGGTAAAACTTTGGTCTATTCAGCTTGCGTGATAAGCGCCAGTTGCGATGAAACGGCCCCTGGAGCCAGTAATGGTTTGGGCAATAGTATTACAGTACAAGGCCAATCAGTGACTCTAGCTTACGGATATCCGCGTCATACCTCAGCAGGTATCATCAGGATGATTAACATTGCCGACAACGGTAGCGGTGGTGAATTTAACATCACAACATACGATGTTAATAATCGAAGCGGGTTACGTATTCGTCCTAATGCGGATTATGCTGCGAATAAATGTGAAATTAGATACTCTCAGCCACAAGTTGCAGGAGAGTCACCTTTAGTTGTCGTCGATATTGACGAGTGTTAAGTGCTCTTGTTATTCGCGAGTATCACCTCAAATTACCCTCTTTAGACAAATGCCATGTTAACTTTATGGCATTTATTGTTTTGTGGCTCCCATTTGCTTGAAATATTTGTGATTAACGTAAATTTGTAGAGGATTTCACTCAGGAATATGATATTTATACCGTTAATCACTCACTAAAAAGCGATTTGTTCAATGGATAAGAAAGACCTCAAGCTATTAGAAATTTTACAACGTCAGGGCCGGATGGCTGTTTCTGAATTAGCCGATAAGGTTAATATGTCGGATACTCCTTGTTTACGACGAGTCAAAAAGCTTGAACAAGATAAAGTGATTTTAGGCTATGGTGCCCAAGTTGACCCTTTTAAAGTGGGTCTTAATGTTGTGGTTTATACATCGATACGCTTAACGGAACATACTGATCAATCGACAGCGTTATTTGAGTCAACCATGGCACAATTACCTCAAGTGATGGAATGCGCCGTGGTAACTGGATCTTATGATTATATGCTCAAAATAGTCGCCAAAGATTTGGTTTCTTATGAGCAATTTATCAAAAAATCGCTCGGCAACCTCAAGTTTGTCGCCAGCATTGAAACTACAGTAGTTTTGAAGCAAATATTTAGCCGTACGGCATTGCCAGTGGACCAGTCACCGATCGAATAAGCACAAATACGCAAATAGGCACATATAAATACCCAAAAGCAGCACCTAGGCCGTCATAGACTATGACAGCATAGGTTACCGCTAAGGGCGTTAAGTTGGTAGGTTAGGTAAGGTTTAACCTTGTTCCATTGAGGTAATAAACTTGTTCGATTCGGCAATCGATTTGTTCATTTCTTTAATCAGGCTAGAGATATCAGTCTGTAAATTGGCAAACTCACCTTTAATTGCACCAATAGCCTGCGCATTTAGGTTATGTTTTAAATACAGCATATTATCTTTCATCGCAGTTAGAATGGGTGGCATTTTTGCTTCTGCACGACGCATGCTTCTCACTAGCGTTTTATATGAACGCTTGGTTTCATTGAGCTTGCTGGTGCTGTTACGACGTAAACTGGCTTTACTGATTTCTTCGATTTCAGTTTGCCATTCGTCAAATAATGCATCCGCGACATCTTCGACTTTCTCGATACGATGACTCACTTCATCTGCTGCAGATTGAGCTGACTCATATTCATCTTTCGCTTTATTATAAGCATCTTCTAAATCGCCACCATCAAATGCCAAAAGCGCCTGCATTTCTTCCAATGCAGAGCTAAATTGCTCTTGTGCTTCTTCCTGCGACTCTTTAGCCTCTTGAACTCTATCGACCATAATGTCGCGTTTGTGGTAGCCGACTTTTTCCATTGCACCGTAATAGGCGCTTTGACAACCGCTCAACAGTAAACTGCTACTTAATAGTGCCAGTGATATCCATTTTTTCATCAATGTGTCTCTTTTATTGTGTGAGGCGAAAAGTGTCCTCGTTGAGGTTAACTACCTTATGAGTTAACTGCCTGATTTAAACTTTGCTGCGTCGATGATGCTCCATAAATGGAATAAACCACCGATAATGGCTGGGATGACCAACACAAAAAAGAAATAGCAAACAGCAGTAATGCAGAAGAATAACAAAGCCGCTAATATACGCCCTTGTAAAAGCTGACCTAGGCCTGGGAAAAATAAGCTCGCGACAGCTGCGAGTATATTACCCGCCGAACCTTGTTGTGACATCAATTTGCTCCATTATTCGATGACTAATATGTTATAACATTGTACGAAGTTAGTGACTTAATACAAATGTTATCTCCACTAACATGGTATGAAATAAGGATTATTATGCCCAAAAAGTTTGATTACAGCCCTATTGCGGCTTTTTTTAGTGGGATTTGGCAGTTTCTACTCCATCTCAAACAACGGCTTGCTGAAGACCAAATTAATATACGAGCAGGTCATTTGGCCTATGTGACCTTGTTGTCATTGGTGCCTATGTTGGCTGTCACCATGTCGATGTTATCGGCCTTTCCGGTGTTTAAAGGTATTCGCGGCAATATTGAAGGCTTTATATATAATAATTTTATACCTGCAGCGGGTGATACGGTGCAAGTGCATATCAACGAGTTTGTCGCTAATGCATCTAAAGGCACCTTTGTCGGTATTGTTGCGTTAGTGTTTGTTGCCATTATGCTGATTTCAGCTATCGATAAAGCATTGAATAACATTTGGCGAATTACCGAAAAGCGCTCTTACGTGGTGTCATTTTCGATGTACTGGATGGTGTTAACTCTAGGTCCTGTACTCATTGGTGCAAGTCTAGTGGCCACCTCTTATGTTGTTTCATTAGAGGTGGTAACAGGCAGTGAGTTGTCTGGATTAGTCCCGTGGATTGTTGAGCGTCTACCATTGCTGTTTTCTGTGGCATCTATATTACTGTTGTATATGGTCGTGCCTAACAAGAAAATCCATTTTTTACATGCTCTATTGGGAGCGATTGTAGCAGCGGTATTATTTGAAGCAGGCAAAAAGGGTTTTGCGTTTTATGTGACCCAATTTCCGAGTTATGAAGCCATTTATGGTGCACTGGCAGTAGTGCCGATTTTATTTGTATGGGTATATTTATCGTGGATGATTGTATTACTCGGTGCAGAAATTACTGCCGCACTGCCAGAGTATCTGGAAAGTTTAGCGGTCATCGCGGATGATCTTAAAGCTGAAATTTTTACAGAGACTGAGACTAAAAGCCAGAATCTCAATAATGTGCACGATCCTATAGTGGTCGATAAATCCATTTCGTCGTCTGATAAATCTTAAGTGGCATTGGTGTTCTACGCCAATGTATTCAGTAACAACTAGTCTGTATGGGCCACAAGTAGCAAGTTATGTTGCTACCTGTGGTCTCTCAGTTGGCCTTGTTTTATTTTCTTCAATAAGCATCATCAAATAGCATAGTTTAAGGCAGTTATGATTGCATTAATTCAACGAGTTAAACGCGCGTCAGTGGCGGTCGACAATACAATAGTCGGCAAAATTGACCAAGGCTTGTTAGTATTACTAGGCATAGAGCGCGAAGATAATATTGATAAAATGGTTAAGTTAGCTACAAAAGTCATTAATTATCGGGTGTTTAGTGATGAAAACGGAAAAATGAATCTTAATCTGGCTCAAGTCGGTGGACAATTATTGGTGGTGTCGCAATTTACCTTAGCAGCAGATACCGGCAAAGGCTTAAGACCCAGTTTTTCGAGCGCTGCAACTCCTGAGCAAGCCGATCGCCTTTATTTGGCTTTTGTCGAATATTGTCGCCAACAAGGGGTTATGACACAGACAGGACAATTTGGTGCAGATATGCAGGTCGAGTTGGTCAATGATGGCCCAGTGACCTTTAATCTGCAGGTATAAGGCCTTAATTTATTACCATTCTATTATTGTCAGTAGAGGTTAACCAGTCATCATCGGAGGGATGCCGTTATGTTTGATATTTCATTCACAGAAGCGCAATCAGATGCCAAGGTCAATGCTTTACTGCAGACCTTGTGTGAAACTTGGCATAGTACGATTCCTGTTAGTCAATTTATGGGCATTAAACCAGTGTTGTTTAATGGAGATAGCCTACAAGTCACTGCACCTTTAGAGCCCAACGTTAACTTACATCACACCATGTTTGCTGGCAGTATTTATACCTTAATGACATTAACAGGCTGGGGAATGGTGTGGTTACAGCAGCAATTGTCACAAGCCCATGGTGATATTGTATTAGCTGATGCAAAAGTCAGGTATTTAAAACCGGTGACTAAACAGCCCTATGCCAAAGTTATTTGGCCCTATACTGATTTGAACCCATTAAACCGAGGCCGGCGAGTCAAAATCACCTTAGAAGTGGCGTTATATTGTGATGACATTATGTGTGCTACGTTTACCGGCCAATTTGTGTCTTTACCGCCAAAAAATGGTCGCGTTGATTAACATATTCGCGTTGAACAAGTAAATATGTTTCGATTTTATCGAATATAATTGCATAATTATTGCGCTATTATTCTTTTTTATAGGTCAATATACTAGCTACATTGGTCAGGCACATAGCATATGACCCAACAAACATATGGGTGAGACTTAACAATGGCAAAAGTATTAATTTTAAAATCAAGCATTCTAGGCAGTTATTCACAGTCTTCAGCATTAGTTGATTATTTAAATCAGCAATGGAGCAGTAAAGGTGCACAAATTACAGTGCGTGATTTAGGTAAAAATACCTTGCCAATGTTAGATGGTGAGCTAGCTTCTGGTTTACGTGGCGGCGATAACCTTTCCGAACGTCAATTATCTGCAGTGGCACTATCGAATGAATTAGTCGCTGAAATTAACGATCATGACACCATTGTTATCGCAGCGCCGATGTACAACTTTGGCATACCGACAACGTTAAAAAATTGGATCGATTTTATTGCTCGTGCCGGTGTAACGTTTACTTACACCGATACCGGACCCGTTGGATTAATCAAAGGTAAGCGTGCCATTATTGTGACGACTCGTGGTGGAGCGCATAAAGGCGGGTCTACAGATCATGTTGTACCTTACTTAACAACTGTGTTGGGCTTCATTGGAATTAACAACGTCGAAACCATTTATGCTGAATCATTAAATATGGGCCCAGATGCAGCCGAAGCAGGTATTAGCCAAGCTAAGCTTGATATTGATGCAATAGCACTCTAATCATTTTATAGATGTTTAGATAACGCCACGAATTCGCATACTTAACGCTTAATGAGCCTTTGACATTTAAAGGTTCATTAAGCGTTTTTTTATTTTGTGTTTTGTTGTTATTTTATTAATCCAAAAAAGTATTTACTGCGTATAATTAGTACAACCAGTATCTAGATTGATGCCAATTTTACTTTTCAAAAATGTAGTTTCATTAACAAAAGCCTACGGGTTTATCGTTGAAAAGCCGTCATACTGTCATTTATTTTTTATGAAACTCAGAAAAATTGTCATCGCGTCAGTATTAATCTTGCTCGCTTTGAGTCTTATGCCTATATTGATGCTGATCAATCAGTGGGCTTCAGAGACAGAGGCTTATGGCATTACCGGAAATGACGGCCAACAGATTCATTTTCGGTGGCAAGACGTTAATCAACAAGTTCACCAGTACCCTGCGTCCGCGGGAACATATACCTACTTATTTTTAGGCTTTTTGTCGTGCTCAGAAATTTGTCCAATACGCATTGAGCAATTAGATCAACTTGAGCAACGAATAGAGCAGGATGCTTCGATAAATAAAGCTGAGGTTCAATTTATGTTTGTGACTATCGATCCTGATAACGACACATTAGCCGTGCGCCAAGCGGTGATCGATGCACGCTCTAAACGTTTTGTCAGTGCGTCATTGTCCGAGTCAGATTTACATCAACTTGAGTTACGCTTATCTGACAATATCAATCGACAACTCGCAACGATAAATCATGTAGGCAATCTATTTTTGTTGGATCCTTACGGAAAAATTGCGCGTATTTACACTGCTAAGCAGCTTTCAACATCCAAAATGCTCATCGACCTAAACCATATTATTTCAACTCAACACTAGGGATATGTATGAATGATAATCAAACAGTAACACTGCTTAAAAAAAATGATTCATATATATACCGATTATTGTTGCTGCAGGCTCCACTGCTAGCCGCGAGTGGTTTTATCGGCGCTAAAATGCTGACATTTAGTATCACCGCCGCGATAGCAGTATTGGTAATATCACAGCTCAGTTATGTTTTGCTAAAAGGTACTGAGTTGTTTGGCATTGTGGCTGCTGTGATTATGATGACAGTATCGGGGCTATTAGTTCAAAGCCAAATGGGCATGATTGAAATGCACTTTCATATCTTTGCTACCATGGGGATATTTCTTATTTACCTGCGCTGGCAGCCGTTAGTGGCCGCTTTGTTGACCGTGGCGATACATCACGTCTTAATGACTTATATCCAATTACAAGGTGTTGAACTATTTGATACGCCAGTGATGATTTTTGCTGGCGAGTGTAGCTGGAGTATCATGCTCGTTCATGCGCTGTTTGCCGTAACTGAAACCGGTATTTTAATTCGTATTGCATTATTTATGCGTGCAGACTCAGTTGCCAATCAACGTATTGCTGGTGCAATTCAACATATTTCACAGCATAAAGATTTATCGATTCGGTTACCTTCAGCCGATACTCAGGCAGAAATGTCCTTTAATTTGATGCTGGAAGAGTTGTCGCAATTGTTTAACGACTATCGCGATATTGCTGTGAAAATGGCAAGTACTTCCGACAACTTAATGAGCCTGAGCGATCAAGCTCAACATGCGGTACAACAGCAAAATAACCAAGCGCGATTGATTGCCGAATCGACTCAACATGTTATTGACAGTTTTCAGCAAATGGCTCATGACAGCCAAATTTCAGCGGATCAAGCAAGAGAGGGGGCAACCTCAAGTCTTGGCGATCGCCAGAATGCATTAAGCATTATGAAAGACATGCAGGCGCTAGAAACTAATATGACTGAAGTAACTGAATCAATGACTGATTTAACCACTGATGTTAGTGCTATTACCACACAGTTGCAGGCCATTCGCAGTATTTCAGATCAAACTAACTTACTTGCGTTGAATGCGGCGATTGAAGCGGCTAGAGCGGGTGAGAGTGGCCGTGGTTTTGCGGTGGTGGCAGATGAAGTTCGCACTTTAGCAAAGCGTACCAGTCAGTCTACCGATGGTATTGAAAAAGTACTGAGTCGTTTAAATGTCAGCATGCTAAAAACCGTTGAGTCGATGGATCAAGGCAAGCAACGTACGACGCAAAATGTAGTCCACACCAGTAGCATTGCTCAAGGACTTGAGCAACGTTCTGCTCAAATAGGTCAAGTGGCTACCTTGAGCCACAATGTGGCAAATGGTACACAACAACAAGCAGATAGATTGACTCAAATAGGTGCGGAGATTTTGGATAACGCCCAAGCCGTTGTACTTTTATCGGCGCAAGTTCAAAAGCTGGCTGGTGGCGCGGTAGAAATGAAACGGATTACTCAAGACTATCAAGCCAAAGCTGCGGCTTACAAGGTGTAAAAACACAGGCGAAAGCATCGCTTTCGCCTGCATTATATGGCTGCAAAGGAGCTATACCCTTATATGATTAACGCCAACGTTTAAAAATCAATGAAGTATTAATGCCACCAAAAGCAAAGTTATTACTCATAATATAGTCGGTGTCGATATGACGAATATCGTCTTTAATGTAATCGAGCGGGGCGCATTCTGGGTCGACATGATTAAGATTGAGTGTTGGTGCAAACCAGCCTTCATTCATCATGTTAATACTAGTCCATGCTTCCAATGAACCACAGGCTCCTAGGGTATGACCGGTATAACTCTTTAATGACGATATTGGCGTTTCTGAGCCAAATACTGCATGAGTCGCGGCAGTTTCAGCTGTATCACCGCGATCAGTAGCGGTGCCATGAGCACTAATATAACCGATGTCTTGTGCCGATAGTTGGGCATCTTTTAAGGCTAAACGAATCGCTACTTCCATGGTATTAGCATTGGGTTGAGTGACGTGTTGGCCATCTGAGTTGGTGCCAAAACCAACCAACTCAGCATAAATATTTGCACCACGGGCTTGAGCATGTTCAAGCTCTTCTAATATCAAAGTACAAGCTCCTTCACCGATAACCAAACCATCGCGGCTCTGGTCAAATGGGCGTGGCGTTAGCTCTGGAGTTTCATTTTGGGTGCTGGTGGCATACAAAGTATCAAATACCACCGCCTCAGTAGGACAAAGCTCTTCACCGCCGCCCGCGAGCATAATGGTTTGCATGCCATATTTAATCGCTTCATAAGCATAGCCAATGCCTTGACTGGCAGAGGTACAGGCACTGCTGGTGGTGTGAATACGGCCTTGCAGGCCAAAGAACACCCCAATATTAACCGCGGTAGTGTGGGCCATCATGCGGATATAACTGGTGGCGGTTAACCCCGACATTTCGCCCGTTTTTAACATGTCACCAAAGCCCATAATGGGATCGGTACTGCCTGTAGATGAACCGTAAGCAACGCCAACTTGACCGGAATTAAGGATGGGGTCGTTCAACAAACCTGCATCTTCAAGCGCTAATTCACTGGCTCGTGTCGCCATCATGGATACTCGCCCCATAGAGCGGATCTTTTTACGTGAATAATGGGCAGGTAAAGAAAAATCAGTCACTGGCGCTGCCAGTCGAGTATTTAGACCAGGGTAACGATCCCATTCATCCATACGAATAACGCAGTTGTGTTTGGCTAATAGGCTGGCTTTAATTTGTTGCCAGTCTTGGCCTAATGCGGAAATCCCGCCCATACCGGTAACGACTACACGCTTCATATCATGCCTCCGTTAACGGAGATCACTTGGCGAGTTATGTAGGCGGCATCGTCTGATAATAAAAAGTTAGCTAGCCCGGCTATTTCACTGGGTTTGCCCATGCGCTTCATCGGCACTATTTGGTTGACAATATCAGTTGAAATATCTATGACCATGTCGGTTTCAATCAACCCTGGTGCGATACAATTGACGGTAATTTTTCGTTTAGCTAACTCAAGCGACAAGGCTTTAGTTGCGCCAATAATTCCCGCTTTTGATGCGCTGTAGTTCACTTGGCCACGATTACCTGCAATGCCTGACACTGAGGCTAGGGTGATAATACGTCCGCCTTTACGTGCTTGCACCATTGGCATCACTGTAGGATGGATAACATTATAAAAACCATCAAGGTTAGTGTGGATCACACTGTCCCATTCATCTTCGGTCATCGCAGGGAAGGCGGTGTCGCGATTAATACCCGCATTAAGAATAACGCCATAATAGGCACCATTTTCGGCAATGTCCGTTTCGATAGCAAGCTTGACCGCTTGGCGGTCGGCAATATCAAATTGCAGTAAACTAACCTGCACACCAAGATCTAATAAGGTTTTTTGTACTTGCGCTGCGGCAGCATGATTGCTGTGAAAGTGCAGCGCAATATCGAAACCATTCTCGGCTAATTTAATGGCGATGGCTTTGCCTATTCCTCGGCTTGAACCGGTAACTAATACTCTATTATTCAAAATGTCTCTCCGTGATTGATTCGAGGAACTCCAATGGGGTGTCAAAAGGTTTGTTGATCATGCTTAGCCGTCAGCTTGGCTTTCATCAATATAGGCTTGGGTGTCTTGTGGTTGGAATACATTGACATTAGCTGCCGCCACTAATGTTTGGTGATGATAAATTTGGCAGTCAAATACAGCTAATCCAGACTCTTCCTGGTACAGCCGAGTCACCTGGGTGCGATAAGACTCACCTAAGGTAAAGGTGTCGATATGCATTTGCAGTTTGCGGGTGCCGAGTAAAAAACCGACTCGGATAGTATCGTCGCACAGTAAGGCTTCAACACCCGCTAATGCAGCAATACTTTGGGCCATATACTCGATGCCAACGTAATTAGGCACGCCATTGAGTTGAGCGTCGAAATAGGCACTATTAGGGCTAATATGGGTTGCGGTGATTAAGCAGTCTGGGCGATGTTCTAAGACATTATCAATCAAGATCATCGGTGCTCGATGCGGAATAAAAGTACTTATATCTTGCGCTAACATCGCCGGCGTTGCTGTGGCTATAGACATGAAACTAGGCATCCTTTCGACAAAAAATCAGGCTGGCATTACTGCCGCCAAAGGCAAATGAATTGCTCATAATAAAGTTGAGTTGGCTAAGGCCAGTATTGTTGTTGGCACTAACGAGAGCGATATTCGGGTCATTAGTATCTTGCTGCCCATCCCAGATGTGCGGCGGCAAACGCTTTTCATGGTTAAGTGGGCTTAATAACAAATAACAAAAGGCAGCTTCAATCGCGCCAGCTGCGCCTAAAGTATGGCCCGTGAGCGGCTTGGTTGAGCTGCAGGCTGGTGATGAATGACTGAATATTGCAGTGACCGCACGCGATTCCATGGCATCATTTTTGGGAGTAGCGGTACCGTGGAGGTTGAGATAATCGATTTTTTCCGCAGCAATGTTGGCTTCTGCCAGGGCTTGTTGCATAGCGGCAATAGCACCTAATCCTTGCGGGTGTGGCGCTGAAATATGATGAGCATCGGCAGACTCGCCGATCCCCGCCAACATGACGTCACTTTGGCCACGCTCTAAAGTAAATAAAGCAGCCCCTTCACCAATATTAATTCCATCACGATGGCGACTAAACGGATTGCAATGGCCTTTGGATACCGATTCTAATGCGGCAAAGCCA
Organism: Shewanella sp. S1-58-MNA-CIBAN-0166; assembly: GCF_040310085.1. Taxonomy (NCBI): domain Bacteria; kingdom Pseudomonadati; phylum Pseudomonadota; class Gammaproteobacteria; order Alteromonadales; family Shewanellaceae; genus Shewanella; species Shewanella sp. S1-58-MNA-CIBAN-0166. Next base: position 152,387 of record NZ_JBEOPN010000001.1, on the reverse strand, counting down.
TTAACGGTTAACTGACACAAGCTGTCTACACCCCCCACAATTACCATATCGCACATATTCGCATTGAGTAACCGCTGGGCACTGGCAAACACTTTTGCACTCGATGAACACGCTGTAGATACGGTATAACAAGGGCCTGACAGTTCAAACAACTGTTTTAAATAATCACTGGGGCTACCCAGTTCCTGCTGCGAGTAATGGTAACTCGGGGGGAAATGGCCATGTTCTAGCTGATACTTTAATGCCGCTTCGCCTTTGGAAATGCCAGAGGTGCTGGTGCCTAAAACCACTCCGATGCGATGGGAACCAAAACGCTGCTTAGCTTGCTCTATTGCGGGCACAAGTTGCTGGGCGGCAGTGTTTAATAAACGATTATTACGGCAAGCAAATAAACTGAGATGATCGGCAATTTCTATTAACCGTTTGTCATCGACGCAACCGACTAATGTAGGCGCATCGAACAATAAATTATCGCGCCATTGCATAGCACTGATATCACCGCTAATGAGACGCGGCAGCACCTCTTCTGGCGAGTTGCCCAGAGGTGTACACAATCCGATGTGAGTTATTGCTATGCGACTGTTCATGTTTAGTTTGATGGCCTATTTATCTCGGTTTATTGGATTATGCTGGAGCACTTGTTTATCAATCTGTTATTCAATCAGTTAGTTAATTAGTTAGTCAATTGGGTTTATTTGCATATGAATATCGGCGGCATCGATGTCTACATTCACTTGCGCTAACCACGGGTCGATATCGCTATACGTTATCGTGATTAAGGCTCCACTGGCATCAATAAGTTGCTTACATAACGGCATATCACATGCCATAGTGACTAATTCACCGCCGGTTAAATGTTGATTAACTTGCTCCGTTGGCCAGTAAATCAACTGCATTATGGCCATTAAATACTCTGCTTTAAATTGCTCACCTAATAATAGGCTTTGCTGACTTTGCAGGGTTTGGCCATCGTACACTAACGTGAATAATGCTTGCCCAAGTGGCGCTAATCCCACTAACGTCATCTGTAGTGAATTAAGCTCCAGCTGGGTTAATAACTCGTGATTTTCTTGCCCATAGGTAAAGCTGACCATTTGGCTTAAGCTGATATCTTGCTGCGGTGACGTTGTTAACAGCGCAGAGGCTGAGCTTAGGCAATATTGTGCTTCACTGGCGAGTGGGACACAAGTTTGCCGCTCGATTTGTTGGCTGCAAGCACTTAATAGGCTTAGCAGTAATAGCGCCACCACGCGAAGCAATATAATCCCCGCAGAACGCCCCAGCAGATTAAGCAACATTGGGCTTTGGCTCCTGACATAATTCAACAATGGTATTGAGGCGTCGTTCGGACTCTTTTACAAACGGGTTGCTCATGTCCCAAGCGTAGCCTGCTAAAATTGAGCAGATCATTTGTTTAATCTTGTTGTCAGCTTGCTGATAGAAAATGACATCTTGAAAGCGCCCGTCATACCAAGCTTGGACATAGGTTCTAAAGGTGTTAACTCCTTGCATTAATGGCGCAGCGTATTCGCTATCCCAATCAACTGTTTGGCCATTAAGTTGTTTATTCAAACTGGCAACCGCCATTGATGCTGACTGCATGGCAATTGTCACCCCTGATGAAAATACTGGGTCAAGGAACTCGCCAGCATTACCCAGTAAAGCAAACTTATTGGTTGCTAAGGTGGTGACATTAGCCGAATAACCTTTGAGCGTGGCACAAGGCTGAACAATATTGGCATTACTCAGCAACTGCTGTAGCTCAGGCTCTTCATTAATCACCGCTAACAATTGTTGTTCAAGGCTACCGGATAAATGCTCGAGTAAATGCGGCTCAGCCACCACGCCAATTGAGCAACGGTTATTGCTAAAAGGGATTAACCAGTACCAGATATCCTTATGTTGAGGATGAACACTGATTAAGATCTTATTTCGATCAAAATGGGGATCGCTAATGTTGTCTTCAATATGGGTGAAAATGGCGCTGCGTGGCGGTAAATTTGATGGTTGTTCTAAATTCAGTAATCGCGGTAATACTCGGCCAAAACCACTAGCATCGAGCACAAATTTAGCATTCACTTGATATTGTGCACCTCGGTCATTCGTTACCGTTAAGCGAGGATTATGAGTCAAATCAATCGCATCAACTTGATGACCAAAACGGATCTCAACCCCTTGGCTGATAGCTGTGTCGGCTAGGAGTTTATCAAAATCTGCCCGTTGAACTTGAAACGTAGTCCCAGGGCCAGGGGTAAATTTATCGGTAAAGTCAAAGGTGGTGTAGCGTCCTTGGTGTTGAAATGCTGCGCCATTTTTAAATTGAAATCCAGCCTGATTAACGGCGTCAAGCATGCCTGCTTGTTCGAGAAACTGCATACAACAAGGCAGTAAACTTTCGCCAATCGAAAAACGTGGAAAATGCTGTTTTTCAATAACAACAACCTGATGCCCTTGTTGGCGTAATAGGCTTGCGGCAATGGCGCCAGAAGGGCCTGCACCAATGATGGCAACGTCAACGTCCATGTTGCTGACTGTATGTGAATGACTAGATGGCATTTACAGTTTTCCTAGTAATAAATGAAATAAACGGTGCCAGTAAAAATGAAAAACTGATCCCAAAAAGAAGCGTTAAACCAAAAAAGTGAATGGCATGGGTTTGACTCAGCGCCAGCAACCCAAAAGCCAATAGTGTTGAACAGGCTGACATAAAGATTGCCATCATTACTCCGCGACTAGTGTGTTTGGCCTCGGCAAAAAATAGGCTGTAATCGATACCAATGCCTAACACCAAAATAAGCGCTAAGGCGTGAAACAAGCTAATGCTCGAGCCGACAAGGCCTAAACAGGCTAGCGTGAGCAGTACTGATAAAGCGGGGACTGCGACGATAGCGAATGCCAACTTAATACCGTATTTAATGCTAAAAATTAGGCTAGCTAAGGCAAATACCCACATTAATAGTTGTAATGTTAGTTGGCGATACTTGCCCATTAAATGGGATATATCACCGACCTTATCGATTAACCGCACTTGCCCTAAAGGCCATTTATGTTCAGTCAGCCGTTGCTCAAGAGAGGCTAACGAATGTATGCCACCGAGTAACACTATGGCGCCAAATTGCTGGGGTTGGTCTGTTGTTGGAATCGCACCAAGCCATAACGTCTGTAAATCATCATTAGCTTTGGCTAGCACCATGGTTGGGGTTAACCATTGTGATTCGGCGTGATTAAGTTGTGCCATCATACTGGTGATTATGCTGTCATCAAGGCCCATTCCACTGATGATTTCGTCTAAATGTTGCCCATAAAGCTGTTGCTGTAACTGATAGTGTTGTTGTTGTTTGGCAATGCTGGGCATAAAGCGGCTGAGACTGATAGCTTGGTCTAACTCAGCATCAGTTATGGCTTTATCCAGTACTGGTACCAGTTGCTCTAACGTTTGTAATAAAGCTTGTTCACTGGGACCGCTGACTAAAATAAATTGATTGTCGGTGCCGCCGCTGAGCAGTTGCCGTAGTTGGTTCTCTTCGGTGGTGATGGCTGCAGGGCTTTGCTGTAGCTGACGAATATCATCGTTAGAATCCGTTTGTGACAAACCGAAAAACAATATTGTCGCCAAACCAATGATCAGAGTCGCTATAGCTATTTTTTGCCACAATTGAATAGGGGTGAAAATACGTTGTAATAGCGCCAAATAACCTTGGGCGAGGGTTAATCCTGGCGTTGGTTTAAGCGCATGGTTACCCAGTAATGGAAACACCAATAACAACGTTAGGTATGCACCAATTAACCCAGCAGCACAAAAGACGGCCACTTGTTGCATTCCCGGGAATGGCGTAAAGCCAATGGCGATAAAGGCGCTTGCACTGGTAGCAAGGGCGAGAGTGAGCGCCGGAAAAATCTGCTTTAAAGTGTCACTGGCGTTGTTATTAGGGTGAGCTTGTTTTTCACAATAAAAGTGAAAGCTGTAATCAATGGCGACACCAATTAAGCTGGTGCCAAACACTAATGTGAGTAAGTGCAACTCACCGAAAATACTTAAGGTGGCGACAAACGCAAACACCACCCCAGTGGTTAACGTCAGTAGTGCGGCAAATAACGGCATAATCGACCGAAAGGCTAACCAGACTAATAAGATGATCCCCAACATGGAAATTAAGCCAATTCGACTGATTTCTTGTTTGGCTGATTCGGTGGCGGCAATCGCATGAAAAAGCGCACCAGCTTTAAGGAAACTGACATCGGGGACATGCAGAGTCACTTGGCTAAATGCAGCATCTAATGCTTGAATTTGCTGTTGCTGAGCGGTCGGGCTAAAAGCACTGTCGCGCCCTTTGGCCATGACAATCGCAGCCACACCATCGGTAGTGTCGGTGAGTAAAATGCCTTGTTGGCTACGCAGCGCACTATTAGGTGATAACGCCAGTAAGTTGGCTGGAAACATCAGTAATGGGTCATTGCTGAGCAGCTGGCTGTTGGCAAAACCAAATGCGCTATAAAGTTGATTTTGGGCCGCGTTAAGCAGTTGGCGCCAATTATCTGTTTCAATCGCTTTAGCTTGCTCGGCGGTGAGTAGGGTAAAGCGATGTTCGAAATACACTTTAGCTAAGTCTTGCAGATGATCATCCGCGCCGCTACGAATGTGAATAAAGGGCTGTTGTGGCTGTTTATCTAGTACATCCATCAGTTGCTGTGCGGCACTGATAGCTTGGTTGTCGTCATCGGCTTTTATTGCAATATACACTTGGTTAGCGAGTTGCTGTTCAACTCTGTTTAATGCTGTTTCAGTGAGTTTTTCTTGTTGTAAATTCGGCAACATCGCCAAAATATCAGTTTGAATATGCGCGCCCTGTTGCCATTGTATTAAGCCAGTGACTAACATTGTCAGTAGCAATAATACCCATAAGACAAAACGCCCAATAGGAGATAACAACGCGGTTAGCGATATTGGCTGCATTATTTAGCGGACTCATTTCCAAGACTAAAAAGCGCCAGTTCAGCTTCACTCAGTTGCCCTTGTTGGGTCTGGGTAAATTGAATTTGGGTATAGTCGCGAACATCCGCTTGGTTACTGGTCATGATTAATGAACGTATAAGCGTGTCGCCGCTGAGGGTAATGTTACCCATAGACGATTGCACTTGTGGGTCTTTAGCTTGCAGGCCCAGTTGCCATGACCTATTTGCGGGCTGATTTGCTGGCTGAGCAGCAGGCATAAATAAGTTGAAATCGGCACTTAAAGCATCAATATCACCCGCCATAATGGCTTGTAATAAACGCGGTAATTGCTGTGCAATCGGGTTGCCATTAGCCCCAGCACTAAAGTGTTGAATTTTGCCTTGGCTGTTTTGTTGGATCAACTGCTGATCTTTAAGCACCATCAAGGTGTTGAAAGGACGTTGCTGCTGCCATACCAATCCTTGCGTTGGACTAAATATAAACTGTCCTTGGCTGAGTAAGGGCTTTTTAAGCACCCGTAAATGGCGTAATTGAACAAACTGCCCACGAGTATCTAGTTGTAGATTCAGTTGCTGCGCTAGCGCGCTGAGGGCTTCAGTGCTGGCTGGTTGAGTATACAGAGTCTGAATATCTGCTAATTGACCTTTGGTCAGAGCTTGAGGCTTTGGCTGTGTCAGCTCTGGAGTAAGTGTTTGATTATTGCTTGCTGGTGGACGTTCGCTAGCCGAGGTGGCCGCAATACACAGGCAACACAACATAATGATGCTGCTTACTCGCGCCAATACACTAATAAATATGCCAGTAAATAGGCTCAAAAATACTCTGCTGCGGGCACTCATTACACTTGGCTCGCATCGAGTAATGGGCGAATTTTTTGCTGAAACACTTCTGGAGTAACAAAGCATAATTCTTGGGTAGCAATCTCAACCGCGGCTTGAATGGTATAGCCCTTGGTGATGCGCGCGTTGGTGTCGGCATCAACAATTTGATAGTTAATGCGTAAGCGGTTTTCCCATTCAACAATGGTGGCGATAACCTTGATTTTTTGGTCAAAGGTGCTGCTTTTAACGTACTTAATTTGCACATCGACAATGGGCCATGCATAACCGGACTCTTGCATAGTGCGATAGTTATAACCGAGTTTATCCAGTAATTGACAACGCACAACCTCAAAATAGCGTAAGTAATTACCGTGCCAAGTAATGCCCATCGAGTCGACATCGTGAAACGGGATCACCATTTCCATTTCTGTGAGTAATAAACCTTTCATTTAACACACCTCCCACAGACCCAGTTGAATTTTGTCTACTGTTTGGCGTAGTACTGCTTCTAATGGACGGTCTTCGGTTAGCAGTTCAAAATCTTCACTGACTTGAGCCAGTGTGGTGGCAAGTGAAGGTGTTAGCGAATTAGGGTCCAATTCTTTCTGTATCACCCGCAGCTGAATACCTTGGCTCATGGCCAGTAATGCGGCGGCAGCGACTTGTTCAGTCAGTTGTAATATTCGCATGCAGTCGCGAGCGGCAATAGTGCCCATGCTCACTTTGTCTTGATTGTGGCATTCAGTTGAGCGTGAAAACACACTGGCAGGCATGGTGTTTTTTAATGCTTCAGCAGTCCAAGCTGAAACACCGATTTGTACCGCTTTAAAACCATGGTTAATGGCTCGGCGTTCTCCTTCTGCAGCAGATAAATTAGCCGGTAAGCCATTGTTGAATTTAGGGTCCATAACTAAAGCCATTTGACGATCAATTAAATCGGCGATATTGGCCACTGCATTTTTCATCGCATCCATGGCAAAGGCAATGTGGCCGCCATAAAAGTGACCGCCATGGAGGATATGTTCACCCTCGGCATCGACAATTGGGTTGTCGTTAGCGCTATTGAGTTCGGTTTCAATAAACTGACGCATAAAGGGCAAAGCATCTTGCAGTACGCCAATGATGTGCGGTGCACAGCGTATAGAATAGCGGTCTTGTAAGCGGTCAGAATTACGTGGATGCGCATGATGATTTAAGTCTTCGCGGATCCAACTGGCAATCTGGTTTTGTCCTGGGTGGGGTTTGGCGGCAAACAAAATTTCATCAAAATGATTTGCGTTGCCTTTAAGCGTTAACGATGCCATGGCAGTAATACGGCTTGATAAGCGAGTTAAGTACTGCGATCTGTCATAGGCTAAACAGGCGAGTGCTGTCATCACCGCGGTGCCATTCATTAACGCGAGGCCTTCTTTAGGGCGCAGGGTTAATGGCATCATGCCGAATTTCAGATAAACATCTTTGGTCGCTTGGCGTTTACCTTGGTATATCACCTCACGTTCGCCAACAAGTACTGCGGCAAGATAAGATAGCGGGGTTAAATCGCCGCTGGCACCAACCGAACCTTCTTGAGGAATTACCGGGGTAATATCATTATTGAGTAGCCATTCAATGCGCTGCAGCAGCAGATAACTGACACCAGACTTACCCACAGCCAATGAGTTTAAGCGGCAAGCCATAATCGCGCGGGCTTGCATTGGGCTAAATACATCACCTAAACCACAACCATGAAAACGGGTTAAATGTAGCGGTAGTTCATGGACTAAGTCTAAGCTGACGTTGACTGTGCAGGAGTCGCCGTAACCTGTTGTGACGCCATATACCACGCCTTCTTCATGCAGCAAACTGTCGATGAAACGGGCGCCTTTTTGAATATATTCAACATAGTCTGCAGCATCCGCCAGTTTGACCGTTGCGCCCTTGGCGACTGCGACCACTTGTTCAAGGCTCAGGTAGCTTTGGCCTAAATGCACCGTTTTTTCGGCGGCTGATGACTGTGAAGAAGTGTTGCTCATTGAATTAGTTATCCTGACTAGGTGAAGTGGTGCTGTTAGCGGGTGCAGTATTTGTATTTGACGCAGCACTTGTATTAAGTGCACTACCAGTATTAGGTGCACTACTAGTATTAGGTGCTGTACCCGTATTGACAGCACTAGCGGGGCGCGACAGCGGACGATCAATCAATTCGTCTTTATGCCAAAAATCGTAAAAATTAAACCACTGCAATGGTGCCTGTTTGGCAAAGTACTCTAAGCGTTGGCTGTACAATTTCATTGCATCAGTTAAGCGTGCAATGCGCCCTGCTCGCGGGCCTTTTAAACTATCACTTAAGTGTTCGACATGTACTTTATAACGGCCTTGTTGGCGAATGCAAAACATGGTGTAAACCGGACAATTTAACAAGCTAGCAAGAATAAATGGTCCTTGCGGAAACGGCGCTTCATGACCGAGAAAGGGCAGGTAAACCACCCGACCTTGGCTGTTTGATGAGGTGCGGTCGGCTGCAATAACCACTATTTCGCCCATATCAATTTTTTGCTGTAACAGCATAGAAGTACTGGGATCAAGTTCATTAACATGAATAAGATTAAGGCGACTTTGTGGGTTTAGCTGTTGTAATACTTTGTTAAAGTTTTCGGCGTGTTGAGTCAATACCATAACGTTGACTTTTACTTTCTGCTGGTGGATTGAAATTGCACGGCATAACTCTAAATTACCTAAATGCGACACAATCAGCACGGCTCCTCGACCAGAAGCCACTTGGTTTGCCAGAATATGACGATCGTTAAAATCGACTTGATTGAGTTTGATACGATCGCACCAAGCATCAATTCTATCTAGAGCAGCATTACCAAAAGCAATAAAGTGATTTAGACTGTCGCGCCAATGGGTGGGTTGATGTAAATCTGGATGATCTGGAACTTGTTGCTGCACTCGGGTAAGAAAATTCATCGACGCGTGACGAGCAGAAGCACCGGTTAGAAAAAAATAACCAATAACCGGATACATAATGGCTCGGCACAACCAGTGGCCGCCTAATCTATAGCATTCTGCCAGTAATTTTATGCCCCAATAACTGCCACGTTCTCCCATTGATGACCAATGTTGATGGGGGGTGTTTTTATTCAGAATTTGTGGCAAGCGAGTCAACATAGCAAAAAATAACTTAGTGTGCATCCAGCTAATGCGTACATTGTCTTGCAAGCCTTGAAAGTGGCTAATACCGTCTTCTGGGTAGATGACTTTGGTCGGCACATGAACCACTGGAGTACCTTGCCAGTGCAGTTTGACCATGATTTCAATATCAAAGTCCATCCGTTCGCCCAGAGCTTGTTGGCTTAATAACTGCTCGGTTGCCTCTAATGGATAAACCCGAAAGCCACACATAGAATCTTGAATGTCGAGACTTAAGGTTTCAACCCATACCCAAAAATGGGTGATGTAACGGCCGTATAAACGCCCTTTAGGCACCGAGTCATCATAAATCGGTTGGCCAGATATTAATGCCTGTGGCTGTTGTTCTGCAGTCGATATCATTAACGGGATATCGTCTAAATTATGTTGTCCATCAGCATCAACCTGTAATACATGGCTAAAACCATCGCGGTAAGCTTGGCGTAGGCCGCTGGTTACTGCCGCACCTTTACCACGATTAAAAGGATGGTTAATGAGCGTTACCCAGCTAAATTTTTCTGTCATGGCTTGTAAAATATAACGGGTTTCATCTTGACTACCATCATCAACCAAATAACAAGGCAGATTGAATTTTGCCAAGTCAGTTAAGGTTTGTTCAATGGCAATATGATGATTGTAATTGGGAATAACCAAGGCTAGTTTCATGAGGCGATCTCATTGACTGTCGGCGCAGTAGTCACTACTGCTGGCTTAAGCACAATACGGCCAGAGGCAAACCGTTTATCTTGATCCCGATAGCTAAAGATCAGTTTTGCTTTTTGAGGCTGATGTTCAATGACCAAATCAACATAGGTGTTGGGTAAAATGAGTTGCTGAAATTTAAGCACTTCTAATGTGGCCACTTGGGCTGAATAACCAAACGCCTCACAGCCAAGTTTGACCGCCCAATCTAATTGGGTGACACCTGGTAATACGGCTTGCTGAGGAAAATGGCCATCGAAAAAGGCTAAATCTGCACTGACAAATAAACGCCATTGATAGAGATTGTTACCGCCTTCATGGCTAACAATATGCGGTAATTCTGACTTAATCATGACTAAATAAAGCGACAATTTCTGCTTGGGTACGCTTGCCTTGGCTGTTGAGTGGTAAGTGTGCCGGGTAACGCCAGCGTCGTGGTAGGGTGATGCGCTCAAACTGGCTCAATAAATGGTTTTTTAAGGCATTATTAACCGCTAATTTCCCTTCCGCTTTGAGTGTTTGCTGGCCTAATTCGCTTAAACAGACTGCAGCACCTAACATGGTACGCGGTTGTTCTAAAACCGTGACGGCCGCTTCGCTGACAAAAGGATGAGTTTGCAGTAAATGCTCCACTTGCGCTAACGATAAGCGTTTTTCTTCAATTTTTACAATGCGGTCAAGGCGATGCAATAAACGGAACTGGCCATCTGTTAACAATTCAATTTTGTCATCACATTTTAACCATTGAGTTGGATTGTCTAAATAAACAGACTGCAGCATCAGCGCGCCATCTTGCGGGTCCATATCGACATTCACTTGGGTAAATGCTTGCCATGGTTGCATGGGTTGCTGTTGGCGTCGATATCCAATACCGCCGGTTTCAGTGCTGCCAAATATTTCAATGGGCAACTGATTAAAGCATTGTTTAACCGCTTGGGCGGCATCAAAATTTAACGGACCACCAGAGCTGAAAATTAAGCTTGGGATACGTTGTTGTTTTTGATTTTCTAGAGCATCAGGCAAGCGGGTCAATTGAGCTGGACTACTGATTAAACACAAATTTGGCATGATGGCCAAGTAATAGCTTAAGGTTTCAGGAAAGTCGATTTGTTCACTTAAGAATGCTCGGCTTGCGGCCAAAGGCCACAAAATTTTAAACAATAAACCATAGATATGCTGATGTGAAACCGTCGATACCACTGAACAATGAGGCAAATGCTCGGCAAATGTTTGCTCAAGAATACTGACTTCTGCATCCAGTTGTTGCAGTGTTTTTTTGATCGCTTTAGGCAGGCCGCTACTGCCCGAGGTGAATAACACTAATTCACCTAATGACTTGGTTTTAGGCCAAGTTGCTGCGGGTAAACTGAGTTCTTTTTTGAGCGCGATATACTCACGCACCTCACATAACGGCGTGTCGGCAATAATGGCATCAAACTCATGGTTGAGCTCACTCAAGGTGCCGCTTTGGGTGTTGGCAGGCAATATCACTTGTTTACCGGCTAACAAGGCTGCGCATAAACCAGCGGCAAATAAGTCACTGTGCTTTGCAGCAAGCAGCCAGCGCTGAGCATCACTTTGAATCAGCTGAGCATGTAAGTGGGCCACTTGCGCGCAAAACAACGATCCCGTCATGATGTCATGATGGTCAAAGCTGATTAACTGCTGCGTGGCAGGTCCTGTTGATAACCAATTGAGTAAAAGCTTATTCATGTTTTTTCAACCAAAAGCGACGATAAATCCATTCACCACTGAGCAGCAACCCCATAAGCAGGTATGCGATCAGTCCGTTGTAAAGCGTCCATATTTCAATGCTTGTTGCTATGGCGGTATAGGCAGCCACAGCACCATTAACAACAAATAACCCACACCAAAGTTTAGTGATGGTTTGTAAGTAAGATATAGCTGAGTCTGGTAAATCCGGCTCTTTTAAACGTGCCAAGCGCTCAATCATGCTTGGACCATTAATCAGTGAATAACTGAATAATCCCAACATGCTCAGATTTATCACCACCGGATAAAACAGTAACCAGTCGTTACGTTGAGTAATGAAACTGGCCGCGGTTAATCCTATGCCCACCAGTATTGGCAATGTCATGGATTTTACTTGCTGCTTAGTGACCATAAACCGTAGCAATAATAACAAACACAGCAGCAAAGCGATTGTGCCTGGTGGTAAATACTGCAAACCAAAGTACACCGCAATAGGGTAAGCAATAATCACCAAGGTCGTAATAATCTGCAGGATTAACCGCATTAGCTTTTTATTAAGCCTTCTATGGCATCAACGACATCATTGACTGTGCGCACGGTTTTAAATGCTTCTGGCTGAATTTTTTTACCCGTCAGCTGTTGCAATTTAATCACCAAATCTACCGCATCAATGCTGTCTAAATCTAGATCTTCATACAAAGAAGCTTCAAGCGTGATATCTGCTGCCTCTATTTCAAATTCATCAATTAAAATGCCACTTAGCATCTCAAGGATTTGTTCACGATTTTGCATGCTGACTCCTAAACACGTTGAGATTCAATAAAGCTAGCTAAGCTAGCAACACTGAAAAAGTGTGCTTTAGTCGCATCAGAGTTGGCTTCAATTTTGACATCAAACTCTTTCTTAATTGCTAAGCCTAATTCAAGTGCGTCGATCGAGTCTAAGCCCAGACCTTCGCCAAATAAGGCCGCATCGGTTTCTATATCATCGACAGTGACATCTTCTAGATCTAAGCAATCAATGATCAGTTGTTTTATTTGATTGTGTAAGTTCATTTTTTGTCTTTCTTATAAGTATGGCTATCAATGTGACTTGATAGGCTGTTTAAGTGTATCAAGGTAAAATTGCTGTAAGTCGCGCGTCAGCTGTCGAGCCATTTTGGCTTCATTACCTTGTTTAGCATCATACAGCAGGTATGACATGCTTGTGCCAATTTCTACTGACATATTGATGGTTTGCCGTGGAATTTGGTACCAAGATTGTTGCTTGGTTAAGCCTGCAACATCAGTACGTAACACCACGGGTAAAATATCGGTTTTAGTGCGCAAGGCAATATTGGCGGCGCCACGCGCAAAGGAGTTAACAATATTACCGGTTAATGTTCGGGTACCCTCGGGGAAAATAATCAGATTAGTATCGGTGCGCAGCACTTGCTGGCAGTCATGTAATAGCCAATCGGCGCCACGATTAGGGATGTAACCAGCGCTGGCAAGCACGCCGCGAATAAATGGATTACGCCATAAGCTTTGTTTTACAATACAGCCCGCATTAGGCATAAGACTAATCAATACCACCACGTCCACTAATGTCGGATGATTAGCGATGACCACTTTCCCTTTTGTTTGCTGTAGTGCCTCAATATTTTTGGTGCTCACCGCTATCACTCCAGCAAAACTGAGCATGGCAACAAATGCTTTAAACATCCAGCTGACGGCTTTTTGGGCCCGAGCTACGCGCACTGTTTTCTCGCCCGGCCAAAATCGTAATAGCGGTAAAATAGTTAATGAACTCAACAAGCCGCCTAAACCAAAAGCAATATAACAACACACACCACCAACCCAGCGAGGTATATAACGTAAACCGCTGAGTTTTGGGGCTGAGGCTTTTTTTTGCTCAATAGTGTCAGCAGCTTGTGCTGTATGTTGTTGATTAGGCATGATGTTCAAGCGACCAATACCAATGGCATAATTTACCTTGGATATGCTTTTTACTAGCAATATGGTGAATTAATTCGCTCAAGCAGATGTTGTTTTGGTTGTGATTGTCGAGCGGATGATCAGATACGCTAAGGGTTATTCGCTGAGCTGATGCAGGTTGTAAAACGATGTCTGCAAGCTGTTTTTTAGCTTGTTGGGCACGGCTATTGAATGGCGCGAGGTACAAACCTAAGGCCAGGGGCAGCTCGACTTCGTGAGTAAACTCACTGTATACCGGTGGAACCGGATCATCACCAAAAACAACTAATACTGGTTGTGGCGATTGCGCTAATTGCGCGTAGGCTTCAATGAGTGCTTGAGTGAGAGTTTGTTCTCCAGCGGCAATCGATGTAGACGAAGCGGTATTGTTATTAACAATACCAAAAATTCCACTGGCAGTATTATGCACGGATTGGCTAAAAGCCATTGGCGATAACGCCTGTTTTTGAGTGATATCTTTGAGCAAGCCCAAGGTGCGCGTGAGCTCTCCATGGCGAGATGAAAAAATACTGCGGCAATTATTCTGTGGTTGGCATTGATATGCCGCCGTAAGCATCATTTTGGTTAAGCGACTAAAGCGACGACGTTGCATAGCAGGAATATGCTTCAATGCTGGCGAGTCAGACTTAGGTGACGGGTTGCTGTTAGGCTGCTGCCATTGTAACCAACTCTCAGGTGTCTGAAAGTCCGGCGACCATGCGCCCCATGATAGAAGCTCAAATTCTAAATGCACTACATTCCCTCTATAACGGCTTGGCTATCCTTTTCTAAGTGTTAACAATAATTATGTAATAATGAATATTCGTTAACCTTGCTAATTGTACACCTAAGTTAATGTAGATAAGAAGCTGTATGGACGAAAAAGCCTAATAGCTGATTGTTAATTCAACAAAGTGACCATTAAATAAAAAAGCGCGACGGTAACCGTCGCGCTGATAACAGATAGCTTACTAAAATAGCTTTACCGCTTGATGTAAAAGCTTATTTGTTCGCAAAGCTTTGTTGCAATTTTTTGACCGCTTCTTTAATTTTTCGCGTGTTGTCTGGCCCCATACGGATCAACAATTTTTGAGCATTAGGTAATGCTTCAAGGTTTGGATCGACATATTTATAGTTAACACTGATTGACGATAACTCAATAGGGTCTTCAATAATGGGCGCGCTAGCAATCATGCTAAAAGCCTGTTGCATACGCTTATCAAAATCAATATCACTGTAACCGAGTTCAGTAAAGGCTTCGGCAAATAGTGGTTTTAACTCAGTGTAAGTCGCGACTAAATCTTTATCGCTCAAGCCTGCTATAAAATTAGCATACAAATCATAGCGATGATAACCGTCTGGATTAAGATATGTTTTGTTGGTTATTTCACTCACGGTAAATTGCGTGTCAGGGCCTTTTAACGGGCTCGCTTTACGCACAATATCGCCTTGGGCTAGGTTATCAACAAACACCACAAATTGGCGGGCAATATCTTTTTTCAAGATCATCGGCGCTATTTTCATACCGTTGGCTATAGCTAATGTTTTTGCTTCAACAAAATCATCAGACTCAGCTAATGCAGGAAGTGGTTCTGCAACTACAGCTTCCGTAGATGTTTCAGAGTCTCCTGTGGGTACTACATCATCTGTGGTGGTAATGTTTTGCGGTTCTTCAATAGGCGTTTGTTCTATTGGTGTCTCTGGAACTGACTCTGGCAGCTCAACTGGAGCGATAACAACCGGTTCAAATTCTTCAGTGTCATCACTGGTAAAATAGAAATAACTGCTCGCGCCTAACAGGGCGATTACCGCGATAGCGATTAATAGCATGTTAGACCCTGGTTTCTCAGCGGCTTGTGGGGTAATTCGGTCTTCTTCATTAACTTGCATTTCAATTCCTTGGGGTTATTGCTAATCGATATAAATATCTTGGTGGAGTCGAAAAATACTGCATAATATCAATCACATCAGTTATCTTAACCGTTCAGAGCGTCTCAAGCTTTTCAATTCAAGGCGTATTAATATAGGAATGGTTGTTCCCTTTTAAGTTAATGCAACGCAGTACTTGAATGCTTGAAACGCTTCCGAAGGACGGGTTTCTAATTACTTAACTCTGCGCTGCAGCCTTTCAACGTAAATTGGTTATGCTTTCAAACCTTCGCCCTGATTACAGCCATTTGAATTCCCGCTGCACGACCAGATAACGAATACGATTAGTATACCATTCTGCAATATTCAGCAGACTTGTCTAGTGATAACTGATGATAATGAACAATATATTAAGATCTATTTAAGCTTGGACATATTGCTGTCTATCACCTATCCAGCGTTGAATGATAGCATCTACGTTTTGAGGCACTTGCTGGTAAACGTGTGATGCCAATTTTTGGGTTGGGGCAATTAAATGTTGATCACGTATTAGATCAGCTATTTTAAGATCTGCCAAACCGGTTTGTTTGGTGCCAAGCACTTCACCTGGCCCTCGAATTTCTAAGTCTTTTTGAGCAATTACAAAGCCATCATTACTGCTGCGCAGCACACCTAAACGTTTAGTGGCGGTTTGTGACAGTGGCGCTTTATAAAGTAATACACAATGGCTAGCAACAGCACCTCGGCCTACTCGGCCTCTTAACTGGTGCAACTGTGCTAGACCTAATCGTTCAGGGTTTTCGATAATCATTAAACTGGCATTGGCTACATCTACACCGACTTCTATGACGGTAGTCGCGACTAATAAGTTCAACTCACCCGCTTTAAATTGCGCCATAATCGCCTGCTTTTCAGCACTTTTCATTCGGCCATGGATTAAGCCAATTTTGAGCTCAGGTAGTGCAATGGTGAGTTCAGCTGCGGTGTCTTCTGCTGCTTGGCATTCAAGCACCTCAGATTCTTCAATTAACGTACATACCCAATAAGCTTGGCGATTATCGTGTAATGCAGCTTGTTTGACTCGCTCAATCACTTGTTCACGGCGGCTATCGGCAATCGCAACGGTTGTCACTGGGGTGCGTCCTGGAGGAAGCTCGTCAATTACTGAGGTGTCTAAATCTGCATAAGCTGTCATGGCTAAAGTTCGTGGGATCGGAGTGGCCGTCATGATTAGCTGGTGTGGATGAAAACCTTGGCTGACGCCTTTTTCTCGTAATCCTAAGCGTTGATGAACCCCAAAACGATGTTGTTCGTCAATAATGATCAATGCCAGCTTGTTAAACACCACCGCTTGTTGAAATATCGCATGAGTACCGATGACCATTTGTGCCGCACCAGAGGCAATATCTTCAAGGGATTGGGTTCTGGCTTTACCTTTGAGTTTACCCGCCAGCCAGCCGATTTTTAGCCCAAGTGGTTCAAACCAAGTTGCAAAATTAGCTGCGTGCTGTTCAGCCAATAACTCAGTAGGTGCCATCATGGCCACTTGGTAACCGTTTTCAATTGCTTGTAATGCCGCCAGTGCTGCCACTAAGGTTTTACCTGAACCCACGTCGCCTTGAACTAAACGCATCATGGGTGTTGGATGCTGAAGATCTTGGTTGATTTCGGCGACAACTCGTTGTTGTGCGCCTGTTGGCTTAAAGGGCAGTTGCGCTAAAAAAGGACTTAACAATTGCCCGGTAGCAGGCATTGGCACCGCGGCATCTTGATTACTGCGCTGGCGTATTTGCAACATGCTCAGATTATGCGCCAGCAGTTCTTCTTGGATTAATCTTTGTTGTGCTGGATGTTGACCTTGTTCTAATTCAAAAGGGGACACCGAGCTATGGGGACGGTGCAAAATATGCAGTGCATCACGCAGGCTAATATTGTTTGGTTGTAATCCACTGGGAAGCAACTCGGGTAATCCACCCTGGTCTAACATCGCCAAGGCTTGCGCTGTTAGCTTTATCCAACTGGCTTGTTTTACCCCTTCAGTTGTCGGGTAAATAGGCGTCAGCGTGTCGCTTAATGTGACCGATTCACCAGGATGAATAATTTGATATTCTGGGTGAACAATCTCGTTATGATGATTGCCGCGGCGTATTTCACCGTAAGCCCGAATGCTGGCACCATTTTCCATGGCGTTACGTTGCGCCATCGAGAAATTAAAAAAACGTAGGCTCATCATTCCGCTGTGATCACGGACATTACACACTAACATCCGCCGCCGACCTTGCATGATTTGAGTCGACTGAATTTCTGCTTCGATGGTGCCATAACTGCCAGGAGGTAATGCGGCAATAGGATGGATTTGCGTACGGTCTTCATAACGCAGCGGTAAATGAAACAGTACATCTTGTACTGTTTTAATACCTAACTTAGCCAGTTTTTCCGCAACCTTTTTAGCAACGCCTTTAAGGTCGGTGATCGGAACAAGATCCAGTCGTAGCAAATTGTGCTCACCTAAATTGATTATCAAAGATGTAAAAACCATAGCGATTTCAAGCTATCAATCTCGAATCACTGTGATTATATACAGATGTTTAAGGTATCTTAGCAGACTTTGAATACAAGGCAATATTAAGCCGTTAATTACAACCAACCCTTTTGCTTGGCGATTCTGGCAGCATCAATTCGGTTACTGGCATTGAGTTTGCTGATTGCTTCCGATAAATAGTTTCGTACTGTGCCTTCTGCAATAAACAACTGACTGGC
Organism: Shewanella sp. S1-58-MNA-CIBAN-0166; assembly: GCF_040310085.1. Classification (NCBI taxonomy): domain Bacteria; kingdom Pseudomonadati; phylum Pseudomonadota; class Gammaproteobacteria; order Alteromonadales; family Shewanellaceae; genus Shewanella; species Shewanella sp. S1-58-MNA-CIBAN-0166. Next base: position 134,442 of record NZ_JBEOPN010000001.1, on the reverse strand, counting down.
AATATCGCTGGTTGATAAGCCTTCGCTTGCCAGGCGCAATGCACGTCTTTCTTTGTCGTTGAGAGGGTCTATTTCACCAATAGCGGTAAAAGCTAATTCTGGATCGATAACCCGTTTACCCGCCATCACTTGTTTAATCGCATTAATTAAGTCATCAGACGGAGCGTCTTTTAATAAAAAACCACCGACACCGTATTCTAATGCGCGTTTGATATAACCGGCTCGGCCAAAGGTGGTCAAAATAATCACTTTGGTCTGGCTGCGCTGTTGTTGTAACCATTGGCTCAGCTCTAAACCTGATTTTCCAGGCATTTCAATGTCGGTGAGCAACAGGTCAAATGAATCTGTTTTAAGTTGTTGCATCGCTTTATCGCCGTCTTCGACTTCGACAATCTCTATTTCATTTAAGCTATCACACGCTAATGTGAGCAACGCGGCGAGGGCACCTCTTACCATCGCTTGATCTTCGGCTAATAGAATTTTCATCTAATGGGCTCACTTAGTGGCAATTGGATACTCACTTTATAATGGGGAATTAATTGATAGTCGATTGTGCCATGTAGCAAGCTTACTCGCTCTTGAATGCCTGTTAATCCGTTGCCTTTGGTGATGATTTTAACCGGCACATTCTCGATAAAGTTGAGTTTGAGCCAGTCTTGGCTTGTTTCAATACACAAGGTGCAATGTGTCGCTTGGCTGTGTTTTATGGTGTTATTAATCAACTCAGTTAGTAGCAAGCTGATTTGCGATTCCATGAGTTCACTGAGTTTAGGGAATGTGCCTTCTATGCTGACAGCAATAGCGTTATCTCTTAACGTGTTGGCTAAGGTGTTTAACGTTTGGGTTAACCCTTGATGTTTATAACCCGATACCGTGTGGCGAATTTGGCTTAAACAGTCTCGAGTTATCACGCTAACTTGATGAATTTGCAGCTGCGCTTGGTCGATTTTACCTGAGGTAATGAGCTTGTCTGCCAGTTCTGCTTTTAAGGCGATGGCGGCTAAGTGATGTCCCATAACATCATGTAAATCGCGGCCAATACGTTCGCGCTCTAATGCGGTGGCTAAATTGGCGACTTCATCTTTTGATTGTTGTTGCTGGCGTTTTATTCGTTGGCGATTTTGTTCAATCACACCAAACACTCCGACACCTAAGCAAATTCCCATACCATAAAAAGTAAAAAAATAGCCTGAGTAACCCACACTGATATCGATGACTAAAAGCAAAATACTCAGTCCGATAAAACTCAATATTGCAGTGCGAAGTGAGTAGAAAAAACCAACAAAGAAGCAGCAAAAACTGAATAGTGATATTGCACCACTGCTGACGAATGACGACGCTATTGCTGTGAAAAACATTAACCCAATGGGTTTGAGGGCTTGCTCTTTGCTACTGTTATAAGCCCAGAAATAACCAATAATAAAGGGCACTAATAATCCGATCGCAATCGTAATCTTTAACCATTGACCGTCCATGAAATACAAGGGAATAAAGTAAAAACCTAAGTTTATGAGGTAAACCCAAGCGGTTCTTTGCTCGTAACTTTTTTCATTATTAGATGATAAACATGATGTCATTGTGCCTCCTAGCGCAGTTAATCATAGAGTAACTGCGCGCTAACTAAAACCTATGCGAGTAATAATTAACTGGTCGATTACTGCTTTACTGTTTGTTGGTTTAACAGATATGTTGCCCATCCATACTGAGGGTCAACCTCAGTGGCGGTTTGCCAATCTTGTAAAGCACCTTTTAAGTCGCCTTGTTCCTGTTTCGCTAGTCCGCGCCAAGTATAGGCTTCTGCATGTCCCCAACAGATTTCGTTACAAGGCTGCTCAAATTGACTAATTGCTTGGGTTGCTAATGTTTGTGACTTATCGAGGCCGCCACCAAATACGCTTGGGGTATAAAATGCATTAATTGCTCGCACTAGGCTGACTCGCGGATTGTTAGGTTCGAGATCGCTTGCTTGTTGTAATAATTGCGCTGTTTTCATTCCTAATACGGCACCTTTGCTATTATCAAACGAGATTTGCATTCCGTATACCGCAGCAAGTAGAGCTTGTTGGTCTGCAGATGGATCTTGGACTAAAAGGGATTCTAATGTGTGCTGGGCATTGTTTAATGAATCTGTAGCGAGTTGACGTTGGCCGATGATGTTGGCTGTAATGGCTAGGCGATAATCAGCATAGGCTTTTTCATAATCAATAGCCTGTTCACTGTATTGACTTAGTTCAGTGATGTTCATGGTATTTGCTGCAGCATCAATATCGCTAATGTAAGCAAAGCTAGTGTGGCTGACTAAGGTTAAGCTGGTGATCAGTAGTAAGGTTTTCATGGCTATCTCCATTTACGTTTCCCCAATCAAGATGTTGTTGGGATAGGTGTAGTATGGCGATAGACGAAGGATATTCTTAGATACAAAGGTCATCAATTGAAGATGACAAATGTCATTTATTTTCAGTAGAGCTTGTTAAATATGAGTGAATATTCAGCATTTTTTATGAAAAGACCGAATCAATATTCGGTCTTTATTGTGAGTAATATTTCCGCTAACTTAAACCACTTGCATCACTAAATAACTGGTGTAGCCAAGGTAACCTGCTAACAGAACACTACCTTCACGACGACCAATACGTAAGCCACTCCAAGCAAACGGTAATACCATGAAGGCAAAAATCAGCATGGCGATAAAATCGATTTCGTTAAATCCGGCCGCGGAAACTGGGTGGATTAATGCTGTTGCGCCTAAAATACCGAGTACGTTGAAAATATTTGATCCAACAACATTACCGATGGCAATGTCGCTTTGACCTTTAAGAGCTGCCATCACCGAGGTGACAAGCTCTGGCATACTGGTACCAATAGCCACAATGGTTAAGCCGATGATGACTTCGCTAATGCCAAACTGTTTGGCTAAATCGACGGCACCATCAACAAATAATATGCCACCACCAACTAACATCGCGATACCAACAATGATTAATGCGATAGATAAGCCAGGGTGTTGCGGGCTGGCATCAACATCCAGATCTTCTGGGTTATTTTTGGCACTAACATAACTAAAAACTAAATAGCCAACAAGCGCGCTGAATAAAATGGCACCGTCGATAAAGCTCACTTCACCATCAAGCAGCAAAAACCACATTAATACTGAAGCGGCAATCATGATAGGGATGTCGCGCTTCACCATTTGAGATTGCACTGTAATAGGGCGAATAAGAGCGGTGATAGCTAGAATTAAACCAATGTTGACAATGTTGGAGCCGACGACATTACCTAAGGCTATACCTGGATTACCTGCTAATGCTGATTTAACACTAACGGCTAATTCAGGGGCGCTGGTACCAAATGCCACAATGGTTAAGCCAATAATAAGTGGGGCAATGCCCAAACGCAGCGCTACGGCACTGGCTCCGCGCACAAGTGCTTCAGCGCCAATGGTTAAAATAATAAAACCGCCGATAATGGATAACGCAATGAACATTCGAGTTTCTGCCTAATAAATGGTGTACAACGATATTGTTAACGCTGCATAGTTAATGGCGGGTATATTGACAGAATATGTCAAAAAAATACACGCATATTGCGTGTATTTTTTGAAGATAGATAATCGTTAGCTGATTATTACAACTCGTCTTCCCAACGTACTTTGGCGCCGCGAACACCGTCTACTTTGGCGGTAAACGCTTTTTCAAGTACGTGACGTTTAATTTTTAACGTCGGAGTTAACACGTCATTCTCAATGGTCCACTCATCATTAACAACGATAATGGCATCAACATGTTCGTGTGACTCTAAATGTGGATTAACACCATCGAGAGTCTCTTTTAACGATGTTCTTACTTCTTCGCGAGGCTGAAGTTTTGAACCTTCTGAAAGCTGCACTAACGCGACCGGATGTGGTAAACCTGAACCGATAACACAAATTAAATCTACATGAGTGTCCTGAGCTAATTTACGTTCAATCGGCACTGGAGCAACATACTTACCTTTTGAGGTTTTGAAATTGTCTTTAACGCGGCCGGTAATGTCGATGTAACCGTCTGCGTCAATTTCGCACAAATCGCCAGTGTGGAAAAAGCCATCTTCAGTAAATGCTGCGGCGGTGGCTTCTTCTTGTAAGTAATAACCGTTCATCAAGCCTGGGCTTTTAACTAATAACTCACCTTCTTCAGTTTGACGTACTAAGCAGCCTTCAACTGGCCGGCCAACCGTGCCGATCTTCTTGGCGTTGAATGGGAAGTTAATTATCGAGTAAGCACAGTTTTCGGTCATTCCCCACGCTTCACAAATATCGATGCCAATGCTGTAATACCATTGAATCAATGATGGTGGGATGGGTGCTGAGCCTGAGCCGTTCAAGCGAGATTGGTCGAGTCCCAAACCTTTCTTAATTTTACGCTTAACAATACTGCTAATGATGGGCAGTTTGAGTAAGGTTTTGAGTTTTTTCTCACCAATCTTGTTGATGATATTTAATTGGAATACTGTCCATAAACGCGGTACCGAGAAAAACACCGTTGGGCGACAGCGTTGAATGTCATCAACAAATGAATCGAGGCTTTCTACAAAAGAAACCGTTGCCCCTGAATAAAATGACGAGCCTTCAATAGCAACACGTTCGGTAATGTGTGCTAGCGGTAAGTACGATAATAGTCGGTCAGTAGTATTGGTTTGTAAATCACGAATCACCGCTTCGCAAGCCCAGCCATAACTGGTAAAGCTTTGAATCGCGCCTTTGGGTTTGCCGGTTGAACCTGAGGTGTAAATCAGTGTCATGACTTGATCTGCAGTTGGGAACGGCTCGTCAACGAGCGGCTGACCCAGCTTTAACAAGTGATCCCAATGATATTGTGCTGGCATGGTGTCATATGGCATGGCTAAACGGAGAATTTCACCGCCAACAGCGGCTTCTTGTTCAGCCCAATGATCGAGTTTACCGGTAAAAATGGCTTTAGCGCCGCTATGTTCAAGTACATAGCGAATAGTTTCTGCATTAGCGGTTGGATAAACAGGCACACTAATGTAACCACCGTACATTAATGCTAAATCGACAATAAACCACTCGGCACAGTTTTTCGACAACACAGCAATTTTATCGCCACGTTCTAAACCTAAATGACGGAGTGAACCTGCAATTTGTTGCATCTTTTGCTGAACTTCACGCCATGTGAAATCAACATATTTACCGTCAATCGGCTGGCGAAGGTAAACTTTGTCACCTTGCGTATCTACCCAATGAGACAACATCTCAACAGGAGTTTTAATTAAATTTTCCATCGACGCTTCCATGTTCTTTATTGTTATTGTGGGTCTCTATAAATTTAGTATGGCCATTTTTGTGCGCTGGCGCAAACAATTGCACAGTATGTGTGCAAGATAACACTATAAACACGTTAGCAGAATCTACTGAATAAACAATAGATATTGAGCAAATACTCTACTAAGTAAAACGGATAGACGATTCGTTGCAGAAATTGAATTCACTAACTGATTGATGCCACATTTCATCAGAATGAGCACTTCTGTTTAAAGTATTAAATGCTTGTAGCGATGATTTTGTATCTATTTAACCTATTTTTTGCGGCGATACCAGTACTGATAAAGCCCAGTAAAAGCCAATGTCATTAGTATTAAGCTGACAATACACCAAATGCTCCGCGTGAATTATCCACCGGAAAAACCGAAATAAAGTTTATCAACGCTGTCTAAAAGCCCGTAAGAGTAACCGCTGAACAAATGGCTTGTTTCGCTAAAGATAATCCTGCAAGTGCTGAGATAATCTCTTGCAGCTAGACGTCTTTTAATTGCGTATCGGTTATAACTGAAACAGATTGAGAAAATCTCTGAGATGGCTAAATCTTAACGTGATTCGCCGCTAGCTGATTGAGCGATATAGTTAGCAATGTCACTGCCTTTTACTTCAATTGTTTCGATATTTTCTTTTTTAGTATTTTCATCAGGCACTGTCTCGGCGGCAATGGCCTGTTGAGTTAAACTGATAGTACATAACACGGTTAAGGTGATTTTTCTGATTTCAAGGTGTGATCATTTTGTACTGCGATGAACGAATCCATTTTCTGGGTGTTAGCAAAGTCAGTTTTTGTAGCTAAACTATTCAATCGCTGAGAATTAATTGCTAGGAGATGCCGTCGCTGAGTGTTTAGCAGATGGTCGTGTAGCTATTCACTGATGATGATTTTGGGGCGAAGATAATCTTCTTTTTATTGGTATTAATGTGGTCAGCTAATAATAAATAAGGCGCTATTAGCGCCTTATTTATTATACCGTTAAATTAATTTATACAATTAAATCATACTGCTCACGTAGCACTTTAATAATGTCCGCTTTTGGGTTGGCTGGTAATGGAATACTTGAACCAGTGACTTTTTCTGCCACACCAATATAAGTGCGCGATACATTCATCATCGCGTCTAATGGTAAGTCGTTGTCACGAGCAAGTGCTTCACGCTCTGGCATTCTGTCTTTGTTTAGCAAAATGTCGGCATCGTCAAAATGATTCAGTAAGAACTGGCGGAAGCCTTCTTTTGAGTTTTCAACAATCTTGCCCTCTCGATAAGCGGCCCCGTCCCAAATGCGTGATGAGTCAGGCGTACCGACTTCATCCATGTAAATCAGTTTTGATTGGCCATTTTTGTCATTGACATAGCCAAACTCAAACTTAGTATCGACAAACACTTGATCAAGCTTTGCTAGCGCATCTGAAATTACTTTAAAGCCTTGCTTTAGCAAGGTTTCATACAAGTCGATATCTTGTGGTTTTTCAAATCCAAAGGCTTGGTAGTTAGCTTCAATATCGCTACGGCTAATGTTAACGTCATCTTGCGCAGGCACGCCCGGGATACCGGTTAAAATACCTTTGGTTGACGGGGTGATCAGTAACTCTGGCAGTTTTTGATCTTTGCTTAACCCTTCTGGCAAGGTGATACCGCAAAATACCCGTTCGCCTTTTGAATAAGCACGCCACATTGAACCGGTAATGTATTGGCGACAAATCGCTTCTACTTTAATTGGGCGGGCTTTTTGCACTATCCATACAAAAGGGTGCGGAATATCTAGAATGTGGCTGTCAGCTAAACCATTTTCGGCGAATAAACCAAACCAATGATTTGAAATCGCATTCAGTGCAGCGCCTTTACCTGGAATACCCTGCAAGTTACCTTCGCCATGAAAAATACAATCGAACGCCGAGATCCTGTCGCTGATCACCATAATTGCTAGCGGAGTATCTTCAGGTACATCGTAACCTTTGTCGCGGATTAAGCGGCGACTGTCTGTGTCGGTTAACCAGTAAACACTGCGTACTTTGCCACTGTGGACAGGCTTGTCGGTACGGATAGGTAAATCATTGTTCACGGCAAGAACGGAATCGGCAAGATTCATGCGAGTGTTCCTTAGGTAGTAGGGTACATAGGTTTTTATGGCGGCTATTTTACCTGCATTCAAAGCGTTTGCACGATAAAAGGAGGGGTTAAAATAGGCTTTTTTGTTATGCGAACAATCAAGGGTAAGGTTAACCTTTCTTGATAAAGACTTTATTGGGTTATTCAGGCAGAATTCACGCCTTAATGATGTGATGGATAAACCAACGTGAACAGTGAACAAGAAAGCGCGAATGCCCGTTTAGGACTGATATTTGTTTCTATAGCAGTATTTTTCTGGGGTATTTTGCCTATAGCATTAAAGCTATCAGGTGGATTCATTACACCAGTTACTCTGACCTGGTTTCGGTTTGTCATGGCGTTAGTCGTGACCTTGTTAATTCAATGGCGCTTAGGTGCATTACGTCAATTTGTCGGTTTACCTTCATTAGTATGGTTGAAATTGGTGCTCGCTGGCGTGCTGTTGATGTGCAATTACGTGTCGTTTGTTTATTCGTTGGGATATCTAGCTCCAGGCACTGCACAGCTTAACTTCCAAACTGCGCCTTTTTTCTTGGCATTTGGTGGGGTGTTGTTTTTCAAAGAGCGTTTTAATGCATTTCAGTTAAGTTGTTTTGCCACGCTTGGACTGGGCATGCTGATGTTTTTCCATCCGCAGCTCGATTTAAATCAAGCAAGTGATCATCAAGTGTTGGTTGGGATTATGATTGTGCAGTTTTCGGTGATGTCGTGGACCAGCTATGCTTTGTTACAAAAGTCGGTGAGCCAACGTCTGTCACCCAGTAATGTACTGTTATTTATTTACGCATTAGGCATTGTGCTTATGGCGCCATTTAGTGACTTTAGACAGTTTGAAGCTATGACGCTCGATCAATGGTGGATAGTACTTTTTTGCGGCGCCAATACTTTGATTGCGTATGGCTGTTTTGGTCAAGCAATGCAATATTGGCCCACGGCACAAGTCAGTGCCATGTTGGCATTAACACCGGTATTGAGTTTTACTGCGACAGAAGTTGTGGTCAATCTTGGTTGGTGGAGCGGGGTATTTGCCGGTGCCGATATTGATGTATTGTCATTTGCTGGCATCGTTATGATTGTGTGTTCGGTGTTTGCCGTGCAAATTGTCCCCTTGTATCAAAAGCGTAAGCAGGCAAAAGCGTTCAGGACTGTATTGTAAATAGTCGCTAGGCATTAACTATGTTGCGCAAGGTAATAGAGCGTTAAGCCAAATGCGCTAAATAGTGTGCCGCCAATTATCATCATCCACAATAAGGTTTTATCTTGTTTAGCTGATTTTGTAGCGTCAAGGAATGGCGAGCCAAATATTTGTGCAACGACGAGTAAAAAATCCATGTAGATTACCTATCGGGTTAATTCATTCGAGAATGATAATATTACCTACATTCTTGCAGTAACCAAATTAATTAGTGTTAATTAGTGTTAATTGGTTTTATCATTTTTAGCTTATAAAGAATTGGTTTAACCAAAAGCGGAAAACAAAAATGGAGCCCTTAGGCTCCATTTTTTGTGTCATTCAACTGAATGATTAACCGTTGTCACGTGGCTTACGTGGACGACGCTCTGCACTTGCAGGGCGGTCACTAGCCGGACGATCACCCGCAGGGCGGTCAGTACGTGGACGGTCACTGCGAGCACGATCACTACGTGGGCGACGTGGAGCGCCTGCGCCGCGAGTCGTGTCAGCAAACACTTCATCACCCGCTTCACGAATGTTTAAAGGACGACCACACACACGCACTTTTCTTAGGTGCGAAAGGATGTCTTTAGGCATTCCGTCTGGTAAATCAACGGTTGTGACTTGATCAAACAATTGGATTTGACCAATGAAACGGCTATCGATGTTTGCTTCGTTAGCGATAGCGCCAACGATGTTACCTACACCAACACCATTTTCACGACCTACATCGATAACATAACGATTCATTTTAACGTCTGGGTTATCTTTTAAGCCTTCTGCATCGCCAAAGCTATTTGGTGCTGGACGGCTACTACGCTCGCCACGGTCACTGCGTTCACGACGTGGACGGTCGCTGCTACTATTGCGATCACCACGGTCACTACCACGATCACTACGTTCGTCACGTGAATCACGTTGACGTTCGGTAATCGTTGGTAACTGTAGTGGACGCTCTTGCTGTACTTGTTGTAACAATGCAGCAGCCAGTAAATCGGTATCAACTTCAAGTTGTTGACATAATTCAGCTACAGCGTTTTTCATGAAATCTAAGTCACCGTTAATGGTTTCTTGGATTTGCTCGCCTAAACGAGATAAACGACGCTCTGCAACTGATTCAGGGCTAGGCACTTTCATTGGCGAAATACGGCTGTTTGTAGCGCGTTCGATAGTGCGTAACATACGCATTTCACGATTGGTTACAAATAGGATTGCCATACCAGTACGACCAGCACGACCTGTACGACCGATGCGGTGAACATAGGCTTCTGAATCATAAGGAATATCATAGTTTACTACGTGTCCAATACGTTCAACGTCAAGACCACGTGCCGCAACGTCAGTCGCGATTAAAATGTCTAACTTGCCGCGCTTAAGCTGCTCAACAGCACGCTCACGTGCTTGTTGATTCATGTCACCATGTAATGGAGATGAAGCATAACCACGGGCTTCTAATTTTTCTGCTAATTCAACACAGCTGTTACGGGTACGAACGAAGATGATAATACCTTCAGTATTTTCAACTTCTAAAACACGTACTAACGCTTCTAGTTTATTGTGTTGTGATACTTGCACATAACGTTGGTCGATAGACTCAACAGTTGTCTGGCTAGACGCTATGCTGATGTTCACTGGGTTTGTTAAGTGCTTAGCTGCAACGCGCTTAATTTGCTCAGGCATAGTGGCAGAGAATAATGCAAGTTGGCTGTCAGTAGGCTTGTGCTCTAATACCCATTCGATATCATCGATGAAGCCCATTTTTAGCATTTCATCGGCTTCGTCTAATACTAAGGCTTTTAGATTATCTAGCTTTAATGTGCCACGACGCATGTGATCCATTACACGACCAGGAGTACCAACAATCACTTGTGGTCCACGCTTAAGGGCGTTTAATTGTTGTTGCATGCTTTGACCACCGTAAATCGGTAGTACGTGGAAGCCTTTCATGAATTTGGCATAACTACCAAATGCTTCGGCAACTTGAACCGCTAATTCGCGGGTTGGTGCTAACACTAAAATCTGTGGAGCATTGATTTTCATGTCGATTTTGTTTAGTAAAGGCAGGGCAAACGCGCCTGTTTTACCGGTACCGGTTTGTGCTTGACCGATAATATCTTTACCAGCCATAAGCGGGTCGATACTAGCAGCTTGAATAGGAGTTGGGTTTTCATAACCTAACTCGTCAAGCGAACGCAACAAAGACTCAGACAGGCCGAGTTCGCGGAAAGTTCTTTCAGATGACATTGAGTTGTAGCCTTGTGGATGCGCACGAAGTTCGGAAGCTCGTGCTAAAGTTTCACAGACAGAAAATCAACCCCGTGTCGATTTCCCGCGCCGATAAGGGGGCGTATTATAGCAGCAACAATGCTAGTTGACCACGTAAAAACTGAAAATAAACATTAAATTGCCTATTCTAGTTTAAGATTGGCCTGATTCTTGATTTTTAAGATTTGTTAATTGGTTGAAAAATGAACATTTGTTGGCGTGAATTAGGCTGTTTATGGGGCCTTGGTCAGCTTATCGATGCTGAGCATTTGATATACTGTTTCAGCAACCGCCACAATAAAGTCGATGTCTAACGTGGCTATTGTGTCGTCGACCGTATGATATTTCGCGTGGGGTGGTACGCCAAAATACACCCAGGAGTAGCCCGCTTTATGAAATGGATAGTGGTCTGAGGCTCTGAGCCAATCATTTTTTTTCATCCGCCCACTTAATAAATTTGTGTGATGAGTGCGAATACATAATTGGGTCTGTTGCATCAACAACGGTTTGATTGACTCAAAATTTGACAGATTTTTTTGCCCTTCCATGTAGATTGCTCTACGACGATCTGGGTGGCCTATCATGTCCAAGTTTACACTTAGCTCAATGTCCATCTGTGGGTATTGCTGCAATAACGTCACTAATTCATAGCTGCCATATAAGCCTGGTTCTTCAGCGTCGGTTGCCACAATCATCAAATTAACATCATCTAACGGCGGATTTTCCTGCCATTGGGCTGCAATTGCCATCATTCCGGCAATGCCTGAGGCATTATCATCAGCACCTGGATACATTTTATTGGCCGTTTGACCTAAGTGATCATAATGAGCGGTAATCACTCGCCATCGGTTTGAGCTATTTTTTGCCGCAATAGTGGCAATAACATTGACCCCAGAGACGGTCGAAAATTGATGTTGAAAACTAAACGGGACGGCAAAAGTTTGCTGCCAGGGTTGTAAGCCCATCTCTGTAAATCGTGTGATTAAATACTCTTGAGTGAGGCGGGCGCCTTCAGAGTCAGTCTTGCGGCCTTGAAATTCAGTGGAACTCAGTGTGGTGATATCTTCAGTAATTTGGCTATGGGCGCTAGACCAAGTGGTGATAATAGCTGACGAGCATTGCTGAGGTATTTGGCTGCAGGCATTGAGTAAGCCGCACAATAACATCATAGCCAATACCTTGAGGTGAATTTGAGTAGTAAACATAATGTTATCTCCTCTCATTCACCTAAGGTTTGGTATGTGATCTCTGCTTGTTATTTGGCTTTTTTCGCCTTTACCCGTTTGTTGTGTAACGCCAACATCGGCTTTAAGAATCTCGCGGTATGAGACTCTGGGTGCTCTGCTACTTCTTCTGGGCTGCCTGCAGCTAAAATCATGCCGCCGCCAGCACCACCTTCAGGGCCTAAATCGATAATCCAGTCTGCGGTTTTAATCACATCTAAATTATGCTCAATCACCACAACAGTGTTGCCATGAGATTTTAAGCGATGCAATACTTCTAACAATAGTTGAATATCGGCAAAGTGAAGCCCTGTAGTGGGTTCATCTAAAATGTATAAGGTTTTACCTGTATCGCGTTTAGACAGCTCTTTGGCCAGTTTAACGCGCTGAGCTTCACCGCCAGATAAGGTGGTCGCGCTTTGCCCTAAGCGAATGTACGACAAGCCGACATCCATTAAGGTTTGCAATTTACGAGAAATAGATGGAATCGCATCAAAATAGCCACGAGCGTCTTCAACCGTCATTTGCAGCACTTCGTGAATGTTTTTGCCTTTGTATTTTACTTCTAAGGTTTCGCGGTTATAACGCTTACCTTTACACGAATCACAAGGCACATAAACATCAGGTAAAAAGTGCATTTCCACTTTAATTAAGCCATCACCTTGGCAGGCTTCACAACGACCGCCCTTGACGTTAAACGAGAAGCGACCCACTTGATAACCACGGGTGCGCGATTCTTGTGTGCCAGCAAACAGTTCACGTATTGGGGTGAAAATACCCGTATAGGTGGCAGGGTTCGAGCGTGGCGTGCGGCCAATAGGGCTTTGATCAATATCGACTACTTTGTCGCAATGATCCATGCCTTCAATACTTCTGTAAGGCGCAGGTTCGTCCACGGTAGCGCCATTGAGCATCCGATGGGCAATTTTAAAGAAAGTGTCGTTAATCAGTGTCGATTTACCTGAACCCGATACGCCAGTAACACAGGTAAACAATCCAACTGGAATGGTTAAATCAACATCTCTTAGGTTATTACCCGATGCGCCAAATAACTGAATCACCTTTTTCGGATCGATAGGGGTGCGCTGGTCACTAATGTGTATTTGCTTTTTACCGGAAATATATTGGCCCGTAACCGACGCTTCACAGTTAAGAATATCTTCTAGCGTACCGTCACAAATCACTTCACCGCCATGTACACCGGCACCTGGGCCAATATCGATAATGTGATCGGCTAAGCGAATCGCATCTTCATCGTGTTCAACCACAATCACGGTATTGCCTAAATCACGCAGGTGGATCAAGGTTTGTAATAAACGTTCGTTATCGCGTTGATGCAAGCCTATTGAAGGCTCATCAAGCACGTACATCACGCCCACTAAACCCGCACCAATTTGGCTGGCTAAGCGAATACGTTGCGCCTCGCCACCTGATAAGGTTTCGGCTGAGCGTGACAAGCTTAAATAGTTAAGCCCCACATTGACCAAGAAGCCAAGGCGTTGACTGATCTCTTTTAATATTTTTTCGGCAATTTGCGCGCGTTGTCCTTCAAACACTACGGTGTCGAAGTATTGTTTAGCTTCGCCAATCGACCAAATGGTCAGTTGCGGTAGGTTTAACTCACCAATAAATACGTTACGGGCTTCTTCACGTAAGCGCGAACCACCACAACTATTACAAGGCTGCATATTAATAAATTTAGACAGCTCATCGCGTACCGAGTTACTTTCGGTTTCACGATAACGGCGATCCATATTATTTAAAATGCCCTCAAACGGATGATTACGGATCACTACGTCGCCGCGGTCATTAATGTATTTAAAGGCAATATTTTGTTTGCCAGAACCATATAAGACAATCTTTTTAACTTTGTCGCTTAGTTCGGCATAAGGCTTCTCAACGTCAAACTTATAATGTTCAGCTAATGAACTGAGCATTTGGAAATAGTAAAAATTACGTCTATCCCAGCCTCTAATCGCGCCGCCGGCTAATGAGAGTTCATCATTAGCAATCACTCGCTCAGGGTCAAAAAACTGCTGCACACCTAAACCATCACAAGTTTGGCAAGCTCCGGCCGGATTGTTAAACGAGAAAATACGCGGCTCAAGTTCGGCCATCGAATAGCCACAATGCGAACACGCGAAATTAGCTGAAAATATCAGTTCTTCGGCTTTGCTATCATCCATACTGGCAATTTTTGCAATGCCACCCGACAATTCTAAAGCGGTTTCAAACGACTCAGCCAAACGCTGTTTCATGTCCTCGCGTACTTTGAAGCGATCGACAACCACTTCAATGGTATGTTTGATGTGTAAATCTAATGTTGGAGGATCGGTTAAGTCACATACTTCACCGTCAATACGGGCGCGGATGTAGCCTTGTGCCGATAAGCTTTCCAGCAACTTAACGTGCTCACCTTTACGGTCGTTAACCACTGGCGCAAGCAGCATTTGACGGCTGTCTGCCGGCATCGCCAACACTTTATCCACCATTTGACTCACTGTTTGCGCCGACAGCGGCTGATTATGCGTTGGGCAGCGAGGCTCGCCCACACGTGCAAACAACAAGCGTAAATAGTCATAGATTTCGGTAATGGTACCGACGGTCGATCGCGGATTGTGCGAGGTTGATTTTTGTTCAATTGAAATGGCAGGGCTAAGGCCTTCAATATGATCTACATCGGGTTTTTCCATTAAGCTCAAGAATTGACGCGCATACGCCGACAGCGATTCGACATAACGACGTTGGCCTTCTGCATACAAAGTATCGAAGGCTAATGATGATTTTCCTGAACCGGATAACCCAGTTATCACAATAAGTTTGTCACGGGGAATGGTTAGATTGATGTTCTTAAGATTGTGGGTTCGGGCACCGCGTATTTCAATTTTATCCATCTATATCACTCTATGACTTATGTAAAACAAAACAGCGATCAGTATCGCATAGTTTGTTGGGGGACTTCATATCAATTTTGACTATGTTGGTTTCATGGTACGCATAAAACTCAGCTAAAGTTTAACATGCGCAGATAAAACACCTTATATCAAAAACTGTGATTTCCTTTTGAGCTAATTTCTGGCGCTGTGATAATATGCGCACCTTATAATATTGTTGAATTACTTATCGAAGGGCAACAGCATGGCCAGTAATGGACTGTCGGGTATGGAGAAAAAGGTCGCATTTTCGTTAGCCAGTGTGTTTGGTTTACGAATGATGGGATTGTTTATGATTATGCCTGTCTTCGCGCTGTATGGTCAGCACCTTGAAGGCTTTTCACCGCTATGGGTGGGTATTGCCATTGGTGCTTACGGATTAACCCAGGCTTTTTTACAGATCCCAATGGGCATTTTGTCCGACAAATACGGACGTAAGCCGATTATTCTAGGTGGCTTGGTATTGTTTGCCATTGGTAGTTTAATTGCCGCATCATCGGATCACATTTACGGGGTGGTGTTTGGTCGCGCAGTCCAAGGTATGGGCGCAATCGCTGCCGCCGTGTTAGCGCTTGCCGCCGATTTAACTCGAGACGAGCAACGCACTAAAGTCATGGCGATTATCGGCATGTGTATTGGCTTTTCATTTGCCTTGTCATTATTGGTCGGGCCTATTGTGGCGCAATACATGGGCTTAACGGGGTTGTTTTTATTAACAGCAGTTCTGGCAGTATTGGGCATGTTAATTGTGCAGTTTTTTGTTCCCAATCCTATTAGCCAAGCGCCTAAAGGCGATACGGTCGCCACTCCGACAAAATTAAAGCGTATGTTGTTAGACCCGCAGTTATTTCGCCTAGATGCAGGTATTTTTATTCTGCACTTAGTGCTAACCGCGGTGTTTGTTGCATTGCCGCTCGATTTGGTGGATGCCGGTTTAGTCAAAGAAAAGCATTGGATGCTGTACTTCCCCGCTTTTGTTGGTGCATTTTTCTTAATGGTGCCGTTAATTATCATTGGGGTGAAACGCAACAACACCAAAACCATGTTCCAGTTGTCGTTAATGATCATGATGGTGTCACTTGCCGCGATGGGGCTGTATGCCGATAACCTTTGGGTGTTAAGTGGGGCTGTAGTGCTATTTTTCACCGGCTTTAATTACCTTGAAGCATCATTGCCAAGTTTGATTGCTAAGTTTTGTCCTGTCGGCGATAAAGGTTCGGCTATGGGCGTGTATTCAACTAGTCAATTTTTAGGCGCATTTTGTGGCGGCATGTTAGGCGGCGGAGCTTATCAGCTCGTTGGCGCATCTGGGGTGTTTTTTGTTGCGCTAGGGCTAATGTGTGTGTGGTTATTTTTGACCCTCGGCATGCAAAAGCCTGTGTTATTGAAAAGCTATACGCTTGAAGCTACAGTAAAAGATAGAAGCGATGCACAAGATATGGCCAGTAAATTGTCACAGTTAATCGGTGTTGTAGAGGCCATTGTGGTGCTCGAAGAGAAAGTGGCTTATTTAAAGGTCGATGATAAATTCAATTTAAGCGAAGCGCGAGCTGTGTTAGGCTCTGTGAATTAGATCGTGTAGATCATTCAGCTTAGTATTCAGTTAAAGTAAACAGATAAAAATCTCAGGAGATTTCGATGGCTAGTCGTGGTGTGAATAAAGTGATTTTGGTCGGTAACTTAGGTAAAGACCCTGAGGTTCGTTACATGCCAAACGGCAATGCTGTTGCCAACTTTACTATAGCGACAAGTGAGTCGTGGAAAGACCAACAAGGTCAAATGCAAGAACGTACCGAGTGGCACAACATTGTTATGTATCGTCGTCTTGCGGAAATTGCTGGCGAGTACTTAAAGAAAGGCTCTAAAGTTTATTTAGAAGGCAAATTGCAAACCAGTAAGTGGCAAGATCAGACTACCGGTCAAGACCGTTATAAGACTGAAATCAACGCTATGGAAATGCAAATGTTAGACAGCCGCAACTCAGGTGATAATGCTGGTGGTGGTCAGTATCAAGGGCAAGGTCAAAGCTCTGGGCAAAACGCCGGACAAAATATGGGACAACAACAGTCTCGTCCTGCACCAGCACCTCAAGCTCGTCAGCCACAAGCGCAATACAATCAAACTGCGCCTGCTGCAGGTAATGAAGCTTACCAAGCTCAGCCTAATGCTGGCCAGCAAGGTGGTGGTTACCAGCAACAATCTGCGCCAGCGCAACAAGCTGCACCTGCTTATGCACCAAAGCCAGCCGCTGCACCTCAGGGTAATTTCCAACCACAAAATGCTCCTGCACAGCGTCCAGCACCACAGCCACAACAAAACTTCACTCCAGATTTAGATGAAGGCTGGGATGACGATATTCCGTTCTAATTTTCACTAGAGATTACATAATCCAATGTGTTGATTAAAACTTTTAAGGCCTGCTTTTGCAGGCCTTTTTGTTTTCTACGTTAGAGAAGCAACGAGACTGACTCTGCCAGCAGTATCTTTATGGTGTAAATATCACTGTGGCAGTTTTAGGATATAAAATGTTTTATTCAATTAAAACAGAGTATTCATCAAGTGACTTATGACCTCTTGCCGTCAGAAAGCTCAACAACGCTTCGGGGCTACGGTTCAGTAAGCGTTCAATTGGAAACCCCACTGTTTCAATGACCTCAATGGCTTTTTCAAACTCGCCTAAGCTAAAAGCAACATGCGAGTCAGAACCCATAACGAGCAGTCCACCTGCTACTTTTACTGCATTAGCTATTTCAATACAGTTGCATTTACTGCCTTTTCTCGACGTCAAAAAAGAGGAGTTATTTATCTCTAGTGCCACGTTATGTTTGGCAGCGGCAGCGGCGACGCGCTTAATATCGATCGGATAAGCAGGGTTGCCTGGGTGAGTAACAATGTCGACATTACCACTTTCAATACAGTTGATGAGTGCTGTAGTGTGAGCCTCTTTAGTCGATGGTGGGAAAACGGGTTCATGGAACCCTGCCAACACAATATCGAGCTCCTTTAAATAATCACCAAAAAAATCAATCTCGCCATGTTCATTTTTGATATTCGCTTCAATGCCGCGCAGCACGCCAACACCGTCAACAATTCTAGGTAACACTCTCATATTTACAAAGTGCCAAAAATGGGGCGCATCAGCCATATCTGGGCCATGATCGGTAATGGCGAATAACTTGATACCTTTGGCTTTCGCAACACAAAGGTAATCATGGAAGGTACTATAAGCGTGAGTTGACGCTATAGTATGCGCGTGAATATCAACAAGGAATTTCATGGCGAGTCTCGTTCTCTGAATCAAAAACAGTAGGCATCAAGTCTACGCTGTTAACTGGGCTTTCTCTATGATCACTTTTGTTGATTACTTGCAGCAGGTATTGGGCATATTGTCGAAGATGCCTTGGCGTTATACATGGCTGTTTTCCGGCATTTGTAGTGAGCCAATCGGCCGCACATGATATTAACGATGTTGTAAGGCATTTGATCTGAAATAGGCCGAATGTTGTCACTTTGCCTTATATATTCCACTTCTTAACCCGAGTTGAGGCTGAATAATGAGAGATGAGTTAAGAGCGAAAATTATTGCCGTGTGTGATAAAAAAATTGCGGCGAAAGGCGATAACGTCGGTTTGTCATTTTATGCATTTTTTGCCAACAAAAATGATAATCCTCAATTGCTGATGGAAGCGGCAACATGGTGGATTCAAACACACCAATTGGATCATTTTGTGAAGGCCCACAAAATTAAACAAATGATTCATAATGGCTTGTAATAGTCTGAATAAATTATGTGCGGCGGAGCAATACTGACCAATATTCAATAAGTAACCGATATATAGATTAAGTCATGCCTTAATGATTAAGCTTAATCGCTTAACGGGTTTTTAGATGACACAAGTCGTTTTTGAACGATCAATCAAAATTGTACTAATAGTTTTGACCGTTTTAATGTTATATTTTCACTCTTGAGTGACATTAACGATATTAAATGTCGTGCTTAATACCGATATAGTTAGCAGATATTTTTTGAAAAAAGCCGGAGGAATGAGTGGGAATAATTGGTCGACTGTTAGTTATTGGCGCCACTTTACTATTTTTTAGTGGCTGCGCTAGCACCTCAACAGCGGGTGATCCATTCGAAGCGGTTAATCGAAAAAGCTGGGACTTTAATTACCAGGTCATGGATAAATATGCTTTAAAACCAGCAGCTGAAGGCTATGAAACAGTCCCTCAGCCGATCCGACAAGGTGTGACAAATCTGCTATCAAATCTAAGTGAACCTCTTTACGCAGTAAATAACCTCTTACAATGGAAAGTGACCGACAGCGGTAGCAGTGTTTTACGTTTTGTCGTCAACTCCACAATCGGCCTTGTGGGTCTTTTTGATCCTGCTACCGATATGGGATTAGTGAAAAAAGAAGAAACATTTGCGCAAACCTTTGGTGTTTGGGGTATTGGCAATGGACCGTTTATTATGTGGCCTGTTTATGGTGCCAGTACTGCACGTAATACCGTCGGCGATTTTGTTGATGTTTTTGTGTATCCCTTATCTATTCTGTCGTTTGAACAAAGGGCCGGAAAGTTTGTGTTGGAAGGTTTAGACAGTCGGATTGATTTTAAGCAATATGAACCCATATTAGACGGATCGTTAGATCCTTATGGCTATGTTAAAGATGTCTATTTGCAGCGAGATGCTCACTTGGTCAATGACGGTAAAGTGGCTGAGACTGAATCTGACGAATTTGATCTAGAGTTTGATGACGAACTATTAGATGATGAGCTATTAAATGACGCACCTGCAGACGACAAATCAGACGATCACACTGATTACAAGGTAACGGACTAGCCAATGTCAAACATCAAAACGTTTTCATCTTGTACGAGTGAATTAAAAAATATTCGCGAATTTGTGGTAGATGCATGCCGCGATTTTCCTTTTAGCGAAGGTAAAGTCAATGAAATCGTATTAGCCGTTGATGAGGCTTGTGCCAATGTTATTCGTCATGGTTATCACATGTCGAAAAAGGGCTGTATAGAAATCGTGGTCAGCAGTGATGATGAGCATGCGCTATTTGTGATTAAAGATGTGTGTTCGCAGATTACTGACAAGCAATTAATACCGGCAGAAAACAATTTATGTAAACCAGGTGGATTAGGCCTTTGCCTCATTCATTATGTGGCTGAAAAAGTAAGACTTATCCCACATAAAGGCAAAGGTAATTGGTTAGAACTGACGGTTAAATTTGAGTGATATAAAATGAATATTGAAATTGAGACACATAACAATTACCAAGTGGTTAAGCTTTATGGCGAGGTCGATCTGAGCAACTCTCGCAGTATCAAACTCGACATCATAAAGTTAATTAAGAGTAAAAATAACATCATTGTCGATTTCACCCACCTGCAATATATCGATAGCTCAGGCATGGCTTCACTGGTTGAGGCCTTCAATGAAGCCAGAGAAAATGACACTGAATTTCATATCGTTGGTGCCAATGGTTCACCGCTTCAAGTACTGCAACTAACCCGTTTAAACACGGTGTTTAACTTAGCTGATTCAGTAAGTGCTGTGAGTAACAATGGTTAACCCTATCATTACTGTAGAGCATTTGTTTGCCCAATATGGCGATACCCATGTACTCAAAGACGTCAATTTAGAGGTCAACCCCGGCGAAATTCTGGTGGTGATGGGCGGATCTGGTTCTGGTAAAAGTACCTTGCTTAACCATATGCTTGGGCTTAAAACCCCTACGTCAGGCACTATCATGATTGATGGTGTGAATATTTTTACGGCTAAAAATAAGCAATTACGTAACTTACGCAAAAAAATGGGCGTGGCTTTCCAAGGCGGCGCACTACTGAGTTCATTAACGGTGGCAGATAATGTCAGGTTACCTTTAGAGCACAACACTTCGTTGGATACCCAAACCATTGATATTATGGTGCGGATGAAGCTTGAATTAATGAACATGGCTGGAACAGGCCATCTAATGCCTTCGGAATTATCAGGCGGCATGCTAAAACGAGCAGGACTGGCTAGGGCCGTTATTATGGACCCTAAATTACTGTTTTTTGATGAACCTTCAGCAGGGCTTGATCCCACAACTGCAGTTGAACTTGACGAGCTTATTCTCACTTTGAGAGATGCCATGAACATGACTATCGTGGTGGTCACTCATGAGTTAGAAAGTGTGTTTAAAATTGCCGATCGCGTGGTGGTATTGTTTGCGGGTGAAGTGGTGGCGAATGGCACCGTTGATGAGATTAAAAACTCTCCAGATGAACGCATTCAAAACATGATCAACCGTCAACCGAACACTTACAGAGATGATGGTGAGGTTTATCTCAATCGTTTGTTAAATAAGGATGAAAAATAATGAATGCCTTGTTTAATTCAGTCAGTAACTTAGGTGCCGCAACGCGTAAAAATATTGAAAGTGTTGGCCTAGCAACATTATTTTTAATGCGTATCGTCAGCAGCCTATTCACTGGGCTGGTGTCATTTAAGCAAGTGATTAAGCAGATATATTTTATTGGTAATCGGTCTTTAATTGTCATTATTGTTGCGGCGCTCTTTACCGGTATGGTTGTGGCACTGCAGTTTTACGATACCTTAGTGCGATTTGGTTCAGTGGATTTATTGGGTTCGGCAGTTGCCTTGAGCCTGATTAAAGAATTAGGTCCGGTGATGACAGCATTAATGGTAATAGCACGAGTTGGCTCTGCGACCTGTTCAGAAATTGGTATTATGCGTAACGAGCAACAATTTGATGCGCTTGATTGCATGGCGATTAACAGTTACCGCTATGTGATGCTGCCAAGACTATTAGCGGCGTTGTTTTGTGTTCCCATGCTGACGGCCGTTTTTGACTTGGTGGGCATTGGCGGTGGCTATATCGTTGGAGTACACATTCAAGGAGAAAGTCCTGGTGCATATATTCAAGGTGTAATGGATACCATTAGCTTTAAAGATGTGCTGGTTGGTCAAATAAAGTCACTGGTATTTGGTTTGTTTATTATGTGGATACCTTTATATTACGGCTTTTATTTACACTTAAACCAAAAAAATATGGGCGCTGAAGGCGTCAGCAATGGCACCACTCAGGCGGTGGTAATGAGTGCAATTATTATGTTATTTAGTGACTATATCGTTAGCTCATTAGCGCTATAACTAGAGGTTTCAATGAAAAACAATTACGTCAATTTTCTCGTCGGCCTGTTTGTATTATTCGGGATTGGGGCCTTGGTATTTATGTCAATTACCATTGGTGGAGCATCGGTCACTAATAGTGGTAACTACACCTTAGTGGCTAAATTTGAAAATTCTTCAGGTTTAAAAGAAGGTGCCTTTGTCGAAATGTCAGGTGTACGTGTTGGATTAATTCAATCGATTAATTACGACCCTAAAGCGTATGAGTCAGTCGTTAAAATATCATTAGATAATGCGATTACCGTACCTGATGATTCGATAGCCTCTATTCGTACATCAGGTATTATTGGCGACAGATTTGTTAAAATATCTACCGGTGGTTCAGAAATAAACATGGCAGATGGTGAAGAGTTTATTGAAACAGAATCATCAATCAGCATCGAAGAGTTAATAAGCAAATATATGTTTAGTCAGGATAAATAATGAAATCAATAATTTTTTTAATCATGATGCTAGTGATGCCGTCTCTAGCTTTGGCGGCACAAGAACCAACAGAACGCGTTAAATTAGGTGTGACAGATATCATTAGTATCGCATCAAATAGCGCCTTGTCAGTCGAACAGAAAAAACAATCACTCAGTGATGTGATTGAAAAACACGTCGACATACAAGCCTCTGCACAACGAGTGTTAGGTAAGTATTGGAGACAGGCAAGCGATACCGAAAAACGTCAATTTATGGTGTTGTTAAAAGGCGTATTAGTCGATACCTATATTGTGTTGCTAGAACAGTATGATAATCAAACGGTTGATTACACCAATGAAACAATCAAGAAAAAAGTGTATGCATCAGTCGATACTGAAATTCATACCAAAGAAAATATCATTCCGGTTTCATATCAGCTTTATCAACGTAATAATGAATGGAAAATTTACGATTTTGTTGCTGAAGGTTTATCGATGATCCGTACCTTTAGTAACGACTATAAAAGTACTTTGAAAAAAAGCGGTGTCACTGGTTTGAATGAAGCCCTTGCTGCTAAATTAGCCCAAAAGTAAGGTTACCCTTGAATATTGATAGAGCATTAGCTAACAGCATTATTGATGAAACCTTATGGTTTAAAACCAATTTGGCAGTCACATTAAGTGAGTTTAATTATTACTTAATTAAAAAAAATGGCCAAGTCAGCTGTAATTTTTCATCCTTGTGTGATGAGCATTACACCCGGCTCTATCAACAATTTAAAGCATTGTCGTTACAACACAGTATTACGGAAATTGTGCCTCTAAAGGACGATGGAAAAATGTGTTGGGTGCTGCCTTTTGGTAAAGAATCGAGCTTATTTGACTGTATTATTCTGCTTAATTTACCTGCAGGAACTGAATCGCATCATGTTAGCTCGTTGTATTTTAGGCTTTTGTACCAGCTAAAAAGCTTCCAGTTTTCCGAAGCGTCATCACAACTTAACGCTGCCCAGGTGTGGATCCGCGATGAGATAGAAGAAATTTCGCGCTTGCAGCAATTGATGTTGCCAGACAAAGGTATCGTACTTAGCTCTGTTAAAATGGCTTATACCTATAAAGCGATGAAAGGTGCTGGTGGTGATTATTTAGACATTGTCGACCTTGGTAAAAGTCGCCCGGATGTCCAGGGTGATATCGGAATGATTATTGCTGACGTATCGGGTCACGGCCCTGCCGCGGCAGTAGAAACCGCCATGATAGATGCCATCTTACGCACCTTTGAACCGAAAGATTTAAACAGTAGTTCTTCTGAAGTGCTTAATTATATCAATCAACATTTTTTCACTAAAAAGCCTCGTGGCAGCTTTTTAACCGCTACAGTAATGCGTTATAACTTCCAAGAGAAAGAACTTATTTATGCTAATGCAGGCCATCCTCACGCCTATTTGAAAAAAGCCAACAGGCTGGTTGCCTTAGATCAAGGTGGCATTCCTATTGGGGTACTGCGTGAGCAAAATTGGGATACCTACCGGGTTAGTGTTGATGTAGGTGATATCTTATTTGTGTATACCGATGTGGTCATCGAAACGCAAAATGCCCACAAAGAATTATTTGGTTTCGATCGCTTAGAAAAAGCCATCAGCGCAGCACCCGATGAACCCGAAGCTATGCTGGAGTATCTGGAGCAGCAAATGAAACAGTTTTGCGGTTTTTCAGAGTTTCAGGATGATTTGACCATGTGCGCAATCCAGTTTATCTAAGCTAATTGAGTATTTAATCATTGAGAAGATGAAGATTGGGATGACGATATCCCGTTCTAGGACATCTCCAGTCACAGGTTTAATCTTTTTTATCAATAACTAAAAAGCCCTGAGTTACCGCTCAGGGCTTTTTTTATCTCACTGGTTTGTTGGGCTATTAAGCGGTTAATGCTTCAGCTGGGCCGAAGAATTCATAATGAATTTGGCTTTCTGGTACACCTAAGCTGGTGGCGATGGCCAATGCTGCTTTCATAAAACCGGTAGGGCCAAGCAGGTAAAATTCTACATCGCGGTCTGCAGGGAGTTGCTCTGCAATGATTGATGCATCAATAAACCCAGTGGCATGAGGTTGGCAGTGTTGTTCTGGCTGGCTGTAAACATACAAAGGTTTGATGTGGTCATGTGTTGAGGCAAGTTGATCGACATGGTGTTTAAACGCATGGACATCACTATTTATGGCCGCATGAATAAAGCGAATATCGCGTCCTGAACCCGCTTCAGTATTGAGCATACTAATCGCAGGAGTAATACCGACACCGCCAGTCAATAATATTAACGGCTTGGTGTTTTTTCGTAAGATGAAATCGCCACTGGGTGCACGTAATTTCACTTTATCGCCTAACTGAATATTGTTATGTAAGTGATTTGAAACCACGCCATTAGGTTCACGCTTGACGCTAATTCTTAAGTAATCTTTGCCTGCCGCGTCAGATAGACTGTAGTTACGACGCATTGATACACCGTCGATATCATCAAATACTAAGGTCAAAAATTGCCCAGCGTCAAAGTTTGGTAAGCCTTTATTATCAAAAGGTTGAAAGTAGAATGAGGTAATCACTGAGCTTTCATCTACACGTTTGACTAAAATAAAGTCACGCTCGCCACGCCAACCACCTTGTTGATGCTCTTTAGCTGTATAAATTGATTCTTCCGCCGCAATCAATATGTTGGCTAATTGGCCGTAAGCCTTGGTCCAAGCATCAATCACTTCGTCTGTTGCAGCATCACCGAGTACGGCTTTAATGGCTTGTATTAAACAACTGCCAACAGCGTCATATTGTTCAGGTAAAATGCCTAATGCAACATGCTTTTGAACGATTTTACTAACGGCATCACTTAAATTGCCCAATTCATCAATATTGGCACCGTAAGCAATAACCGCATTTGCCAGTGCTTTAGGCTGAGTGCCTTTGGCTTGGTTAGTTTGATTGAAAAATGGTAATACTTCTGGATGCTGTGCAAACAGTAATGGATAAAAATGGCTGGTGATGTCATTAGCGTAAATTTGCAGAGCCGGAACGGTGGCTTTAATAATTTGAACAGTTGCAGTGTCTAACATTAATGATTTCCTTCTAGGGAGTAAAATAGCGATAAGCTTCAATCAATTACCTTGTCTACCCATACATTGCACAGAACACGCCAATATTTATCTAGCTGATTTAGCAGGTATAATTTTCATAAGGGTTAATTTGACCTAGATCAATATATATGTCAAATTAACCTAAATTGGGTTAATTTGACATATTATGAATATTGTTCCCTTTATCGACATTGTAGAAGACTTAAATCGTGACCTGATAAAATCGGAACGATACTTACGACTGATTTTAGCGATTCAGCGCGCTATACCATGTGACGTAGTGGCCTTGTTGAAACTTAAACATGATCATTTAGTCCCTGTGGCTGTTGTAGGGCTAAAGCAACAAGCCCTCGCTAGACAGTTTTCGATCAACCACCATCCACGCTTACAGCAAATTTTAGCTAACCCACATATTACCCGCTTTGATGCCGACTCAACACTGCCCGATCCCTACGACGGTTTAGTCGATGATGGTAGTGAACAATTGCACGTGCATGACTGCATGGGCAGTACCATTTATATCGACGGTAAAGCGTGGGGCGTTTTAACCTTAGACGCCATGAAAGCAGGTAGCTTTGATGCGCTTAACCCAACCGAAACCCGCGCTTATATTGCTGCTGTGGCCGCTGCGATTAGTACCAGTGAACATATTGAAGCATTAGAAGTGCAAGTTGAACGTAATCATCAAGTGGCGCAGTGCATGTTAGCGACTGCTGGACCGTCGAGTATTATTGGAAACAGTGTCGCAATTACGGATTTATTGTCTGAGATAAATACCGTTGCAGCCAGCGATCTATCGGTATTAATCACTGGCGAAACTGGCGTGGGTAAAGAGCTGGTTGCCAAAAGTATTCATCAGCAATCACGTCGCAGCGAGCAACTACTAGTACAAATTAACTGTGCTGCATTGCCAGAAAGCATCGTCGAAAGTGAATTATTTGGTCATGTAAAAGGCGCGTATTCTGGTGCGGTAAGTGACCGTCGCGGCCGCTTTGAATTGGCTGATGGTGGGACATTATTTTTAGATGAAGTGGGTGAGTTACCACTTGCGGTGCAAGCTAAGTTACTACGTGCGTTGCAAAACGGTGAAATTCAACGAGTCGGCAGCGATAATATTATCGTGGTGGATGTCAGAATTGTTGCCGCTACTAACCGTAATTTACAGTTAGAAGTCAAAGAAGGTCGCTTTAGGGCTGACTTATATCATCGCTTGAGTGTGTATCCTTTACCTGTGCCACCATTACGGGATCGTGGTAAAGACGTT
This sequence comes from Shewanella sp. S1-58-MNA-CIBAN-0166, assembly GCF_040310085.1. Classification (NCBI taxonomy): domain Bacteria; kingdom Pseudomonadati; phylum Pseudomonadota; class Gammaproteobacteria; order Alteromonadales; family Shewanellaceae; genus Shewanella; species Shewanella sp. S1-58-MNA-CIBAN-0166. The sequence continues at coordinate 107,425 of NZ_JBEOPN010000001.1, read as the reverse complement.
ATTTTACTGGCTGGCTATTTTTTAGAAAAAAACCAACATCAGCTTGGCGTCGCGAAACTGAGGTTACAGCAAACCGCCATTGATCAGTTAACCCAATACCATTGGCCTGGCAATGTGCGAGAGTTAGAACACTTACTCAGTCGAGCTGCGTTAAGGGCTATTAGCGAGCAAGGGCGTCATGCCAGTATCATTAACATAAGTCGTGTTCATCTCGGTTCAGAGTTTGTTGTGAGCCATACAGTAGCACCAGCAATAGCCGAGGTTGATAATATCAGCGACAGTAATGTCGCAGCCGCATTATCGCAGGTGTTAACCCTTGGACTACGTGATTCAACCGATGAGTACCAACGACAAATAATACAGACGGTATTAGCGACCGAAAGAGGTAATTTAGCCGCTGTTGCCAGAAGTTTACAGCTGGATAGAAGCAATTTAATCCGCACCATGCGTCGTTTAGGGCTTGATCCTAACGCGGCATACTAAGAATGATATCCAAAGAAGCCGTGACGTGTGCGGCTAATTGTCTCGTCTGAAGTCATCTCGTTCTGCAGTAATGACGATTTGAGTTTAATTAGAATATATTTTGTTATTTCAGTAATATATTCCGAAAAATTCTGGTCTATATATACTGAGTGAAGTTGGATTAATTAGAGTTTCCTAAAGGATTAATGTTATGCAAAAAGGTTATGTAGGTCATATTTCGTTGGTGGTTGCCATCGTCGCAGTCGCGATTGCTGCTTTGATGGTTTTTGGCTCGTCACTGGGATTGTGGGACCCGATTGTCGGCTTTATGGCCAGTCGTAATTACAATAACCTGTTGGGTTATTTAGTGGTGGTGGTTGCGGTGCTGGCATTAGTGACCAGCTTTACCATTAAGCAAGACAGTAACGCTAAGGGCAAAGGCATATTAACCTCTACAATAGCGCTATTACTGGGCTTAGCTATATTGTCGCCAAGCATTATGGCGTTGGTTATCAAACCAGTGAAATATCCACCTATTCACGATATTACTACCAACACTCAATCACCACCGCAGTTTGAGTTTTTAACTGACAGCCGGGTTGGCGCTAAAAATAGTTTGGTATATGGCGGAGAAGAGATTGCCGCGCAGCAACTGCAAGCTTTTCCAAATATTCAACCAATTGCGTCAGACTTATCGGTAGAGGCGGCTTATGAAAAAGCATTAACTGTCGCTAAAGCCATGGGCTGGACCATTGTCGCTCAAGACCCAAAAGCACTGCGCTTTGAAAGTACGGCAACAACACCTTTTTTCAATTTTGCAGATGATGTCGTTATCGTCGTGTCTACACTAGAACAGGGCAGTCGTATTGATTTACGCAGCGTGTCGCGGATTGGTATTGGCGATGCTGGTGTGAACGCAAAACGCATTCAAGAATTTAGTCAGCGGTTCTCTGAATAGTCTGGTCTTGAATAAATTATGCAGCAGGTTTTAACCAATAAAAAGGAGCATAAAATGCTCCTTTTTATTAATGACGACAAAACGGTTAATTAACTTAAATGCTTAATCGAAGATACAGCTGCTAACGATTATTATGCTAAGTTTTGTGATGCGAGATATTTCTGACTTTAAATCAGCTTTTTAAATTAGCTCTTTAGCAGAACTGCCATTGTTTGTAGCCATCAATCAGTCGGTATCGCGCTTGATGGCCCTAATGTGAAAGTGTATAAAGCTTTTCATCAGTATTTTACTTGCCTAAAAAGCTATCAAAAAATACATAACAAACAGCGCTATATTGATGCTCTAATTGATATTGGCTGCTTATCATTTAACTGCAGTAAGTCCCAAAGATTGCCGTACAGATCTTCAAAAACCGCAACTGTGCCGTAGTCTTGCTCTTGAGGTGGGCGCACAAATTTAATCCCATCGAGTTGCATGCGGTTATAGTCGCGCCAAAAATCGTCGGTATTCAAAAAAAGAAAAACCCGTCCGCCGGCTTGGTTACCAATAAAATCATGCTGCTCCGGTTTAGATGCACGAGCTAGCAACAACGACACTCCGTTTGACCCAGGAGGCGACACCACAACCCAGCGTTTGTCTTGTTCTGCTTGATAGGTGTCTTCAATTAAATCAAACTTCAATTTATTAACATAAAAATCAATGGCTTCATCGTAATCATTCACCACTAGCGAGATGTGAACTATAGACTGTTTCATTATTATCCTTTGATAGCGTTGTAAATTAGCCAGTGAATTAGCCATTGAGTTAGCTAGTGAGTTAATGCAAATTTACTGTGCCGTCGATTATGCATTAATTAACCAGAACTCGGGATAACAAACGCCTCGCAAACTGCCTTTTGCCTTGCTAACTGCGTTATTTTTTACATGAGAAGACTTGCAATAGGCCAGCTATTGACGGGTTAATTCGTTTTGTTAGTAAAACAAATGACAAGTTTGAGAGCGGTTAATGACTAAGCTTAATATCTTTATCATTCTATTCTCATCTCTACTCCTAGTTGAGGTTAATTCGATAGGTATGGAGATATAGACGCATAAAAAAAGCCACAGCAATGAACTGTGGCTTACTGATACTAGCGAGTCAGTGAATTCTAAATCGATTAGTTCTTTTTAGAATATTTTGCAGCTTCTTCACCCGCTAAGCGACCGAAGGTGATGATGTCTGAAATGGCATTACCACCTAAGCGGTTAGCACCATGAACACCGCCAGTCACCTCACCAGCACCATACAAGCCTGGGATAACCTGCTTCTTAGCATTCATGACTTCAGCTTTAGTGTCGATCATCACGCCACCCATAGTGTGGTGAACACCAGGTGTGACTTCGATTGCGTAGTAGTTACCTTCGTTAAGTGCGCGCGGTAGGTTTGGACGCTCAAAATCAGTGTCTTTACCGCTACTCACTAAGCTGTTGTAACGCGCAACGGTTTCAGTCAGTGCTTTGCCGTCAATACCTTCCATTTTTCCTAATTTAACTAGGCTATCTGCCGTTGGTGCAACACCTAAACCAATATACTTATCAATTTTTGACAGTGATTTACGCACAGAATCATCAAAAATCAAATAAGCTGATTTACCGGTTTGCGCTAAAATAGCGGCAGACGCTTTATCACGAGTGGTAATTTCGTTAACGAAACGCTTACCTTCGCGGTTAACCAAAATCGCACCATTACCGCGTACCGCTTCAGTGACCATTACGCCACCTTTAACAGATAGTGTTGGGTGAGCTTGGATATACTGCATGTCTTTCAATGCGCCACCCGCATTTTCAGCCACATCCAGTCCATCACCTACTGCACCAGGTTGGTTAGTAGAGATAAAGCCTTTTAGTGAAGGATCAAGTTTAGCGACACGCTCATTATTTTTAGCAAAACCACCCGTTGCTAATATTACCGCATCGGCTTTCACCCAGTAGTAACCTTTGTACATACCCTTAACCAGAATACCTTTAACAGTGCCTTTATCATCTTTAAGCACTTCAATGCCGCGAGTGTTCATGCGTAAGTCGATATTGCGTTTCACTGCATTATCATAAAGTACTTGAACGACATGGGCACCAACACCAGCACCACCAGTTGGACGGTGTGCACGGTTAACAGATGCACCGCCCATCATGCCTACATCGGTTAAATCGGCACCCATCGCGGTCAGCCAATCAACAGAGCCTTTAGAGTGCGAAGTTAACACTTCAACCAATGCAGGATCGTTTATGTTTTGGCCACCTTTCATAGTGTCTTCGAACATTAACTCAGGGCTATCAGTAATTTTTTTAGCTTTTTGTTGATCAGTCCAAGCAGCGTTCATGCCACCTGCAGCCAACTTAGCATTACCGCCAATAACAGGCTCTTTCTCTATAAGAATGACTTTAGCACCACTGTCTGTTGCAGATATTGCAGCAGAGAAACCTGCGCCGCCAGAACCGACAACCACTACGTCAACAGTGTCGTGTGGGGCGCTAGCAAGAGCAGCCTGACGTTCTGATTTATCTTTGGCCAATTCAGCAATAGTAGGTTCGTCACGTAGCCATTTTTTAGCATAAGGCATGTTGAAATCGAAGCTGTGGCAAGAATCACAGTACACCATCGATTTTTCGTGGGCGCTGTGGCATGAGGTACAAGCTACTTCGCCAGGGAAATGGGAAGCATGAGCATTATAATGTTCATGTTTTGTGGTTTCAGCGACTTCCTCTAATGTGCCATGGCAAGATACACATTGGGCATTTTCATAGGTTAAGCTGTCGTTTGACAGTTCACCGTCTGGTGTATGACAGCTATCACACTCTTGGTTTTGTACATGGAATTCAGCTAAGTTATCAGCGGCAACAGCATTGCCCATTAGGCCTGCGGTGCCCATTAATGTAGCAATACAGACTGCAAGATTGATCTTTTTCATTTTTGCTCCCCCTTCTATACGTAATGACGGTTTATTCATTAACGATAGAAGCCTCTTATTGTTTTAGTTAGGCTGAAGTGAAACTGACTTCACTTCACTTCACTTTAAAAATACGGTCCAAATTAGCATCGAGTTGATCAGCTATTATTTTCGCTCAATGTAATCTTTGCCTAAGGGGGCGCAATCAACAACAAGATAACCAGAATAGAGGGCAGAAATGACAACTCAATCACAAGCCTAAAAATGCGCTATGCAAACATGCATAGCTATAAAGGGGTATATGCAATTTTGCATAGCTTATGTAGAGGTAGATCACATCGAGTTAACATCATAAGAAAACGTACATAATGATTTGCTAATTCGGGTAATGCTGCACAGTTTCAAGTGGAGAAAATAGGTAATATCGCGGCATGAAAACTCTATTGCTATTACTTATCATCATCACTATGCCTGTGCTCGCGCAAGACAGCATTGTCTTAGGCGTGCATTCAAAAACAGCGCCATTAGAGTGGCGTAATAACGGCGTTGATCAAGGTTTTAATATTGAGTTGATGGATAGAATTGGCCAGCTGACCAATAAGCGCATTATTGTTCGCCGAAAGAGTTTTCAACAATTGGTGAAAGATGTTCATGATCCTGACAGCGATATCGATGTGATTACTGTGGTTAGCCCGGTGAACATGGATCGCAAGTTAGCTCAATCTGATCCAATATATGCAACCCATGCTAAAGCTTATACTTTGCAAGGTAAGGCGTTAATAAACAATTGGGCAGATCTTGTTGGTAAGCGGGTTGCCATTAAAAATGGTGCCTTTGTTGATGTGTTTCTATCTGACCATCTGCAAAATTTTGACCGCGTGGATGTTGATTTGTATGAAACCGGTTTTCAATTACTGATAAAAAACCAAGTCGACGTGGTTATTGCCGAGAGCTTTGTTGCGCGGCGTTTACTTCCGCTGTATCCATCGGTGCGAAGTTCCAGTGATGCGTTAATTTATGGTGCGTTTAATTTTGTCGCGAATGAGACAAAAACCGAACTGATGTACCAAATTAACGAGGCGCTTAGGCAGTTAAAATTATCGGGCGAATACGACAAACTGGTTAATAAATGGTTTGGCACCGGGCGTGAAAAAGTTGATTTAACCTCTTCCGAAAAGCGCATGTTTGCCCTCGCAATTTTAGTGGCGATTATGTCTGCTATTGGGATGATTTTCACCGGATTTATAAGCGCTAGTTTACGCCGTCATACTAAAGCGCTCGATGCCGAATTAATTCAACGAAAGCGAATTGAAGTTGAAATATCTGAATTGTCACAACAGTTCCAATCCGTTCTCGATGGGCTTCCTAATGGCGTGACCATAGTAAACCAGGAACTCCAGCATTTATGGAGTAACGATAACAATATTCACCTGCTAGATTCAGATGGATTTTACTATGTCGACAACGATGTTTTTAAGCTTAAAGCCGCAGTATTGGAGGTGTTATCGACCCAAAAATCGCTTACTGCCGACATGCGGTATCAGCAGCAATTTTGGCAATTACAAATTCATCCCATTGCCAACAATCAGGTGGTGATTCTACTTGAAGAATCAACCGAGCAGCATCGATTACGCCAAGCTAATGAAGAAGCCAGTCGTTTAGCTTCATTGGGAGAGTTGTCTGCGGGAATTGCCCATGAAATCAATAATCCAACCGGACTTATTGTGCATGCTGTATCACTATTTACCGCGGCCATGAAAGACTTAACGCCTGCCGCTAAGCAGTATCAGAAACAAAATCCTTTCTGGTTAATTGCAGGGCTAAATCCAGACATTGCGATAGAAGAGTTACAGTATAGTTGTGGCTCTATAGAAGAGGGTGCTAAACGTATCAGTCGAATTGTTAATGACCTAAAACGTTACGCCATGCCGCATATTGCCGATCAATATACCCGAGTGAGCTTAAATGATGTGGTTCAAGTGGCCCAGCGCCTCACCGCGAATCAAACAAAATCTCATCAGATCAGCACCCTGTTATGTCAACCCAGCCCTAGCATTACAGGCGATGCTCAACAGTTACATCAGGTGTTAATTAACCTCATTCAAAATGCGTGTAATGCTTGCTCAACTCAGCTAGGGATAATAGTGATAGACACACATGTTGCAAACAATATGGCCATCTTGAGTATCCAAGATAATGGCTGCGGGATGGGCAGTGCCACATTAAAGCGTATTACCGAACCCTTTTTTACCACTAGGCGCAACGAAGGTGGTAGCGGCTTAGGGTTATCGGTGTGCAGTAAAATAATTAAAGAACATCAAGGCGAAATGCAGATTCAGTCTACCTTAGGCAAAGGCACGCAAATTCGACTTATTTTTGCATTAGCACAACAGGATTAGCCCATGAAACTAGCCAGAAATATTCTGTTAATCGACGACGAAGCAGCATGGTTACGCACACTCGCGATAACTCTGAACCGTCTAGTTCCCGAAGCTGAAATTGACACTTGTGTCGACAGTCGCCAGGTGAGTAGTCGCTTACAGGTTGGCGACTATGCGCTAGTGCTAGTCGATCTCACCATGCCATTTCACTCCGGTGAAGAGTTATTAGCGATGATCCGCAGTGATTTCCCTAACACTCGAGTCATTATAGTGACAGGGGTAAATGAGGTTGATACAGCAGTTCGTTGCATTAAAAATGGTGCTTATGACTACTTTATCAAAACAGACAATGTCGATGAACTTGCTCGTACAGTTCGCCGCGCACTTGAAGTAGTCGGGCTTGAAAGAAACTACCTTTATATCAAAGAGAAATTTTTAAGCCGAACCTTAGATAACCCGCAAGCATTCAATAACATGTTAACTTGCGAGCCACAGCTATTAGATCAATTTCGCTATCTTGAAGCCGTATCATGTAGCCCTGAGCCCTTGTTAATTTATGGCGCCAGCGGAACCGGTAAAAGCGAGTTTGCTCAATCTTGCCATGCGCTTTATAGCCCTAATGAACCCTTCGTTAGTATTAATCTTGCTGGTATTAGTTGCGAGTCATTTGAGCAAAAAATGTGTGGCCAACTGTATCATCACAATAATGGCGAGCTAGAAGCGGTTGCAGGTTTATTGCATCAAGTTGGCCGTGGGGTACTCTATCTTAACGACATTGGCACGCTACCACTGGATGCCCAAATTAAGTTATTAGCGCTGTTAGAAAGCAAACAATATTACCCTTTAGGTAGCGACACTGCCTATCCGGTAAAATGTAAGTTTGTGGTATCAACTCAAGATGATTTACTCAAGCTTCATCAAGCGGGCCAGTTTAGGAGCGATCTACTCTATCGTTTACGGGCACATAAAATTAAATTACCGCTGTTAGCTGAAAGGCAGTTAGATATTACTATGTTGATCAATCATTTCATCGCCCTTGCCGCAGCAGAAATGAATCTGCCTGCGCCGATTCAACCAAGCGACTTAGCGTCAAAACTCGCCAGTTACAATTTTCCCGGTAATCTACATGAACTTAAAGGAATGGTCTTTGATGCTGTAAGCCGCAGCGATGGCATAGCGCTTAACACCTCTGCTTTTATGGAAGCCATTAATGAACACAAGTCATTGACTGCAACGCCGCAAGACCGAATTATCTTTCCCAAACAACTGCCCACCATTGCACAGATGAACCAAGCGTTAATGGACGAAACCATGAGCCGTACCGCTAATAACCAAACTGCAGCAGCGCAAATACTGGGTATCAGCCAAAGTGCATTAAGTAGGCGGCTTAAAGGGCATTAGCGCAAAACAATGCCCGATATTAAGAGCCAAAGCCGTTTTGTGACCTTCTCGTGTATTCAATCGCGAATCGCTAATTGATCTTTGCTGAGTTTTGCTAATGTGATCGGTTCGGTTGAATGACCATGCCACTATCACTAAAAAGTGGTCAATGTTCCAAACTCGTATTTCAATGAAAGTTTATTCCCACCTTAACCTCTCCTTAACCCGTCCATCAGTATGCTTGTTCCAATATGGTGTAATACACACGTTTGGAGATGCAGTTGATGATGGTAAAACCGACCTTACGAAAGGCGATGCTGGCACTGATGGTCATAAGCCTGTTGGGCTGTAGCGCTGTCGATAATGTCAATTACGCCGACCGAGCCAGTCAAGCTGAGGCGGATACGAGTCAGCGTTTGATTGAGCCGTTATTGGCTGCATCAAATACTCAAGATGCGCCGATGCAATCTGTAGTTTGATTAACGGATTTAGATAAACCGTGCATTATAATGTGATGATAATTATATTATCATCAGGTGTTAACTTAATTCGATTGTACTGTAAGGTAATCGGCCTATAATGAGGGGTATCTTGACGCCGTACTAGGTTATGGGATCGCCGCAATGAAATACCGCACACATTTATTTTCTCTTCGTATCGGGCATGCACTCCGAGAGTCTTTAAAAGACGCTCCCTACAATGCCAATGCATTCGCTAAAGATTTATTAGCCGGCTTAACCGTTGGCATTATTGCCATTCCACTGGCAATGGCACTTGCAATTGCCATTGGGGTCGCGCCGCAATATGGGTTATATACTGCCATTATTGCTGGGTTTGTTATTCCGCTCACCGGTGGCTCGCGTTACAGCGTGTCTGGCCCTACCGCCGCGTTTGTGGTGATCCTTTATCCCATAGTGCATCAATATGGTTTGTCAGGGTTATTGCTTGCCAGCCTGTTATCCGGACTAATGTTGATTATCATGGCGTTGTTTCGCTTAGGTCGTTTTATTCAATATATTCCCGAGTCGGTCACGTTGGGTTTTACCGGTGGTATTGCTGTTGTTATCGCAGTATTACAAGTGAAGGATTTTTTTGGTTTAAGCATTAGCGAAATGCCAGAAAGTTTTGTCGGTAAGGTGGCTACCTTGGTTCAAGAAATACCAGGGTTTTCTGGGCCAACATTGCTGGTGGGATTAAGCACCTTAGTAGTGTTTATTCTGTGGCCTAAACTCAAGTTGGCGGTACCCGCACATCTTCCTGCCGTGGTTGTTGCGAGCATTGTGGCGCTGGTACTAAATCAACTCGGTTTTCATGTGGCGACAATTGGTTCTACGTTCAGCTTTACCTTAGCCGACGGCTCAATCGGGGCGGGCATTCCCTCTATGCTGCCTGACTTTGAATGGCCTTGGCTTCGCGCGCAATCCGGTGAAGTGCCATTGGTACTCACTTGGCAATTAGCCAGTGACCTATTGTCTGCCGCCTTTGCGATTGCCATGTTAGGCGCCATTGAATCGTTACTGTGTGCAGTGGTGTTAGACGGCATGTCAGGTAAAAAACACAGCGCCAATAGCGAATTACTTGGCCAAGGTATCGGTAATATTATCGCGCCATTTTTTGGCGGTATTACCGCGACTGCTGCTATTGCTCGTTCGGCAGCTAACTATAAGTCGGGCGCGGTAAGCCCAATCGCGGCCATGATCCATGCGGTGGTGGTATTAGTGTCTTTATTATCGCTCAGTACTATTTTAGCTTATATCCCCATGGCGGGCATGTCGGCGCTGCTTATCATGGTGGCATGGAACATGAGCGAAGCGCCTAAGATTGTCCATCTGGTTAAAAAAGCCCCTGCCAGTGAAATACTGGTGTTGATGGTGTGTTTATTACTGACCATATTCTTCGACATGGTCATTGCGATCAGTGCAGGGATCATTTTGGCGTCGTTATTATTCATGAAACAAGTGGCTGATATGACCAAGGTGCAAGACATTAGCGAGCAGAAGAAACACATTCATGTTGAATTACCGCCGCGTTGGAAAGTGTTTAAAATCAATGGACCATTATTTTTTGCTGCCGCCGACAGTGTCTTTGGCGAGTTGGCGCATTTGAGTGGCGACCAAGATGGGGTGGTGTTGTATTTTGATGGGGTATCGCTTTTAGATTCTGGTGGTGTCTCGGCGCTGTATAAGTTTATTGCTAAATGTAAGCATGATAATACTCGGGTATTGTTGGCCGATTTTCAATTTCAGCCACTTAAAACCTTGGCCAAAGCAGGCTTTAAGCCTGACGGCGTGCAGTGCGTGACGTATTCAACCTTGGCAGGTGCGCTAGACGATGTGGTGGCTGGAGCTTAAAAACACCATAAAGGCTGACAAACCAGTATGGTGTTTTCGATAAACTAGCTGCGATAACGTTTTGTCAGTTATTGGGCTGGTTTAGCCACTTCAATATAATGCCAAGAGTCTGCAATGTTCAGCCTTGCTGAAGTCACACGTTTATTCCGCTCAACATTAATGTGGTTAGTTTGCTCTGACCACAACTCTTGCAGGGCGGTCATCTTAAGATAAAAACCGTCCATATTAGTGGTGATCGGCGTTTCCTGATAAACCCACAAATACTTGCCCTGTAACTCGGTGCCAACATAGGTCAGCGTTAACGGATGTTGCTGCTGATCCTGCATCGAAAACGTCGAAATAGCATAATAAGCAAACGCTTCACGGCCAACGGGATCGCCGATCAGATCGGTACTTTTATCGATCACTTGTTGGGCTGCGTGTTCAGCATCGTGTAAATAAAACCGATGCTGGACTTCTAGCATGCCGCTACGCTGATTAAATACAATACTGGTGTAAGCTTCTTTTTGCTGGTGGGCCGTGACATTGCCCGCCAGCAAACTTAACGCGATAGCCATGAATCCTGCATAAAATGATAGACGCATTATTTCTTCTTCACTTTTATTTCAGGCTCTTTCAGGGCTTCTTTATTGTCATGCATAATGTCGCGATACTTATTGCCCTTACGTTCTTCTTCTTTAAAGGCTTCAATGCGTGAGGGAATAATTTGTCTTGGGTAATAGTTGTTTTCAATATCGACATCGGCTGTTTCGCCGCGACGATCAACCACGGCAGACACTAAGATTTTGTCTTTGTCGGTGACAATGAGCTTACTGACTTCAAACGGTGAACGGCGCCAAATTTCTGCAGGTAGCACCAATGACTCGGTATCACCATTTTCAAACGTGAGTTCGAGTAAAATTGGCATCACTAAGCCACCTAAATTGGCAAAGTTAAACACATAATAGTTTTTATCTTCTTTGAGTGCGCGTGCGAGTGTTTGTTGCTCCCACGGGTCTAGCTCGGCGTGTTTTTTGTTGTACTTGTTGCGCTCTTTATTGGTCACGCTAAATTGATCATATTGGTCATGATAATCAACGTTATCTGAATTAAGTTCTACCCAGGTTTTTAGGCCACTTTGTTGGTTACGCTCAACCGAATAAGGCATGGGTTTGTCTTTATAATCTTGGCGACGACGATCAAAATCAATATCAGGATTATTGCTGTCTAAGCGCAGTTTATAAATGCGATCTATCGAGATATCAACATGATCTGTGGTGTAAAACCAGCCACGGAAAAACCAATCTAAGTCGACGCCAGAGGCTTCTTCCATGGTGCGGAAAAAGTCGCTTGGAGTAGGGCGCTTGTTCATCCAGCGACGGCTGTACTCTTGAAAGGCAAAATCGAATAGCTCACGGCCTAATACCACTTCACGTAAAATGTTGAGTGCCACAGCAGGTTTAATATAGGCGTTTGGACCAAGCTGTAACACGCTGTCTGACTGCGTCATCACCGGCACTTGCACGTTAGACTTCATGTACTCAATAACGTCACTTGGCTCACGCCCCCACGGTAGCGATGGGTCCCATTCGCGAGTGGCTATGCCGTCTAAAAAGCTGTTTAAGCCTTCGTCCATCCACGTCCATTGGCGCTCGTCTGAGTTCACAATCATTGGGAAATAGTTATGGCCGACTTCGTGGATTACTACGCCGATTAAGAATTGTTTTTCCGACAAGGTATAAGTACGGCTTTCATCGTCGTGCCAAATGGTGCGTGGACCATTAAAGCTAATCATCGGGTATTCCATGCCGCCAACAGGGCCGTTTACACTAATGGCCGCAGGGTAGGGATAATCGAAGGTAAAGCGCGAATAGACTTTAAGGGTGTGAATAACCGATGCAGTTGAATAACGCTGCCAAAGTTCTCCACCTTCTTTAGGATAAAACGACATCGCCATCACTTGTGGGTTCTGGCTGCCTTTTTGTTGGTAACCTTGAGCATCCCAAATAAATTTACGTGAAGATGCCCAAGCAAAGTCGCGTACGTTTTCAGCTTTAAAATGCCAGGTTTTATTGCCTTTAGCAGTGCTTGACTCATTAGTAAGTGCTTCGTCTTCTGAGACAATAAATACAGGCTTTTTGGCTGTTTTAGCTTTATCTAAACGTTTGATTTGTTCAGGTGATAACACCTTTTTGCTGTTTTGTAATACGCCAGTGGCTGTGACGATGTGGTCGCTGGGTACGGTCATACTGACATCGTAATTACCAAACTCGAGGGTAAACTCGCCGCTGCCTAAAAACTCTTTATTGTGCCACGCTTCGTAGTCGGAATAGCTGGCAACTCGCGGAAACCACTGCGCTAATAAGAAGATGTCATTACCGCCTTTACGCTTGTCGTCAGGGAAGTGCTCGTAACCCGAACGCGCGCCAACGGCGTCTTCTTCTAAAATGTTATAGCCATAATTAATGTGTAGCTGCGTCGATTTATTGTGGCTTAACGGGGTGGGTAAATCGACGCGCATTTGGGCGCCGACAATAGTGTATTTTAAAGGCTTATTATTAGTGTCAGTAACAGCCGCTATTTGATAACCCAAGTTATTGTCAGCTAAAAATTGTTGACGACGAAGATCACCTAAACTGATTTTGGCAAAGGCATTATCACCGTAAGTGTTGTTAGCACTAACACTACCATCCACGCCATTAAATGCGGCGCTGCGTTCAGATATCGAATCTGATTTAAAACGATTTTGTTCTAGCTGTAACCATAGATATTTAAGCGTATACGGTGAGTTGTTGTGATAAGTAATCACTTGCTTGCCTTGAATGCGACGCTTTTTTTCATCCAGAGTGACATCGATTTTATAATCAACTTGTTGTTGCCAGTAGTCTTTACCTGGTTCGCCAGCAGCATTGCGGTAATCGTTTGGTGTTGGGAGGCTCTCTTCAAGTTGACGAAACTTGTCTACAAAATGACCTTTGCTTTGGACAATTTCAGAAGCCGAACTGGTAATAATAACTGAACTGGTTAATGCCAGTAACAGCAGCTGACGATACACGCGCATAAATACTCCTTTGACGTCAGCAAGCTGATGCCAATAATCCCAAAATGATGATTTGTTATATTTTTTGTAGGCGGAGTGTAACTAAATTGACCCTGTTATGCAGTGATTAGAGTGTTACGAAGTTTTGCACCTTGCTGATGCCAATTCCGTATGGCATAACAACAGCAAGCGAGATTAATTGAAAATAGGCAGGAATTTTTGCAGGTTTTTATGACGGGCCTCGTCAGAGGTCAGTTCAGGTAATATTTTGTATTTACTCATAATCTGCTGATATTCGCCATTGGCTTTTAGCATGTCGATGCCGTTAGCAAAGGTTACAGCATAAGCTTTATTGTGTGGATTAAAGCCAACATATAAAGGCACCGGTTTGCCTATGGTGCCAGCGTAGCGAAGTTGCTTGGTTAAGTTTAATTGACTCGCGGTGTACTCAATGACATTTTTGTTGTCGATGATGACCGAATGACGTCCTTTTACCAGCCGAATAATATTCATCGCTAATGGATCTCTACCCGAGGCAAAGTAGGTATTAGAATGTGCAGCAAACCAAGCATCGAGCTCAACACCATAGTCATAGCCAGTGACGACAGCAGCTTGTTGAGTGCTATTAAGGTCGGTAATCTGCTCAAATGTTTCATTACTATCAACAAGAGTATAAAAGTCATTGCTGTTATAGCCGACAATCACATCAGCATTAATCAATTGGTTTTCGGCAATGGCGTTCGGCGTCAATGCCAGTACAGCATCAATGTTGTTTCTTTGCAGTTCAATCAGTGCGCGTTTATAAGGAAGAATCTGAAATTCAATCGGTTGGCCTTGGATTTCAAAAGCGCGACTTGTGAGTTCTACAACGTAGCCTGTTTGGTTGTTGCAGATATAAGGACACCAAATATCAGATGCGATACGGATAGGTGTAGCATGGGCGTGAATACTGAAAATAGACAGTAAAACGAACAGGTACTTTAACAAGTATTTTGCTCCATGTGTTGAACGGGCGGGTATATTAATGGTTTAAAGAGTATAGGCAATCTTTTTTGATTAAAAAAAATACTACTTTATGTTTTGCTAACAAACATGCCGATTTTGTAAACAGGTAACCGGTGCCAGTAACAGGCTATTCATTATAGTTACATTTTAATAACAATTAACCAAGGTGATATTTTTATGGCAATTTTAAACAGAACATTTACCCATGTAGTAGTTGAGCAGCCTGGCGAACCCAGTGCGATGACCATGACTAAATCGACACTTGCGATGCCGACAGAAGGCCAGGTGACGATTAAGGTGCATGCCGCTGGAGTTAATGGGCCTGACATTAAACAGCGCGTTGGCGCTTATCCACCGCCAGCAGATGCCAGCCCGATTATCGGGCTAGAAGTGGCTGGTGAAATAGTTGCCGTGGCAGACGATGTTACCCAATGGAAAGTGGGCGATAAAGTGTGTGCCTTAGTGCCTGGTGGCGGCTATGCCGAGTTAGTGAATACTTACGCAGCACATTGTTTACCCATTCCTACCGGTTACAGTTTTGTACAAGCTGCCGCGTTGCCAGAAACCTTTTTTACCGTGTGGGGTAACTTGTTTATTCGTGGTGGACTTAACGCGGGTGAAACGGTGCTTATTCATGGCGGTTCTGGCGGTATCGGTACGACCGCAATTCAAATGGCGAGTCGTTTAGGCGCAACGGTATTTGCGACCTCTGGCAGTGCAGAGAAATGCCAATACTGTCTTGATCAAGGTGCTAGTGTAGCGATTAACTATAACGAGCAGCACTTTGTTGAGCCGATTTTAGAAGCAACAAATGGATTAGGCGTTAATGTCATTATGGATATTGCAGGTGGCGACTTTATTAACGAAAACCTCAAAGCGATTGCAACCGACGGACGTATGGTGTCGGTTGCCATGCAACGTGGTCCACAGGCAAACGTGGATATTTTCCGTATTATGGCTAAGCGAGTGATTTGGACAGGGTCAACGTTACGACCACAAAGCGTGGCGAATAAAGCCCTTATTGCTCAAGGTTTGGCAGAGTTCGTATGGCCGTTATTAAATAGCGGTAAAATGAGCATTCCAATTGATAGTGTGTTCCCATTCTCGCAAGTGGTGCAGGCACATGAACTAATGGAGTCGGGCACACACAAAGGCAAGATAGTGTTAGATCTACAAGCTGATCCTCGTTAAGTAAATGAATACCCTTATCAATACACATATTAATATTGTGGTTTTAATCAGCGATATATTTTGATAAAAAACTTGAAGCTTGATGTTTTTAAGCTAAAGTCGTGATCACAAAGTGATTGGCCTGAAACGGGTTAATCACTTTTGTGAGGCGTTTATTTTGTGAGAAAAATGACGATAAAGTGTTAAAAATTGACGACAACCAACATTTTTATGCGATTACTCGAAAATTTCATCGTTTTAGGCATTGATTCTCAGAAATATTCTGTTTAAATACCCACACAAATACAGAACAGATAATCGTGGCGCAGTATGAAGATGTTATCTTCAATAATCCTGCATCATTTTTAGAATATGTGTTGATTAAGGGCGTTAGCATATATGTATAACACTGCAAAAAAACAACTTTGGTTTGGTGAATTAAGAACATCGAAAGGTAACACTATCGTCGTTCATGATAATCAATTGCCAGAAGCGTCACCAGGGCGCATTTTCATGTACAACACTATCCGTAATACGATTGTGGAGTACGTAGAAGACATCGTTAAAGTTAACTTACACGACTTAGACGAGCAACAAACAAAAGCCGCTATGGCTGAGTTTGGCGATGCTTGGAAGGTGGCACGTAGTGAGTTTATGGCAAAGCATCAGTTACGAATTGATTTATCAAAAGTACCCGATACAGCGCCACCGCGTAAGGCTAAACCGGCTCCAGAGCCAGATGAACCGATTAACGCCGATGATGACATTCCAGAATTTGATGATTCAGATGATGACAATGATAGCTTTGATGACATGGGTGATAGCGTAGACGATTAAACCTGCAGATAACATTGAGTCTCTGGCTCAGTGTATTGCGTGGTCTATGTTATTATCCTGCTTATATCTGCTATAGATAACTGACTACATAAGGAATAATTTATTATTCCTTATGTAGTTTATTCCTTGTCGAAACTGTCGACAATAATCGCACCCATGGACGCGGGCATCGCGATTAAAATAATCCGTTTTAACGCTAAAATTGGGTCGGTGATTAATGGCAATTTATCTAATGCCAATAGCACAATGCTGACCACCAATAACGTTAATATATACGCTGCAATTACCCGCAACAAAAATGCTCGTCTGCGCTTAACAATATTTGCCTGAAACACACTCTGATAAGCAAACAGAGTAATAAATGCCAGCGACAATACCACCACCAATACCAAATTTAATGCAGGCAAACTGGCCGACAATCTCCATGCTTCTTCAGAAAATGCAATCGGCACCGACAGGGCAAAAGCCCCAACAGCAATTTGACCAATATCTTCGGCATTAAAACTAGATTTTACTGGCTGATTATTCTGCATCAAACTGATATCGAGTGATGTGGTGATAAACCTTGCCAGGTGTTACCCACACATCGCCGGGCAAGTCAGGTTGATTCGGCGAGTCGGGTAGCATTTGCGGTTCAATACACACAGCTTGATGATCGCTTAATACTCGCTGCTTTTTGCCTACAGTGCCTTGCAAAAAGTTTGCGCCGTAAACCTGCACCCCAGGCTGGTTAGTATAAACCGTCATATTACGGCCGCTATTCGGGCTGGCTAAACAACCAAATCGTTGTAAATCTGCACCGGGATTATCTAACACATAGCAATGGTCAAAACCCTTGGTGGCAGCTAATGCTGGGCGCTCGGTTTGTACCGACATCGGCGTGGCTTTTGCCATGTCTAAATCGCTACCTGCGGTAGGTTGCATTGCGGTAGGTACGCCAACATCATTCATTGTGAGGTACTTTTTAGCATCCACTTGCAGCGTATGTTGCTTATTAGTGTCGCTGCGATTACCGTCTAAATTAAAGTAGCTGTGTTGGGTTAAACTAATGGGACAGGCTTTATCTGTGCTGGCCAGCATTTCAATGTACAAGTTATTACCCACTAAACGGTAATCGAGTTGCACAGTACAATTGCCCGGAAATCCCATGTCGCCGTCAGGGCTTGTTAAGGTTAAGCGAACGCCATCACTTAAGGTACCGAGTTGCCACAATTTTCGATTAAAGCCCTCAACACCACCGTGCAAACAATTGCTCGCTTGATTTACGCTAAGTTGATATTGATGGCCATCATATTGGGTTTTACCATTGGCAATTCGATTGCTATAACGTCCTGCTATCGCGCCTAAATAAGCTTGTTGAGCTAGATAATCTTCGACATTGTCGCAGCCTAAGACGATATTTTTGCGTTCACCGTTACGATCTGGAGTCCATAATGATCGAATTATGCCGCCTAAACTTAATACTTCAAGTGCGATGATGCCATTATCAATTCTAACCCGTTCAATCTCACCACCACGGGGATCTTGCCAAGGTTCCAGCACACTAAAACGTACCATTTATGCCTCTCTAATCTGTAAATTGTTAACCGATGCGTCCTGCACCGCCACTTGCTGAACATAAGTATATTGTTGCTTCGATGCCAGTTTGCTTAAAATATTGGTTTTCAACCAGGTTAATCACCTCATCGGTGAGGTCATGATTAACCAGCGCCAATACGCAGCCATCGCTCATACGCACGCCGCCTTTCTCACCGATTAAAGTGGCAATCATGCTCACTAAGGTGTCAATGTCGGCAGTGATAATGTCAAAATCATCGCGCATAGATGCTTGAGACTGTGCCATTAGCTGACTAAAACGAGCAATATTGTTTTGTTGCAAAGCTCTGGCGGCATTACTCGTACGTTGATTTTCGGTGATGATATGGCGCGCTCGGCGAAATTGGACATCGCTGAGTAAGTCTTTATCTGCTGTGAGTAAGCTTAATGATAAATCACGCAGAGAATCGAGACCAAGTAACTTGGTTATCTGATTACACTCTTGCTTGCGTTGTTCAAATTGTTGGGTAAAACCATGACGGTCTTGTTTTAAGTCGATTACGATTAAGCTGAGTTCTTCAGGTAATAGCACTGATTCGCTTTCTAATTCTAAGCAATCAATCAATAAGGCGTGATCAGGCTCTGCCATCGCGCTAATGATTTGGTCCATCATGCCGCAATCTAACAACATAAATTGGCTTTCACCACGCTGAGCCAATTGGGCAATAGCGATAGGTGATAAGTTTAGCTGGCTGGCATAACTGATTGCAGTACCAAAAGCGATTTCAAGCGCTGCCGACGATGATAAACCTGCTCCTAGCGGCACGTCACCCACAATGGCTAAGTCTAAGCCTTTGGCTCGTAACCCCGATTGGTTCATGGCGGCGGTAACGCCTTTTAGATAGTGGCTCCAATCATCGCCTGCAGCAACGGGGCCTTCTTCACCAAAGTGCCATTGCTTAATTTCCCCAGGAAACGCCGTTGTTACAGCGCGAAATAAATTATCATCGCGATGCTTAACAGCAATAACAGTATGAAAATTAATTGCGGCGGGTAATGCGAGACCTTCGTTATAGTCGGTATGCTCGCCCATAATGTTAACTCGCCCGGGCGCCTGGTATAAATCATCTGGCTTGGTGCCAAATGTACGAACAAATAATTTAGTCGCGCGTTGAGCAGGGTTTGACATACTTCAAAAAATCCAACAAAGGGTGACATGGAAAGACTTGTTACTTGAGTTATAGCATGACTTAACCGTGTCTGTAACTGAGATTTTTTTATCTGAAGCAAAATTGAAAATATGCGGTAGTAAACAAAAACGCCTAGAGAGTTATCTAGGCGTTTGCAATTGTTGATTAGTTTTATGATGGCAACTCAGATGTCGTTTCATTTATTGCCGATTGATCTGGCTTATCACTACTAGCAGCAACTGAACTTGGAACCAGTTCTGGCGGTGAATCGAGTAGCTCTTTAATCACATGGTCTACAAAACCGGCACCTGCAGCTTCATACAAGTTATACACAGTATTAACACCAGATTCTTTTAATGACTCGGCATCTTCAGCGTATTGCACAATCGCGCTGATTTTTCCTTCGTAATTAAGCTTTTGCAGTTGTTGCACTGCAAACAAATTACCCGCGTGATGTGGCATTGCCAATAGTACTAACTCTAAGTGTGGCGCTCGTTCAAGCTTGACCCAAAAGTCAGTATCGCTAGCGTCACCTTGCACAACATTACGGCCTTCATTTCGATGAAAATCAACCAATTCTTGTTTGTGTTCAATCCCTAAAATTTCGCCGGTGTATTTGGCGCGTAATTCATCATATGCCCCAGAACCAATACGGCCCATCCCCAAGATCAAAAAGCGTGGATTACCAATGCGGATTTGTCTGTCTTCTGGGTGTAATGGGTGGCGTTCGAGTTTGGTTAATTTAGACTGGAAACGCTGATAAATATTACTGACGTTATTATTAAACGGCGCAGCAAATAAAAAACTAATACTTAATGCCACAGCAATAATGATCAGCCATTCTGGTGGTAACCAACCTTTGTGTGCCGCGACTGCGGCTACGATTAAACCAAACTCACTGTAGTTACCCAAGTTAAACGAGGCGAGCAGCGAGGTTCGCGACCGCAGCTTAAAGCGAGTTAGCAGATAGACAAACATCAAAATTTTCACTGGAATTAGCGCAACTAAAATCGCCGCTAAACCAATATCGGCTAAGGTCGGCAATCCATTTAACCCAATAGTTAAGAAAAATGCGACTAAGAATAACTCTTTAAAGAAATAAATAGATTTGGCTAATTCAGATGATTTAGCATGCCCAGCGAGTAAAATACCCACAATCAATGCGCCTAAATCGGGTTTTAAACCGACGGCTTCAAATAACCATGCCCCCACCACTAATGCCATAACAAGGCCAAACAATACCAACATTTCGCCGTGGCCGACCCGATCAAATATTTTATAAATAAGCGGTCTTGCAAGCGGTAGTAATAACAATGCAAATGCCCAAACCGACGGGATGTTACCTTTAGAAATGGTTAAAAATATCACCGCGAAGATGTCTTGCATAATCAAGATACCAATCGCGACTCGGCCATAAAGCGACTGCATATCACCGCTATCTTCAAGCACTTTTACCGCAAATACGGTACTGGAAAAACTTAATGCAAAGGAAATTAGCATCAGTTGATTGAAGCTGTATCCGTCGAGCTGTTCAATACCTAAAAAGCCCAATAACTTCAGTACTGGCACAAAAAATAGAATCGAACCAATTAAATGTAAGCTTGAACCCGCCCACACTTCGGCTTTAAACAGGCTTTTAAGGTCAAGTTTGAGACCAATAGAAAACAATAATAAGGTGACACCTAAGTCAGCAAGTTGCTGCAAAATAGGTAAGCTAGTGTCTTCAATGCCTAAGGTGAACAATACAAAACCAGCAGCAAGATAACCAATCAGTGGCGGTAAACCCACTCGGCTGACCAGCATTCCGCAAAGTAGGGTGATAATCAGGATAGCGGGTTCCATAAAGCGCCTTGAATGAGGGATACAAAATCTTATTGTATAAGAAAAAAGTTAACTTTCGATGACTTTAATAGCCTAAAAGCAAAAAACAGCATCTTTAGTGGCTAAAGATGCTGTTTTATATAGTGTATTACTAAATGATTCTACCAACTGCTTTTACGGTACACAGCACAACATGCGATCATTCATTAAGTTGATTTGATTAATGCTCTCACTTTGCACATTCACTCAGCCCAGTAAGTTAATGTGCTTAGTCTGTTAAGTCAGTCTGTTAACTTACTTTGCTAACAGTATATCTAAATGAGCAGCAAAGTCTTTTGGTCCCATAAAGCCGGTAACCCGCAAGTCTTCACGCTGCTCACCGTCGCTATTAAACATTAACAATGTCGGTAAACCTAACACGCCATAATGTTCTAAAAGGGTGATATCAATGTCATCGCTGGCAGTCACGTCAGCTTGCAATAACACCATTTGGTTCATACGCGTTTCCACGTCGGCATTTTTAAAGGTAATGGCTTCAAATTCTTTACACGCCACACACCAGTCGGCGTATAAATCTAACATCACCGTTTTACCGCTAATACTGGCTTTATCCAATTCAACTTCTAAGTCTTCCAGCGACTTAATACGGATAAAGTGATTGGCTTCGGTGTTGGTTTTGCCATCAATACTGGTTTGGGTCATATTTGAGGATTGATGACCAAAGCTGCTCATTAATGCTTGGAAACCATATGAGAAACTTGCCATCAAAGCCAGTAATAACAACACCCCACGAGTGCTTTGTTTCCAGTTAAATTCTGACAACCTGTTTTGATGCATTAAGTAAGCGATTAAGCTTATTGCCCATACTGACCAAAGTAAATCGGACACTAAACCAGGCCAAATACGACCAATCATTACAATAGAAACTGAAATCAGTAAGAAGCCAAAGATGGTTTTAATAATGTCCATCCACGCTCCTGCGCGCGGTAAAATTTTGCCACCCGAAGTCCCAATCACTAATAACGGTAAACCCATACCCATGCTGAGTACATACAGCGCTAAAAAGCCTTGCAGTAAATCACCAGACTGCGCCACGTAAATCAGCACGCCAGATAACGGCGCCGTGGTACAAGGCGAAGCGACTAAACCTGAAATCACCCCCATCATAAACACACCAATAAGGTTGCCACCTTTTTGATTGTTCGACATCGAGTTCATTTTTTCTTGCCACTTCGATGGCAGCTTTAAATCGTACATGCCAAACATCGATAAGCTCAGCAGCACAAACATCACCGCCAAGAAAATCAAAATAGCAGGGTGTTGTAATGCCGCTTGAAACTTAAGTCCGGCAGAGGCAACCACTAATCCTAATAATGAATAGGTAATGGCCATGCCTTGCACGTAGGCCATTGATAGGGTGAAGGCTTTAGCGGTAGAGAGCTTCTTGCCTTGACCAACAATAATGCCCGACAAAATAGGGTACATCGGAAACACACACGGTGTTAATGCTAAACCAATACCTAAACCAAAGAAAATAACTAAAGTCCATAATAGGCTATCGTTTTGGAGCATTTGGTTTAACGTGTCTTGCTGAGTAATCGGTGCCGCTGGTGCATCGGTTGCCGTTGTTGATGCTTGCGCATCATCAGGTGCGCCAATCACTTTTTTACTGCTTAACGTGCCGTCATTTGCTTCAATCGCTGCTAACGTTACATCGTGCTTGGTTGGCGGATAACACAAGGTACCTTCTGCACAACCCATAAAGGTGACATGAAATACCGCATCGGCTTGCGCTTCTTTAAACGCGATAGGGATTTCAACAAACGAGTAAAACACCTCTTGGTCGCCAAAGTATTCGTCATGATGGTTTTTACCATGAGGTAATTCAATATCACCAATCACCGCACCGTCGACCGAAAACTGCAGCTTATCGCGATATAAATAATAGCCCTCTGCAATCACAAAATTGATTTTGAGCTGATTACCTTGTTGTTGGTAATCAAACACAAAAGCATCGTTAACCTTCATTAACTCAGGTTCGCTGCTTAAAAAGCTGAATTTATTACTCAATACATTAGCGCTGTGTGCTGCTGGCGCGAGTATCATTGATGACATCATTAACAATGATGTCAGGCATATGGCGACGAGTTTTTTCATGATGGTGAGTTGTCTTTTATCCATTGTAAATAAGGGCCAAAACCACCGGTAATTGGAGTGGCAATGAATTCTGGTACTTCATAAGGATGCATTGTGATCACGAGCTGTTCAATTGCATGGTAATCAATTGCCATGCATTTTATCTGTATTGGCACTTCGTGTGACTGACAAATGTTATTGTCCCAATAATAAATTGACTCAACGGCTTGGCCTATTTGTACACATGCCGCTAACTTTGCCTCTACTAATGCAGTCGCAATACTGGCTGCAATGTCAGCATCTGGGCAAGTGGTCAATATAAGTAGCAGTTCAGGTTTATACATAAGTTGTCTTAAAGTTTACTTAAGCTAATGCTGTTATCATGCACAAGGTCATCACAGTACGCTTTTTTAAACGCATTTTCATTAAACTGAGGTGATATTCGTGACGCGTCTTGAAAAGAGACCCGTTCACCCCCATTTAAGTTTCATCGGCAACAGTTTTTTTACAGGTCGCCACTCTGTTATCTTATAAGTCGTCACTCTATCAAAAAGCGATCCTTAGAGGCCAATATGTTTTTTATTTTATTGTTAATATTTGTTTTAATACCGGTTATTGAACTCAATGTACTCATTGAAGTTGCCAGCTCAATTGGTTCATGGACCACGGTCGCGTTAGTGTTATTTACCGCGGTTGTTGGAGTGTCATTGGTACGCAGCCAAGGCCTTAGTACTTTAATGAGTGTGCAACAAAAATTAGCCCGAGGTGAAGCTCCGGGGCAAGAAATTGTTGAAGGTATGATGTTGGCTGCCGCTGGGGTGTTATTGCTTATTCCTGGTTTTGTTACCGACTTTATTGGCTTAATTTTATTAACCCCATTTACCCGCGCTCCTATCGCGGCGTTTTTATATAAACGTATGCAACTTCGTGTTGTGGCTAATGGTGGTATTCCCCCTGGCTTTGGTGGCGGACAAAGTCCTTTTGGACAGTCCGGTCCATTTGCAGGGCAAAAGCCATTTGATCAACAGGGCAAAACTTTCGACGGTGATTTTGAACATAAAAATGATCGTCCACGTAGCCATCAAATTGAAGTAGTTGATCTTGATGATGACATTAACAATGATCGTGATGATGACATTAAAGATAAGCGCCATGACGACAATCGCGACGATATTATAGATGTAGAGCCTATTAAGCCCAAAGATGACGACAAGCCGTCTTAATACGCACCATTTATGACACCATCTTAATACACATTATGGTAATACCAGCTTATTTAACAAACCAAGTTTGATCTGTGATTTGCCGTGATGTGTAGAGCGTGTTTTGTTAAGCGCCGCGCTTAGCACTTGATCAAATATAACGTAAACAGCCGACTAATGCAGATGCATTACTTGGCTGTTTTTGTTTTTGCGCCTGTCTCGGAATCGGCTTGCCGCTGGAGTTGCTTATCTTGCTGAGCACCAAACCAAAATGCACTGATGATACTTAATCCCCAATTGGCTAAAAATATCCAAGTGAGTATCGGCATGGTTGAGCTACTGTCGATGGCAACGTTGGATACCGCAGCATAAATAGAGGTTAAATCGTTGCCGATATTGCCTGCTAAAATTTGCTCCGCAATCACTTGTGCACGGCTAATAATTTGATCCATTATCACCAAAATACACACCATACTGACACTGATAAATCCCCAGCCGAGTAGCTTTTTACCCAACCAAATCTGGCCACTGCCAGGGCAAACAATGCCAGAGAGCATGGCGGCGTAAATGGATTTTTTCATGTTAGACCAAGATTTTATGCAAGTAATATAGTGTTATTAATCCACTGACACAGATTAAAAAGCAAGTGTGGCTGCCATTATTAACACAGTTTAATATTCGCCCAGGCGAGAGGTTGGTTTATTGGTATCGTCTTGCTCGCCGTCTGTAGCTAATGAGTTATCTGAACAAGGCACCGTGTGCTTAATCTCTTTTGGCTCACTAATTTGAGTAGCCAGGTAATAACAAGCTATCCCCATCAATGTATTAGCAATGGGTAACGCCAATAAAATACCTTTCACTCCGCCAACATACGAGCCTAGCGCCGCCAGCGGTAACATTAATAACATTAAGCGGCACAAGTTAATCACCAGTGAACTCAACGGCCTATGGTAAGCATTTAAGCTAGTAGCAACCATAATAACAATGGCAAGTGGCCCATAAGAGGCAGGCAACACCATAATATAAAAACTCAACCACTCAATAACCAGTGGGTCGTGAGTAAACAATCTTGCGATAGGTTCGGCATAAAAATACAGCGGAATAAACAAGATTGTTTGAAATACAAAAGCAAATCGCAACGACATCAATAAGGCTTTTTTGGCGCGTTCAGGTTGGCTGGCACCTAGGTTTTGGGCAATAAATGGCATTAAACTCGACGACAGCGCCATCACCACAATCAATAATACCGACTCAAGCCTAATTCCGGCGCCAAAGGCCGCCACACCCGCATGATCAATCCGTGCCAACATGGCCATTATAATGCCGTTGGCAATAGGATTTATTACATTCATTAACGCGGCTGGGCGGGCGATATGGGATAAGACTTTCCAATGTAAAATTAATCGACCCACATCAAAATCAGCAAACTGAACCAGTTTACGTTTGACAATAATCAAGTGGCCAGCAAATGACATTGCCACTACCCAAGAGAGTGTGGTCGCAATAGCAGCGCCTTGAATTTCTAAACGCGGAAAAGGGCCAATGCCGAAGATAAGTAACGGGTCGAGAACCAGGTTTATAATGGCGGCCAGCATCATAATTTTAGCCGGTGAGTGAGTGTCACCTGTGGCACGTAATGCTTGATTACCCACCATTAATAGCACTAAGGCAGGCGCGCCTAAATACCAGTACCACATGTAGTCATTAATTAATGGCAAACTGGCACCGTTAGCACCAAGCAAACTAAAAATAGGTTCAATAAACACACAGCCGAGTATCGACAAGCCCCAAATAATCACCAGTGTCATGCACAAGGCATCAAATAAAAACACTCTGGATTCGGGCGCATGCCCAGATCCAATCAAACGACCAAGATTGGTTGACACACCCGCGCCAATGCCAATGCCGATGCTCGTAATCACTAAGGTTACCGGAAACGTAAAGCTCACTGCTGCCAGTGCATCTGTACCCAACTGGCTAATAAAAAAAATGTCCACCAGACTGCCACCTAGAATGGTCATAATCCCAATCAGGTTAGGCAAAGTCATGTTAAGCAGTACACGACCAATAGGTGCGCTGAGCAACCCGTGTCTGTCTTTCATCTATTCTCAAACGTTTGCTGTTTCAAAGGAGCCGAATTCTATCAGGATTAGCATTGCTTTAATAAAACAGACGTAAAAAAAGTGCAATTATTTTTAAAATTCCCCTTGGATCTGTGACCAGTCACCCCCATATCACATGCATCAAGGGGGAAACCCTTATTTGTTAGTCAATAGCCTCGCTTTTTGGGCATCAAATCATTAGGAGAGTTCATAGATGAATATTCGTCCATTACATGACCGCGTTATCGTTAAACGCTTAGAAGTTGAATCTAAATCTGCAGGCGGTATCGTGCTTACAGGCAGCGCAGCAGAAAAATCAACTCGCGGTAAAATCCTTGCAGTAGGCAACGGTCGTATCTCAGAAAATGGCACAGTTACACCACTTGACGTTAAAGTGGGCGACGTAGTGATCTTCAATGAAGGTTACGGCGTGAAGAAAGAAAAAATTGACGGTGAAGAAGTGTTAATCCTGTCAGAAGCTGACCTGATGGCAGTCGTAGGCTAAGCCTCACGCATCAATCGACTTTCCAATTAATCATTAAATTTAAAGGAACATCAAAAAATGGCAGCAAAAGAAGTCTTATTTGGTAACGACGCACGCGTAAAAATGCTTGCAGGCGTTAACATCCTAGCCAACGCAGTTAAAGTAACCTTAGGCCCTAAAGGTCGTAACGTTGTTTTAGATAAAAGCTTTGGTTCGCCAATGATCACCAAAGATGGTGTGTCAGTTGCTAAAGAAATCGAACTAACAGACAAGTTCGAAAACATGGGCGCACAAATGGTTAAAGAAGTTGCTTCTAAAGCCAATGATGCTGCCGGTGACGGTACCACTACTGCAACAGTATTAGCACAAGCTATTGTTGTTGAAGGCCTAAAAGCAGTTGCAGCGGGTATGAACCCAATGGACCTTAAGCGCGGTATCGACAAAGCGGTTATCGCAGCCGTTGCTGAACTTAAACTACTTTCTCAAGAATGTTCAGACACTAAAGCGATTGCTCAAGTAGGTACAATTTCTGCTAACTCTGACGAGTCAATCGGCGACATCATTGCAACCGCAATGGAAAAAGTCGGTAAAGAAGGCGTTATCACCGTTGAAGAAGGCCAAGCGCTTGAAAACGAATTAGACGTTGTTGAAGGTATGCAGTTTGACCGTGGTTACTTATCACCATACTTCATCAACAAGCCAGAAACTGGCAGCATTGAATTAGACAGCCCATTCATTTTATTAGTAGACAAAAAAGTTTCTAATATCCGTGAATTGTTGCCAATCCTTGAAGGTCTAGCTAAAACAGGTAAGCCATTGCTTATCGTTGCAGAAGACGTTGAAGGCGAAGCATTAGCAACACTCGTTGTGAACAACATGCGTGGCATCGTTAAAGTAGCTGCTGTTAAAGCACCTGGTTTTGGCGACCGTCGTAAAGCAATGCTTCAAGACGTTGCAATCCTAACTGGCGGTACTGTTATCGCTGAAGAAATCGGTCTAGAACTTGAAAAAGCCACTCTAGAAGATTTAGGTACAGCTAAGCGCGTAATCATCACTAAAGATAACACTACAATCATCGATGGTAGTGGCGACCAAGTGCAAATTTCTGCACGTGTTTCGCAAATCAAACAACAAGTTGAAGATTCAACTTCAGACTACGACAAAGAAAAGCTTCAAGAGCGTATGGCTAAGTTAGCTGGCGGTGTTGCAGTAATCAAAGTTGGCGCAGCAACAGAAGTTGAAATGAAAGAGAAAAAAGCGCGCGTAGAAGATGCATTACATGCAACTCGCGCAGCGGTTGAAGAAGGTGTGGTCGCCGGTGGTGGTGTTGCCCTTGTTCGCGTAGCAAGCAAAATTAAAGATGTTGAAGTATTGAACGAAGACCAAAAGCACGGTGTGGTTATTGCCCTACGCGCTATGGAAGCGCCACTTCGTCAAATCGCTACTAACGCAGGTCAAGAAGCCTCAGTTGTCGCTAACACTGTTAAAAACGGCACCGGTAACTTCGGTTACAATGCCGGTAATGACACTTACGGTGACATGTTAGAGATGGGTATCCTAGACCCAACTAAAGTGACTCGTAGTGCGCTACAGTTCGCCGCATCTATTGCTGGTCTTATGATCACAACAGAAGCGATGATTGCTGAAGTACCACAAGATTCTGCGCCAGATATGGGCGGAATGGGTGGTATGGGCGGAATGGGCGGCATGATGTAATCTAGCTTGTCTAAATCGGTGATAACTGCGTTGCTTCACCACTCGTTTATGAAAAACTAAACGTCGTGGTAAAGCGCCTTGTTCTAACCCGATTTATCCTGCGCTATATTGCTTGTCGTTCTAAAGCCTAGAAGCTTAGAGCTAAATTTCTTGTAAAAGAAAAGAGAAAGCCTCGATACCTCACGGTATCGGGGCTTTTTGTTAAGGGGGTTTATCTCATGGATAAAGACTGGGTTATATAGAAGAGTAGGCTGAACTAGGTTATAATATAAGCGTTATCGCGGAGGGTATAATGGCAAATACAACAAAAGATAAAACACCTAAAAACGCTCGAGTGTTCACGCCGAAAATGAGCAATTTTGAAATGAGCTCTCGCTATGAAGGTTTATCTATGAAGAAAGAAAATGCCGGAAAATCGATTGATGATTTGAAACTGAAGTATGCGCGATAAATACGGGGTAAGCCACGACAGTTACTGTTACCCTGATTCGGAAGTACTTCAAAATAAGCTTAATATTCAGGACTATGACAACCTCGCCGAAGCCGAATTAGCCTTTACTGCAACTCGATACCGTGAATACTCTTCAACAATTACCTCGTTACAAGACTTTAACCTAAAACATCTACAAAGCCTGCATAAGCAACTATTTCAAGATATCTACCATTGGGCTGGTGATATTCGAACCGTGGATATTTCTAAGGGGGATACGCGTTTTTGTACATGTTCAAGAATTGAGGCTGAAGCGAACAAACAATTCTCTCGAATCGTATTATTAGAACGATTCGATTCAAAACATGAACTAATTGCAGAAATCACCGATATCTTTTGTGAACTGAACATTATTCTCCCATTTAGAGAGGGAAATGGAAGAACGCAAAGATTCTTTTTTGAAGAGCTCTTTTTCTATTTTGAGCTGAGTGTTAATTGGCCTGATATTTCGAAAGATGAATGGGTAAATGCAAACATTCAAGGGTATTTAGGCGACCTGAGATCATTAAATCAAATATTGAGTGATGCCACTTCATCAATTTAAGCATTCTCTTATGCCTCATTGGGGGTGTAGAACTTGATGAATACCGGGTTACCTAGATTTCAAACAATTATTAAAGGGCAAATTATGGAGCAGTTTAGGAGTGAGTTTATTAAGGCTAGAAAGATATTTTACGAGATTAAGCATCTTAAGCTCACGTATGAACAGCTCTATAGTGATGCAGAAAATCGACAGATTATTTCAGAGGCTTCACTCGAGTTTTTTAGATTAGTACATTGGTCATTCCGTGACTCAATGATACTGCAATTGTGTAAGCTGACGGACCCAGCAAAGCAAGGTAGAAATAAGAATCTTACTTTGGAGTACTTATTAAGTACTAGTGAGGTTAAAAAAAACGCCAAATATCAGGAGATCACTGATGTATATATCCAGAAAATCACCCATTTACGTAAACCTCTAAAAGAGTTTAGACATAAATTAGGTGCTCATGCAGATTATCCAACGATGATGAGTTCGAGTATTGTCGATCCTGTAGAAGGTGAGATTTTTGCTTTATTTGATGCAGTTGAAGAGTTTTTTATCTTGATGAATTCCAGTGTTTTTGGTTGTAGTTCACTTAAAAGCAGTTCATCGTCTAATAGTTATAGAAAAGGAGCTTCTGATTTACTGAAAATTTTAAAAAAACAATGAAAGTAAGCACATATAAAGGTGCCAAGGGAAAAGGTAATCGTTATTTCCCCTTGCCGTTTATCGTTTTATGCCTTTTTTGTCTTTTATCCAAATGATAGAGCCATGGGTTTTCTTCATTTCAAAAAGATCTATAGATGCGAATAAATCACTTAGCTTCTTAAAGCCATAATTACGTTGATCAAACGAGGCATGATTAGAAATATGGGTACCTATAGGCCCTAACATTGCCCACCCGTCATCATCTTCTACTGCTTCAATGGCTTGCCTCAGTAAACTAATAAGCTTTGTATTCTTGTTTAAGCTTTTAGTGGCTGTAGGTAATGGAATCTCTTCACTTTGGTTATCATCAAGAAATAAAAAGCGAGAACAACTATTCACAAATGGCATCGGAGCTTTGCGCTCACCAAACCCGATGATAGTTTTACCATCAGCCAGCATAAATTTAGTGGGGTCAGATCAAACTTTCAGCCTCACTATCCAGATATCCCCATTGTAAGGCCGATAGCACAGAAGTGATGTGGGTGAGTAAATACCACATAATTTTGTCATTCGCGATATTTTCGGCATTCATAAATACTTTAAGTCGGTGAATAGATGACATCGTTACTATTGACGTAGCTACTTTGTTTTTAAGCGAACCAGCGTCCATTTTTGACTAGCCAGTTGAGTTTCTCACTGTTTTCCCCTATATCAAGCTGTGAGAAGAAATTTTAATGATCTGAAATATGACTATTATTGTGTCTGATTGGTGAGTCTGAGAAGAAAAATCAGGTCGCTTTGATGTTACCAAGTAAATGACCGAGCAAATTACGTTGTGATTAATCCCTTAAAAAGTCAGCTTGAACTCGGTTTTTTACAATGACGCTGGATTATTCAGAAGTAGAATTAATCAACTTTAAAATCATCACAAGTAATTATATTTGATTAAAAATCTATCATTTCTGATGATTTAACTTTTCTAGTATTTCAAGTATATTTTATCTATCAATTTCAGCTTATTTTTTAATTGTCAGATAGTTAAAGGCTTAGTTCTCCTGTCTATTTGACATTAGATATGGCTATTATTGACTACCATAATACAAGACAATCTATTGCATCAATTACCATCTAACTCTTTATCTAACGAAATAATCTGCTGATGTACTTGACCACTTAAGCGCCTTAAAAGTTAGCCTTTAAAAGGCTAACAAAGGAACACCAAATAGTTTTTTGAGTTTGTAGGGCTCGTTTAGATGCACTAATGGATTACACATCTTATGAATCAGTGCTAATTAAAACATTTGACATTTACAAGGAGTAACAATGGCTAAGTTAATAATGGCTCAATCTGTAGGGATGGGCGGTGTAAATACACCAAATGATGTGAAAGCCGTGCAGGGAGCACTAAATAATTTATTAAGACTTATACCACCCACAAGAAAACTGGTTGAGGACGGTAGATTGGGTTCTCGTCCAGAGCATTCAAAAACAGTCGCAGCGATTAAGATATTTCAAAGTAAATCTGTTGGCATGGTTCGTCCTGACGGAAAAATCGATGCAAACGGTCGCTCCCATCGTAAGTTTAACGAAAAATTAAGTGCACATTTGGCGGCTTCAGTAGTACCTATTTCAGGTTCACTCAAAGTGATTTTGAAGAAAAATCTAGAGAAATATGAGGGGCGTGTACCGCATATGTATTTAGATTCTGTCGGTCAAGTCACTGTAGGTATTGGGCATATGATGACCGATGTTCAGGCTGCTCAAAAGGTACCTTTTGTTGTTAGTAGTTCGCGTGTCCCCGCAACCGCTCAGCAGATTGAAGATGAGTTTAACCTCATAAAAGCACAATGGGTTAGAGTTCAGGGCGCACAGAAACTACCTAATGCTGCTTATTACAAAAAATTTACTAAGTTGGAACTTCTTAATACAGATATTGATGTAATTAGGGACTCTCATATTGTAAATTTTGAAAAAGAGTTAAAAGGTCTCTATGGATACTCTACGTTCTCGACTTACCCTGACGATGTTAAGCTAGCATTATTTGATATGATTTTTAATCTT
Source organism: Shewanella sp. S1-58-MNA-CIBAN-0166 (assembly GCF_040310085.1). Classification (NCBI taxonomy): domain Bacteria; kingdom Pseudomonadati; phylum Pseudomonadota; class Gammaproteobacteria; order Alteromonadales; family Shewanellaceae; genus Shewanella; species Shewanella sp. S1-58-MNA-CIBAN-0166. Next base: position 75,027 of record NZ_JBEOPN010000001.1, on the reverse strand, counting down.
GGATTGACAAGGTTGAGTAATAAATTTGTTAATTTTAATATACATATCAAGGCTAGTGATTTCAAAAAAGCGGCATTGGAATCTAATCGACATCAGCTGAGTACAGATCGTAATTTTTATGTGCGTAATTTATTGAGTAATGCAAAATGATATTAAAAGTAATGTTAGTAGTAGGATCTGTAGCTGTATTTGGGATTGGGTGTGTGAGTGCAACGGGAAATATAGCACCATCATTACCATTAAATGCAGGTGAGTTTTTCCTCGAACAAACAAGGGAAACACACAATGCTGATGACTTCAAACTTTTACATAAAGACATATGGGGTTATGAAACAGAGCTGAAACATAATCACCATAAGAAGTTAACGGTTAATACCTGCGCAGATTTAGTTACGAGTATAGATTTAGGGTATGAAGCTTCGCAGTCTGCGGATTATGGGGCCGTTATAATAGATTATAAAATATGTAAGTCATGGCAAGAATTATCCCTGTTTAAGCCGTCGCATCAAAGCTACCTTAGTGTTGTTAATTTGGACAAAAACTTTGCCAAACGTGTTCCGCCGCAATTAGCTTTAATTATCTCGAAGGATGATGAGCGTCGTCTGGTTGTAGCCACAAATTGGGATGAAATGAGTCACATTTTGAAGGTTAAAGCCATCGATGAAACTAGCGCAATTTTTGTTGATAATTCTGGAGGATCGCAAAGGCTTAATATAAGAGCTAAAGGTGACTATAATGGTGACGGTATTGAGGATATGCTTTTGAGCACCAGTAATACCGTCGAAGGTGGGAGCTACCATTCAGTAGATTACTTCATTCTTACGCGTCTATCTTCAGAAGCATCTTTTACCTTGTTAAAGCAATGGTAGTAAAACTAGCCCCATTTGATAGGGGCTTATTTTTAATTCTGCTATTATTTGCGCGTAATCTTATCCAAATATCCCATGGCGAAGGCTGATAACACGAAGGTGATGTGGATGAGCAAATACCACATAATTTGTCGTTATCTATATTGATTTCTATCAATCTTAAGGTCAATTTCACAGACTGTATTGATTACATTTAACCGTCAAATTACTAAACAATCATATAGTGTAACAACCTACACTTATAACTCGTTTGGCGACTTAGATAATTAAAAAGTGTACTTAACTACACTTTTGTTGATCTTGACAGGGGAGATCACAATAAAGTGTAGGTTGCTACACTTTACTGTTGAATACTTAACCATTCATAGCTAAAGTGTAGCAAAGTACACTTTGGACTAACGTTATGGCATCTGCACTCAATCAACAATCTTTGGGCTTACTCATTAAAGAAACCAGAAACAATGCGGCACTGACTCAAGATGTGGCGGCGATGCTGTGTGGCGTGACCAAAAAGACGTTAATTCGTGTCGAGAAAGGCGAAGATGTTTATATCTCGACAGTGTTCAAAATTCTTAATGGCTTGGGGATTAGCATTTTGGCGGCACAACATAGTGATGCAGACTCTAATGGCTGGTACTAATGATGAGTACAGCTGAAAAACTGACTTTGGATATGCATCTTGGCGATCAGATAATTGGTGAGCTGTCATTTGACCCCGCGACCGAGACATTCACTGTTCAATACACCCATGATTGGCAACAAAGGGGGTTTCCCATTTCGCCGATGGTCCCCTTAGATGGAACCGCTAACAGCCATCAAATTGCGATGTTTTTAGTAAACCTATTACCCGAAAATAAAGGCTTAGAATACTTAATTGAATCGCTAGGGGTATCTCGTGGTAATACGTTTGCCCTTATTCGTGGTATCGGCCTTGATACCGCGGGTGCCATCGCTTTTTCGCCAAAAGGAACATTGCTACCAGCAACAGCCTTAAGGGAGATAAGTGCTGATGAAGTGATTAAGCGAATTGAAGATCCGCAGCTATGGCCAATGGAAGTGTGGGATGGAAAACCAAGGCTGTCAGTCGCAGGGGTGCAGTCCAAACTAAACCTATTTTACAACGGCAAAACTTTTGGCTTTGGTGACGGTTCGCTGGCATCCACACATATTTTGAAGTTTGCGCAATACCGTCATTTAGTGATTAACGAGTTTCTTACCATGCGCTTGGCTAAGGCTATTGGTAACGATGTTGCTCATGTCGATATTGTCGAGTTTGGTCAACACAAATCCCTTTGTGTCGAACGCTTTGATCGTCGTTATATGCCTGAGCCTCAAAAAGTCTTGAGACGGCACATGATTGATAGCTGCCAAGCGTTGGGTTTCAGTGTTAACAAAAAATACGAACGTAACTTTGGCACAGGTCGTGATGTGAAAGGTATTCGAGAGGGCGTAAGCTTTGCTCGTTTGTTTAGCCTCGCCAGTCAGTGCACTAATCCTGCAGCGGCTAAACAAAATATGCTGCAGTGGGCTTTATTTAATTTACTCAGCGGTAATGCTGATGCCCATGGCAAAAACTACTCATTTTTCATGACTCCCACAGGTATGGTACCGACCCCCTGGTATGACTTAGTCAATGTGGCAATGTATAAGGATTTCGAGCAGGAGATAGCAATGGCTATCGATGATGAATTCGACCCTAATAAAATTTATGCTTATCAACTGGCTTCATTCGCCGAAGAACTTAGCTTGCCACGAGCCTTGTTAGTGAGCAATTTAACCAAAATGGCAACCAGAATAGAGCAAGCCATAGACGACGTGATTGCCATGCTGCCAACGCTGGATAAAGATGAACATGCCTTTGTGGCTGATTATCGCCAGCAACTCATGACAAGGTGCGAACGCTATCTTGATATGGCTAGCGAAGTTAAGGCCGTTGAATTGTAGAATTTGGCACTGCCACGGATTGATAAATCTTTCTGCAAGGCTTATCTGGTGCCAAGATTGTAAAAATCCTTGCTGGTCTAAAACCTATAAGCTTAGATCCAAACTTCTTATAAAAGAGAAAGCCTCGATTCCTAACCGTATTGAGGCTTTTTGTTTTTCGCGGGATGCTTAATATGTAACGGTTTTTTTCGTTAAGTCTTATTAGGATGCGATGTGAACGATATTGGGCTCAAAGCTTTACTTATTTCACCAATAGTTAGTTAAATTCAGCATTATTTGTAAACACTCTAATTGAGTGAAGCTTAACTTGTTGAATTTTGATAGATTATTTTTGGCGCTGTATTTGCATTGTTATTTCATCTTGATCTATATAGGGAAATACAATGTTATTGGATATTCAATCACTTAGTCATCAATACCAAAGTGGGAAAAAGGCTAAGCCTGCAATCAAATCGCTGTCGCTGCAAGTTGAGCCGGGGATTTTGGGGCTGTTAGGTCCTAATGGTGCGGGTAAATCTAGCTTGATGCGTATTCTCGCAACAATAACAAAACCAACCCATGGGAATATCTTCTGGCAAGGGCAAGATATTATTAAGTCACCTCAAGTATTGAGGAAAGAGCTGGGTTATTTGCCACAATATTTTGGGGTATATGATCAGTTATCCGGCATCGAATTTCTGCACTACATGGCTAGCTTAAAAGGGTTAGATAAATTAATCGCAAATCACACCATCGACGATTTACTTCATAAACTCAACCTAACGCACGCTGCGCATATGCCATTGAAAGGCTATTCTGGCGGCATGAAACAACGAATTGGTATTGCACAGGCTTTACTTAATGATCCCAAATTGCTGATTATTGATGAACCCACCGTTGGCCTTGACCCACAAGAGCGTGCTAATTTTCGCCAGTTATTAACCGAGTTAGCAGGTGAACGGTGCATTATATTCTCTACGCATATCGTGGCCGATGTTGAATCCATTGCAGACCGTATTGCGATTATGCACTCAGGGAGTTTAATTCAATCAGAATCACCACGTGCACTTCAAGATAAGATCGCTAATAAATGCTGGCAACTCACCGCAAATTTCAGTGAACTAAAGCAAATTCAGCATGAGTTTATTGTTAGCCATAGTGTGCGTAAAGACACCATGGTTGAACTCAACATTATTGCTGACAATTGCCCCGATGAAAGAGCCATTTCAAGAACTCCATCCTTAGAAGATGCTTACCTTTATTTTACCAGTAACCGACAAGCTCAAATTGGCTATGCGAGGGCAAGTTAATGAATCAAGTTTGGCAATGCATTGTCGCTGATTTTAAACAACGAACTCGCCAGCAAAGCTTTGTAGTAACACTTCTGGCGATGTCGGTATTAACATTACTTTTTTTCCCATCCCCCGATGCCCATTATCAAACGCTAGTGATTAATGGTTATCGTGGTATCTACAATAGCGCCTGGCTTGGTATATGCCTTGCGATGTTGAACGTGTTGTTTTTGCCTCTTATCTGTTTTTATCTAGTCAAAAATGCTCTTGAATTAGACCGAAAATCAATGACCTGTGAACTCATCGCAGCAACCCCGATTAATAAACTGACTTTTTTATTAGCCAAGTGGTGCACAAGTGTATTTATTCTGGTTTCTATTGTGCTGGTTATGTTGCTGAGTAGTATTGGGATCCAGCTTTATTATGGTGAAAGTTATCAAATCGATCTTTGGGCGTTAGCATGGCCACAATTCGTTTTTGTATTGCCAATGCTATTGGCTATTGCCGCTATCGCGATAATGTTTGAGTCAATTAAGTGGCTTAGAGGCGGGTTAGGCAACGTCGTTTATTTTTTCTTATGGATTGGTTCCATTGTTCAAACCATTGAAAGCGTGTCTGGGATCGGAGCATTAGTCGACCATTTAGATGCAGAAGTCGCAGAGCGCTTTCCGCTACAGCAAGGTAATACTAATATAGGCATAAATATCAGTGATGAAACACGCGAAATAAATACCTTTGTTTGGCAAGGAATAGAGCCGACGATAATGCACCTTTGGGGAGCGCTGCCTTTGCTTCTTATTTGTCTTGGTTGTTTAGTGTTAGCGTTTATCTTTTTTGACCGTTTCAGCGCACACTCACTATCTGAAAACAAACCAGATTTATGGATGAATTTCACATTAAAAACCAAAGTGGCTAGCCTACTGGATAGTTTTTTTGTCACGTTAACTCAGCATTTCGCTTTTACTCGTTTATTAAGATTAGAGCTAAAATTAATACTCAAAGGCCATTCGGTATATTGGTTTATCGGTTTGCTGGTGTTGAATGGTATTCAGTTGTTTATCAGCCAGGATTTACTTCTCAGCATTTTTTTACCCATTTCATGGTTGTGGTGCGTGTTAGTGATTTCTCAGTTAGGCCAATTAGAAAAACAATCGAATACGGTAGAGCTGATGACTTACAGCAAACAATCCCCCATATTACAAAGCTTAGCCAGTTATTCAGCAGCATGGATGTTATTAGGCTTAGCAAGTATGGGAAGTGTGCTGCGCTTTACCGGAGGAGCTGAGTGGTTGTTGCTGGTTCAATTGATTATCGCCATTTCATTTACTGTATCTTTGGCCTATTTTTGTGGCACGTTTACAGGAACAAAACGGATGTTTGAAGTGCTTTATCCGGCACTTTGGTACATGGGGCCCATTCAAGCTGCACTATATGTCGATTTTTTTGGTGTGAATAGCCAAGCAAGTTGGCAGGCGGGTGTACCGTATTTATTTTTTGCTACTGCAATCGGTCTGCTGATGTTAACCGTTAGTGCTAAACGCACCCGCTAGCATATCAACATCAGTTTAATAGCCGGATAGTGGCTAGATAAATGATGGAAAAGTAATTAAGTCCATTCGCAGGAATGAGTGTAAACCTCGAATGTAGATTGTGGTTGTGTCGTCTATTTCAAAAAAGTTATTAAAAATAAGTGGGGAAGAGTTAACTTTCCCCCACTATTTATCTCTGCTATTTACATCAAGTGAGCCTGATATTACTTGCGGGTAATCTTATCCAGATATCCCATGGCGAAGGCCGATAATACAAAGGTGATGTGGATGAGCAAATACCACATGATTTTGTCGTTATCTATATTGATTTCTATCAATCTTCGGGTCAATTTCACAGTCTGTAGTGATTACATTTAATCAGCAAATCACGAAATAATCGTATAGTGTAACAACTTACACTTTAACTCATTTAACAACCTAGACACTGTGAAGGTGTACTATGTTACACTTTTAACTGAAGCAAAAGAGTCAATCACTATAAAGTGTAGCAAAGTACACTTTGGACTAACGTTATGGCATCTGCACTCAATCAACAATCCTTGGGCTTACTCATTAAAGAAACCAGAAACAATGCGGCACTGACTCAAGATGTGGCGGCGATGCTGTGTGGCGTGACCAAAAAGACGTTAATTCGTGTCGAAAAAGGTAATGATGTTTATATCTCGACAGTGTTTAAAATTCTTAATGGTCTGGGGATTAGTATTGATGTTGCGCAGAATCATAACGCTGATCCTAAAGTGTGGTACTAATCGATAGTAAATAAAAAGCCCTGATGCTGTTATGTATCGGGGCTTTTTATTTTGTGATGGATTGTTATTTACGGGTAATTTTATCCAAATATCCAATGACGAATACCGATAAGACTGATATTTATCTCGTATTCATAAGTGTAGGTCGAATTTATTTTTCTTAAATAAGCGTTCAATTTGTTGTTTGGCGTTTTATTTAAGTTTAGTCAGCCAAGCATTTAAAGGATGTTATGTAAACATGCGATTATTGAGTTATATAATGCTCAATACGTAGTGTTATGGCTCATTGCTGAGTATTATACAACTCAATAATAAACCGGCCCGATAGCTTTTGAGTATTATAAGACGTATTAGCTATCAGCGTAGCAATCTTCTAATTATCCAAATTAACGACAAGAACAAACAACTAAATGAGTCTTATAGTACTCAGTAATTGAAGGTGATAACAATTATTGAGTACTATAAGTTACTTTTATTGAGATTTTACATGTTTTTGAGTACAATAGTATTCATTAAGTATAAAAAAGAGTATTCAATGGAAGATATTAATCTTGAAAATTTAAATGAACTAACTGTACAAGCTTTCATTGATAACTCATGGAAGGATATTGCGAAAATTACATTCCCGAATAATGCTGATTACACATTTGACGCTACCGAAGTCGATTATGAACTTGACTATATAATTGCTAATCTTTCTGCGGATGATCACCATGCAGTATCTATAAATCACCCTGTTGAATTTTATTTTGATGACAATGGACAACAAGGTTGGTTGAAGTTCATTGACGACATCATCCCTAGTGGCTCAAGCCGAAAGTACTGGCTGACTCAAATAGATACAGATGGGATGTCAGCCAATCAACAAAAGTTCGTGTTGCTAGCATATGGCACTATTTCTCCCATTGGAAATTTGCGTATCAAAGAATCTATAGAAGCAGTTAATAGAGTTCCTAATCAATACTTTGAAGTTTCAGACGTAGCAAGTAGAGGTGCAGACTTTTTGAGTTACGCACAAACTCGGGGGGCCGCTGCTGGTGGAGCTACTGGAGCAGGTGGAGAAGCCCCAAAACTGCTACTAAGACGTAGCAAAAACGATGTCGTGTGGATAGATACCTATCAAGACAATACAAATATTGATGATATGTATTACCTCGTTAAATTCCCAAGAGGGAATAGAAGGGGAGTTAATGATGCGGTGTTAGTTGCCGAATACCACTATTATCATGAGTTAACCGCTATGGGTTTTAGTACTATACCTGTAGCAGACATGAAACTAGAAAAAGGTGAAAACTATCATTCACTTTGGTTGCCAAGGTTCGATATAGAGACTCAAGTAGATGGGACTACCAAACGTTATGGTATGGAATCTGTGTACTCAATGTTAAAAAAACCGCCAGCTACTATTCAAGATCATGGTGAGACAATACGTGAGTTGGTTGACCTGATCACTCAGAGTAATACAGTCAAAGAGAAGCATCTGCATTTTGATGTTGAGGCATTTATTATTGAATGGGTTCGCCGTGACTTATTAAATATTGCGTTTGGTAATAGCGATAACCACGGACGAAATACTTCATTCTATAAAGATGACAAGGGTATAAGGTTAACCCCCATTTATGACTTTGCGCCTATGAAAGCTGATCCAGATGGTATACCAAGAACAACGAAATGGGCTGCTCCAGATCTTGAACTTGGTGGTAAATTTAATTTTATTGAGATTGCTTACTCCTTAAGTGATTTAATTGATCCAGAACTATTGATCAATGAACTAAGGACAACAGCACATCAACTAGTCGGTTTAAAGCAAAGGCTAATCGATCGTGGTGTTCCTGATCAAATAGTGAATATGCCAACATTTGGGTTTGATTTTCTAGATGAAAAATTGAAACAATGGGAATTATTATGAAAAAGAAAAATTTAACGAATACAGTTAACTTCTTAAAAAAACATAATTCTGATAGCAATATGAAATTTAACAGCGAGGGGGAACGTATACAGACTAGAAGCGACCAAATTATAACGAATCGAGTTGATAACAGCGTTGTCCATATGACTGTTGGAGATGCTGGAAAACCCGTTGTTGTTCAGAGAGGCCCGCACCCTAGATTGGAGGGAGCTCCTAGAGGTAAGTCATTTGCAAGCGACGTAACAACTAGTGATAAAACTCAAACTAGGCAACGTTCGTCTACGAAAACGGCTATTAAGGATGCTAAGTTACGTAGGGCAGTTATTAATAATGTTATAACTAAATTACTATTTTCTAACATTACACAAGGAGATGCCTTAATTCAGTTACGCATACAGGTGCTCGGTTTGAACCAAGAAAAATATGCAAAGTTAGTTAACGTTTCTCGTAAAAAGCTTTCTGATATAGAAAATAATAGAAGCAACCCAAGCGTTGTGGTTTTGAATAAAGTGTTTAAGCCTTTTGGTTTAAACGTAGGTTTGATCCCAATCTCACCCACGGTATTGCAAAATGTTCTAGATGATGGTGACTTTGTTAGGTATTTGCCCGAGTAAGGTAAATATTTGCTCCTAAAATAGGTTGATGATTTTTATTAAGCTTGTTGGATCTCCCAACTGGCTATTTTATGCACTTCGTTTGGGGTTTCATTCTAAATCAGTGAGGCAGAGTAAGGTTTCTGCCCCACGATGTTGTCTATGCTATTTCTAGGACGTAAATCTGCTATTATTTGCGCGTAATCTTATCCAAATATCCCATGGCGAAGGCTGATAACACGAAGGTGATGTGGATGAGCAAATACCACATGATTTTGTCGTTCGCGATATTTTCGGCATTCATAAAGACTTTGAGTAAGTGAATAGACGAAATCGCCACAATAGACGCTGCTACTTTGTTTTTTAGCGAGCCTGCGTCCATCTTGCCAAGCCAGTTGAGTTTTTCACTACCTTCACCCACATCGAGTTGTGAGACGAAGTTTTCGTAACCTGAAAACATCACCATGATGAGTAGACCACCGACTAAAGTGATGTCGATTAACGATAGGGTGATTAGCACCAAATCGACTTCTTTTATCGAGAAAATATTGGGGATAATATGAAAGATCTCTTGAAAGAACTTTATGCCTAAGGCGAATAAGATTAGGCTTAATCCCAAATAAATCGGCGCCATGATCCAGCGTGATGCATACATCAATCTTTCAAACACTTTTTCCATTAAAAATTAATCCTTCAGATAAAATAGGTAGAAATAACTCAAGTCACTCATTCTAAAACAATAACAAAATGAACGTTAACTGCGCCGACATGCACTGGCACACGTGATGATGTGTTGCCTGTACACTTTGCATAATGCACAGTGTATTGCATTATGTTCTTAGTGGTTGATATTTAGTGAGGGCAGAGTAAACGTTATTGCCGTCTAAATCACCTATTGTCTATTCATCCCAGACGTTTTTAATCTAAGCCTCAGGTTTATTGATTATACTGTTTTGCTTGGGTATGTATTTCAACACTTAAAAGAGAGATCTATCATTATGGATAAACCTGCCAACGCGCCTCGTAAAATGCCTTGGGTTGCGATAAGTGTCATCGCATCCATAGTATTGCTGTTTGGGCTGTTGTTAATGCTTATGCCCAAGGGGTTTACGTCTAATCTTGAACAAATTGGTACGGGCAAACCTGCGGTAGTATTTGTCTATGATCCTAACCTTGTTTCAAGTATCACCCAAACAGAGCAGATGAATGAAGCTCGGTCTCATCTTGGGGATAACGTGTACTTTCTGCTTGCTAGAACAGCAACGCCTGAGGGCGATGCGTTTATCGCCAAGCATAACGCACGAGTAACTGAACTATTCCTCTTTGACTCTGCTGGAAGCCTAACTGAAAGACAGCTTGCGGTGATAGATGCGAATGAGCTGATGCGGTGGGTACGCTAGTCATTTATAGGAATCCCTTAGTTTGCGCTTAGGGGTGAACTTTGATGCTTCAATATTTTGAAGTGGTTGTTGTATATTTAAGTCATTGTGAATAGCTGCTTGCTTAGCTAAGTTGATTAAAATTTATAATCCAGATGTTGGATACTAAAAAACCTCGATACTATAAGTTTAGAGGTTTTTTACTTTTTAGCTATTTAAGTGTATTGGTGTTGGCGCGATAATTAATAAGTTTACTTACTTGTGTAGCGCCATTTCTTTGTGCCTGTTGCTTGCAGTAACGTTTTAAGCTACAACTTAATGAATACTCTTTAGTGAGAGGCTACTAATGTACGTTTTTCAGACAATATATCAACATAGCCATTGGGATAAACCGTTACTGCAAAATTCAGCGATTAATTTGGTGCTGGCATTTGGTTCACCTGAGCTAATGTTAGACAATAAGCTTAATGATGAGCTATCAATAGCTTTTCCTAATGCGCAAATAGTGGGTTGTAGCACTAGCGGTGAAATACAAGATGATTGTCTGTTTGACGACAGTATATGCGTTACCGCAATTGATTTTGAGCATACCCAGGTGCAAGTTGTCAGCAATTCGATAAACCAATTTGAGCATTGCGCTGAATTAGCAAAGCAGTTGATAGATCAATTAAGCTTTGATGGGCTAAAGCATGTTTTCGTTATTTCTGATGGTCATGTAGTTAATGGTTCTGAACTGGTTGATGGTTTACAGCAACACTTGCCTAAAGGCGTTATGGCAACGGGAGGCTTAGCCGGTGATGGGGAGCGTTTTAGTCAAACCACGGTATGGCATAATCAGCGAATAGAAAGTGGTCTTATTGTGCTGGTAGGGCTTTATGGTGAAAGATTATCTGTTGGTTTTGGTAGTCTAGGAGGCTGGCGTCCATTTGGGCCTAAACGGGTGATCACCCAGTCGATAGATAATGTGCTTTATGAACTCGATGGGCGGCCAGCTCTTGATTTATATAAAGAGTTTTTAGGTGAGTTTTCTGCTGGTTTGCCTGCTTCTGCTTTACTATATCCGTTAGCGCTACAACTCGATGGCGAGCAAGAAATTGTGGTTCGCACTATATTATCCATTGATGAACTGCAAAAAAGCATGTTGTTTGCAGGTAATATGCCAACAGGCGCGACATGTCAGTTAATGCATTCTAATAATGAAGACTTGCTTGATGGCGCTCAACTTGCCGCAGAGGATGCTGTCTCTTCCTTTGAGGGGATACAGCCTGAACTGGCTATTCTAATCAGTTGTGTCGGTCGTCGACTCGTTTTACGGCAACGGGTTGAAGAAGAGTTAGAAATTATAAAACAAGGCTTATCTGCTCAGTGCGCTATTTCGGGTTTCTACTCGTATGGTGAAATATCGCCTATTAAGTCTATTGGTCGGTGTGGTTTACATAATCAGACCATGGCTGTCACGTTATTTTCTGAGAAATAGTGATATTAACAATGCATAAACTGCTATTGCGTCAGCTTAAACGTAACCAGAAAGATGATGTGTTTATTTCAAAAAATGACCTTTTTTTAAATTCAATATCAGATGCTTATGCTCAAAACGAGCAAAGTGTAAAAATGTTAGAGCGTTCTTTATTTCTTATCTCAAATGAGTTGAACGAGCGTAACCAAACGCTAAATGACCAGTTAGCAAAGATGAAACTGGTTCAAGATAAGCTTGAACATTCCATTGGTTTATTAAATGCGACGGTTAATTCGACCGGTGAGATTTTATTTGTGTATGGATTAAATGGCGAACTATTGTCATTTAACACCATGGGGCAAGAATTTTTTGACGATATAGGCTTTAAACCTGTATCGCATTGGGAAGAGTTTCTTAGCATTATAAAAGATAAACAACATATGTTATCTATTATTGATCGTCTTAAACATGACCCTTTTCAATATTTAACTGGCACTATAGAGTTACTCGATAACCGTTTTTTTGATTACCGGTCTTTACCTCAGATACAAGAGAAGCAAATTTATGGCCGAGTGTGGTGCTTTCGCGATGTGACAGTGCAAAAGCAGTATGAGGCTACTATTGAATATCATGCTTTTCATGATGCACTCACTGGCTTACCTAATCGTGCATTATTATTGGATAGAATTAGCCATTCTATTGCGACGAGTAAAAGAGAAAATAAAAAGTTAGCGGTGTTATTTTTAGACTTAGATGACTTTAAAAAAATCAACGATACAGAAGGCCATGACGCAGGTGACTTGCTGCTAAAAGAAGTGGTTCGACGACTTCAAACACGCTTAAGAGATTTTGATACTTTGTCCCGCCAAGGTGGTGATGAGTTTATTATTGTTTTAGAAAAAATAGAGTCTGAAATGACCATAAAACAGGTTTGCCAAGACTTGTTGGCATTGATTAAACAGCCTTTTACTATTGGTTCTCGTCAATTTATTGTTACCTCAAGTATTGGCATTTCACTATTCCCTAATGATGATGACAATGCCAACGCGCTGATCCGTAAAGCGGATTTAGCTATGTATGAGTCAAAATCACTGGGTAAAAACAGCTTTCATTTTTATAGTCAGGCGCTTGAAAAAGAGGCATTAACTCAACTTGCTGTAGAGCAAGCGCTACGCCAAGTCATTGAAAATAATGGTTTACATTTGGCGTATCAACCTAAAGTTGATTTAAAAACAATGAAAGTGGTTAGTGTTGAGGCGTTATGTCGCTGGACTCAGCAAGATGGCACAGTGATCCCACCCGATATATTTATTCCAATAGCAGAACAAACGGGGCTGATTATTGATATCGGCTGCTTGGTGATTTCTAAAGCCTGCTTACAATTAGCGAAGTGGCGAGATACCGGTATTACTGAGTTGGCTATTTCAATTAATCTAAGCTGTTTAGAATTTCAAAACGAAGCGCTAATAACACATTTAATTGATACATTAACCCATTATAAGTTAGAGGGTAAATATCTTGTTATTGAATTAACTGAATCGATTTTTATGGAAGATAAATTCAGTGTAAAAGAAATTATGTTACGGCTTAATCAATATGGGATTACTTTTGCACTGGATGATTTCGGAAAAGGTTATTCATCATTTAGTTACTTACAATTTTTGCCATTGCATTATCTCAAAATAGATAAAGCATTTTTACAAGATGTTGAGAGTAGCAGCTCATCGGCAGCGATTGCTAAAACTATTATCGACATCGGACATAACCTAGGATTAAAAGTTATCGCTGAAGGGGTGGAAGACCAATTTATGCTTGATTACATTAAGACCTATAAATGTGATTTAGCCCAAGGTTTTTATCTGTATAAGCCCATGCTGCCAGAGGCGATAGAATCCTTATATCTCGGCTGATCTGATTGAGTAAAGGCGGGATTGAGTAAGGCCAGAGCATAAGGTATAGATACTTATTCACTGAAGTGGTTGTTTCACGCTAAACCTTGCTCATTCTGTGGTGAGTCGTTAGTGCTTATTGATTAGTTATTTCTCAATTGTACGATTTGATATATGATGCGCCACCCTAAATTTGCCTATGTCGCCGATCCCTTTTTATGTCTACCAATGCCCTTTATACCGATTTGTCCGCTTATTACGATTTAATGTGTTGTGACATTAATTACCAGCAGCAAAGCAATAGCATAGTGCGCTTGCATCAGATTTTGGGTAACAGTGGTAAACAGCATTTAGATTTAGCCTGTGGAACGGGGCCTCATGTAAGGCATTTTATCGACTTAGGGTTTCAAAGTAGTGGCCTTGATATCAATCAACCCATGCTCGATATTGCTATGCGTCGTTGCCCTGAAGCGCAGTTTAGTTTACAAAATATGACAGAGTTTTATGTAGAAGAAAAACTCGATCTGATTACCTGCTTTTTGTACTCTATTCACTACTCACAAGGTATCGAGGCACTTAAAGCCTGTATTGCCAGTGTGCATAAGGCATTAAATACCGGTGGCTTGTTTTGTTTTAACAGCGTTGATAAACATAAAATCAATAACAAGGCGTTAGTGAGACACAGTGCCGAATTTGAAGATAGTCAGTTTGTGTTTGAATCGGGTTGGCATTATAGCGGTGAAGGTGAGATGCAGTCGCTCAATCTAAGTATTGGTAAAACTCAGTCTGATGCGACGCAGTTATGGCAAGATTCGCATGCGATGGTCGCCACCAGTTTTACTGAACTTGAAGCATTGTTAAGCCCGTATTTCGATATTCAAATATTTGAACATGATTACGACAAAATCATCCCTTGGGATTTAGCGTCTGGCAATGCCTTGTTTGTGTGTACGAAACGTGAGATTTAGTGGTTAAGTTTTTAGCTGCTATTCACTAAGGTTTTTAAGCGATAATGCTGATAAGCCGGAATGAAACGTTGATCATTAGACTATAAATAAGTAGTTCAGACTAATACTTTTACACATGGACCATTAAACTGCGAAAGTCGAATTGGAGTGAGTGGATTCAATTTAGTCGCATGCCTGTTGAGCTTCACCAGCTTTCAAATACCGATTTTTATAGGCTAGAATGTATAAAAATAAGTATTTGAATGTGGTCAGCCATCATCATTAACAATGGCTGTTGATGAGGTTTTACTGCGCGGTATCAGTAAATTCAGCTTGAACCTTGTCTAATTCTTGCTGATTTTTAAGCTCAACTTGTTGCTGTTTTTTAATGCTGACTTCTTCTACAAGTGCCGCTTGTCTTTCTTTAAGGCTGTGTTTCTCATCTTTGGTCAGAAACTTAAACGCTTTTTCATTGGCAAGTGCATACGCAACAACATCTTCGCCTTTTACTCTGCGTTCATCCACTCGTTTTGAAAAACGATCGTTATCTCGAGCTTTACGCTCTTCGGCATTTAACTTACTCATTGGTGTATCCTCATTAGTTAATCACGGTAGGGTTCACTACGCTCAGTCAAACAAATGAGAATTGCACATTCATAAAGCTGATCGGCGCATTTTAGCATAAGTTGGCTTGTTAGCCTGTAATACATGGCGTCTGAGTAAACTTTATCATCTGTTGGCGATTTCTAGAGTCGGTTTTGCTGTCAGTTACCTATAACGATCATTCATTAAAGCTGTTTAATGCCATTGCGATGTTATGAGTGGCTTGTTTGGCGCGCGGGCTGAGTTTTGTGATTGAAATAAAGCCATGCATGCAATCGTCATAATGTTGGTGTTGTGTATTGATGCCTGCCGCTTTTAGGCGCTGGGCATACGCAATGCCATCGTCCCTTAATGGATCGAACCCAAGGGTTAATATGTAGCTTTTTGGCGATTCGCTAATGTCTGCTGCTTGTAGTGGACTCACTAATGGCAGAGTGACTTCGTCGAGAGAGTGTAAATATTTCAGCCTGAAGTAATCCATTAAATCGCGGGTGAGTATTAACTGTTTATTGAAACGGCGATAAGACTCGGTTAAGCCTTGTAAATCTACCATTGGGTAGATCAAAAACTGAAATGCGGGTGTTACTTTTGCCTGTACTGGCAGCGATGTTTGCAGTGAATGTAAACCGATGATACACGCTAGATATCCGCCTGCGCTGTCGCCACCCACGCCTATGTGTTGTGGGTTAATATTAAGTTGTTGATGATTGGCATTGATATAGTTCCACGCTTCGATGGCATCACAAATCGGGATGGGGAATTTATGTTCTGGAGCCAGTCGATAATCGACTGAGATAATGTTCATGTTGCCATGTTTAGCCAGATAGCGGCAAAAGTGGTCATGAGTGTTAATACTGCCAATAACGCCACCGCCACCGTGAAAGTACACTAAGGTTTTTTGAGGCTTGTTGGCGCTAGGATGGTAGATGCGAAGCTTTATTGTGCTATTGCTTTTATTGCTGTCATTACCGTTATTGCTGTTATTACTAGTACTAGTAACGCTGGCGCTATGTTCGTTCAAAGGAATAGTGCCCATAAAAGGAGTGCCAGCGCTCACCGGAACCGTTAAATTAATCACCTTATCCATTTCAATTTTAGTCAGCCCAAGTACTCGGTCCATCGCTAGAAATACATATCTGAATAATGTGACTGGTAACTTGTATAACGGCGCTAATGACAACCACTTGGCGACCATTAATTGTTTCGCTTCAAGCTTGGGCGCTTGTAGACGTTTGCCTTGTAGCGGTTCGTCTTGTGGTAGTTCGTTTTGCGACGGTTTGTCAGATGATGATGTGTCTTGTGGCAATGATGCTGGCTTATTCACGTTGTCCATTTCTATAGCCTTTTTCTTATTGTTAACTGATTAGAACCGCATGTTTTATCGACTTAGCCACTTCATCGCTAGGCGATTGATAAATGCCGGTGATACGTTACTTAATCTATGTAATAGGCCATAAAAAACACTGACCGTTCTATGGGTTTTAGGCTGTTTCACTTGTTTAGCAATCACTGCGACCACGTGTTCAGCGGTGATGTTCACGCCGAGTCGTTGCATGACTTTGGCGCTGTTTTTCTGTGCCTTCAGCATATTGGTTGCCACAAAGGGCGGCATAACATCGCATACGCTGATGCCATACTTTTTCCACTCAAGTTCCAGCGCCTCGGTCAGTGCTTTTACGGCAAACTTACTGGCCGAATAGCTGGCTAATTCTGGTACACCATAATCGCTGCTGGCTGATGACATATTGATAATAGTACTTGTGCCATTGTTGTGTAGATATGGCCATGCAGCATGGCATAGGTTCATTACTCCAATGACATTGACACTTAATGTGCGCTGATGTTGTTCGATAGGGATTTCTTCAAAGGAGCCTATTTTCAATATGCCGGCATTATTAACTAATATGGCCAGGCAGTTATTATGTTCCGCACAAAATTTAGCCATGGCGTGTTGTACCTGTGAAAAATCACTGACATCTAGCTGAAACAACCGTACACGAGTTCTGTCCCATATTTCGGTGGCTTGTGTTAATTGCGCCAAATTGATGTCGGCCATACCGACCCAATAGCCCTTTTTGTGAAAGTGTCGAGCGGTAGCTAAGCCAATGCCGGAAGCTGCGCCGGTAATAAATATAGTGTTTTTATTCATCATAAACCTGGTTGTTTCTAGTATGAGTCAATCAGCACGAGTGAATCAATACGGGTGGATATGTAAGGGTGAAAGGTGGATAAGCCAACTAAAATGATCGGGTATTAAGGTGTTCCATCTGCGGCTGTTTCATTTCATCAACCCATCGTTGCCAGGTGTAGGGCCATAAAATTGGGTCGCCATCGGCATCTAAATACCAACTTTGGCATCCTCCAACCCAGCTAGTGCCCTTTAACCCTTCCTTTACGTAGGCATTAAAGTCGTCAATGGCTTGTTGCTTGGCTTCAAACTCATCAAATTCATGGTCACGCCATTTATCGATCAGTTTAATAACGTAGTCAGTTTGCACTTCGCTCATGGCGATAACGGAGAAGTTACCAATAGGTGTGTTGGGGCCGAGCATTAAAAAAAAGTTAGGGTAGTCGCTGAGTAACATTGATCGATAGGCTTTGATTTTATGAGCCCAGGCTTTATCAATGTGCAAATTGTTGCGCCCAATGAGATTCATGGGGCGCATAAAATTAAATGCATTAAAACCGGTCGATAATACCAATACATCGAGGTCGTGATGTTTACCGTCTTTAGTGATAATGCCTGTTTCAGTTATGCGCTCAATGCCTTCTGTTATTAACTCAGCATTGGGTTTTTGAATGCCTTTATAAAAGGTGGTGTTGATAATGACCCGTTTGCAGCCCACTTGATAATGAGGTCGTAGCTTTTCGCGTAAGGTTTTGTCTTTAATGCTTAATCGTAAGTTGGCTTTACACAAAAAATTTAACGCATGCTTTTGGATAAAGTGTCCCGTGACTGCTTTGGTAAAAAAATGTTCTAGAAAAAACTTGCCCATATTGCGATGAATTTTGGTGATGATGGGAAAGCGATCCATTAACTTTCGGCTGGTTTTTGAAAAGGTAAAATCGGGCAGATGCATTAGCCATTGTGGTGTGCGCTGAAAAACTGAAACCTTAGCACCGGTTTTAATCAGTTCGGGTATGGCTTGTGCGGCCGTTGACCCAGTACCGATAACTCCAACCCGGGTTGAGGCGGATATGTCGACGTCATGATTCCATTGGGCAGTATGGAATGTTGTGCCTTTAAAATCTTTTAATCCAGGAATGTCTGGAAATTGTGGATGGTGCAAAATGCCCGTGGCGCACACAATAAAATCAGCGATGTAGGTTTGCTGTTGGCTGGTTTTTACCGTCCATTTACCATTGGCATATTGTGCATCGGTAACGGCTTCGTTAAAGCGTATGTCTCGTTTAACATCATATTTATCTGCCACGCGCTCAAAATATTGTTTAATCTCTGGTCCATGGGCAAAAAAACGGCTCCAATTTGGATTAGGTTCAAATGAATAGGTATACATGTGAGCGGGTACATCGCAGGCCGCTCCAGGGTAGGTATTTTCTCGCCACGTTCCGCCCACGCAGTCTTTTTTCTCCAGTACTACAATATCGGTGATGCCAGCTTGGCGCAGTTTAATGTCCATTAAGATGCCCGTCATACCTGCACCAATGATCACCACAGTAGGATTTCGTTTAACTTGGGTCATGATGCCCTCTATTCTTGTTATGGTTATTTATTAACGTGCTTGGTTGTTGTTAGCTTTTGTTATTAGCTTTTGTTATTCGTCATCGCTATTTTTACTTGTTCCGTTGAGCATTAATTTCTGGATAACGGTTCATTCAAATGTTGTTAATAAATTGTATTATCTATCCAGCATAGGAAACTATTGTTCATTGATCTACGCGCTAAAGGGACGTATATTTGTGATTTTAAGACATGGTAGCCCTCAGTTATGACATTTCGCAGTATTACCAGTGTGCAAATTATTGTTTCCTATGGCATTGAGCTGGGCATTGAGCAAGATAAACTGCTGCAAGGGTCTGGTTTGACGGGGGGCCAATTAACCGACCACGAGCAACTGGTTGAAGGAAAACAAGAATTACAGGTGTTAAATAACCTCATGCTCAATACTCCATGCCCATTCAAGGTTGGAATGGAGTTAGGTTGCCGTTATCACCTGACCAGTTATGGCATCATGGGTTATGCTCTATTGGCGAGCAGCACTGCGAGAAAGGCGATTGAATTAGGCTTACGTTATCTAGATTTAACCTATGTTTTTTCACAAATAACATTAACTGAGCTTAAAGACGATTTATCTCTAAGGTTCTCATGTGACATTCCTGGAGAGTTAGGCGAGCTGGTGTTAGTTAGAGACATGTTGGGCGCTGCGATGATCCAACGAGAAGTATTTGAAAGTAACGACTTACCGATAAAATTGCAGTTTACGTCGCCTCAGCCCGCAGGCTTGTCACTCGAAGGTATAAAGCAAAAACTGGGTGCTGAGATTGAGTTTAATGCTAGTTATAACGGTTTTACTGGATTAGCACCGCTATTAGATCTGCCATTATTAAAAGCCAATGAAGCCACCGCCAGATTATGTGAGGCGCAATGCAACCAGCTACTGCAACAAAAGCAAAACTGGAAACCTGTTGCTAAATTGGTCAAAGACACCTTAGTACACTTAGGCTTAGCAGCATCAATGGAAGATATCGCCCAGCATTTGGCTCGAACGACTCGCACTTTACATCGTCAACTCACACTAGAACAAACCAGTTGGCGCCAGGTGCGTGACGATGTGCGTTTTGGCATAGCCGAAGCGTTATTATTAACGCCGATGCAACTTGATGAAATAGCCGAACGCCTTGGTTTTAGTGATGGGGCTAATTTTAGTCACAGCTTTAAACGCTGCAAAAATATGACCCCAAGCCAGTATCGAAAGCAGGCGAAAAAATAACGATAGTCACCTGTGACACATAGATAAAGACTAGCCAGAACCTTATATCTCAAGCCTAGAATCTAAAGACCCATACCTAGGGTCTAGGATTTAGCACTCTAGTGCCCAAGCAAGCGGCTGTTAGCCAGAACCTGCTTTCTATGACTTATTCCTTAATGTTTAATTACAGAACTGCCTTTCACATGGGACTCCGTCCCCATCACCATCCATTTCAGTTCCTGGACAGTTGCGGGTGTAAAAGGTTGCTTCTGCACATGAGCGCATTTGGCTGCAGTGTGTTTTACCGGCTTCGCATCTGAACTGTGGTTGTAGATTGATTGAGCTTGGTTTTGATACGGTTGGTGTCCACTCCATCTGTTCAACATTCTCATTGGTCAGCACTGGCGTAGCGGTCATTTTTTGATATTGTTTATAACCGAAAATACCAACCCCAAGCAGGATAATAAGCATGATTACGCGGCCAAGCACGGGGCTTGAACGGTAGTTTTCGTCTTGATGAGATGGGTTGTTTCGATGATGTTGACCAGTGTGAGAAGCTGGACGGGTTGTGTTAGACATAACAGCCACGCCTTCAATACTGGCTTTTACGGCTTTGACTTTGCCATCGGGTTGGTTCTCGCGATGAAATAGTATCTCATCGCCAACAATGGGCTTTCTGGCCATGTGCTTTAGGGTTGAGATGTGAATAAAGACATCTTGATTATCACCGGTATCTGGCTTGATAAAACCAAAGCCTTTTTCGGTGTTCCAACGAACTAACGTGCCTCTTTCCATGGCGATACCATATCCTTGATAGTCATTAAGTTAATAAAAATCATGATGTAGAATCATGCTTTTAAATCAGTAACATAATACCTATAACTACAGTGTTTTAGCCAGTAATTTGATTGAGTTTATAGATAGAGTCATAAAATATATCCGCTACGCTTACCTGCTAAGGTAAAAACTGAATTGATATCTACTTGGGCAAATTATCAACTGGCTACAACAAAAGCGTGGTGTTATTTAAGATTAAGTTTAACGTGTATATAGGCAGGATTATTTTTAATGAATTGACCAAAAGTGAAAATAGAAGGGGCCACCGATGAATGATGAACAATACCAAAAAGGGCTTGAGGTACGTCGCCAGGTGATGGGGGACGCTTATGTCGATAAAGCGCTTAGTAATGTCACTGATTTTACTCAACCATTGCAAGCGTTAGTCACTGCAAATTGTTGGGGTGAAGTCTGGGTGCGTGATGTTATTTCTAAGCAAACGCGCAGCCTAATCACTATTGCAACATTGGCAGCATTAAAGGCGCCAACTGAATTAAAGGGCCATGTTCGAGGGGCATTACGTAATGGATGTTCTATTGAAGAAATTCAGGAAGTATTGCTGCATTCAACCGTTTATTGCGGCATGCCGTCTGGTATTGAGGCTTTTCGGGCTGCTAAAGAAGCCATCGAGGAATGGCAGCTAGAGAATAGCTAGCTAATGAGATGCTTATGGTATTTTGCTTTGGGTAAAATGAGGGTACAGTAATCACATTAGCTTTTTAATGCTGTGAATTATTATTTGAATTTGGCAACAAGCAATCCTTTTGCCATTTGGCTGCGTATAAAAGAATCGGATATTTATAAACAAGGATTACAGATGCGTTTTTTAATGATTATTGCCGCTTTACTGCTGAGTGCTTGTAGCACCAGTTATCCCAATCAGTCTATTACAGGGCAAGATTTTCCATCGGTAACAGGTCAAACACTTGAAAACGAGTCGATGGCTTTACCTGACGATTTACAAGGTAAAATGTCGCTGTTGTTGATTGGTTACAAGCAAGATTCACAGTTTGATATTGATCGCTGGTTGATTGGTTTAGACATGACCCAAACTCAAGTGGCGGTATATGAAGTGCCGACCATACAGGGGTTGTTTCCAAGAATGTTCAGTCCTCTGATTAATAATGGCATGCGTGCAGGCATACCTAAACCATTATGGAAAGGTGTGGTCACCATCTATAAAGATGGTGACCAAGTACAAGCCTTTACCGGTAATGAAAATCCCAATAATACTCGAGTCGTGTTGCTCAATGCGCAAGGTAAAGTCATTTACTTTTATGACCAAGGCTTCTCTGTCGATGCGCTCAATCAGTTAAGAGCTCTGCTTTAGTTATTAGCTCAATGACTCGCCCATAGGCTCAGTTAATCGCTCGCGGTAGTACTGAGCTTTTTTGGGCGCAGTAGCTGAATTAATGTTGGCGCGATAGAGGCTAAAATCATCCCACTCATTAATAAATATTGGTGTGGAGTGTATGATTCGCCTATTAATACTAGGCCACAGACGATGCCCGCTATCGGATTGGCAATGCCGCCAAATGTGAAGTCGACCACAGACATACGTTGCAGTAACCACACATACATACTGTAACCGAGTACGGTGTTGAGCAATATTATCCAGCTTATACCGAAGCCATTTGTCAGGCTAAATTGGCTGACCACATTGAGATATTGTTGTGGTGAAAATAGCGCTTGAATACCAGCGACAACGAATAGCAATGTACCGCCGATAATCAATTGCCAGGTGAGTATCGTCCACCAATGAATGCGCGACCCTAACGCTTTGGTCATTGTGCTGCCGATAATTATGCAGCTGATTGCGGCAAACATTGCGACTAATCCTATGGGGTTTAAGCTAATGGAGCTTGGGTCAAACAGCATCCAAGCTAAGCCAATTAACACCGCGCCAGAAAGTGCTTGTAGCAAATTAGGACGTTTTTTACTGACTACCCAATGAAATAACATCGCAAAAACCGGCACTGAAATCATCCCGATACCAGAAATAGCCGATGGCAGCGTCAGTGCCATGATAAAAATCAAACTGAAAAACACCGCAATGTTAATAGCACCGAGTTTAATTAAAATAGACCAGTCGGCTTTGTGCGGTAGGCTCGGTTTAATCGCCAGTAGAATCAGTCCTGCAGGCAGCGCACGAAGGGCACCGAGTAATAATGGTGGCCAGTCTGGCAAAGTAAGCTGGGTCATCGCATAAGTGGTACCCCAAAAAAATGCAGGGATCATGGCCAGTAAAATATTCATAAACTACCTTTGTATTAAATATCTTTATGTAAAGATAAATGCTAATTCTGGACTGATAAGTTATTTTTGTAAAGTACCTTTTTATGAAGTATCTTTATGTTAAGTTTTTAAGTTATGTTTTGAGTGCAAAATGATAAGGGTGAGGTATGGAGGATATTGATAGAGTCGTAGCGCAATGGGGCGAACAAAAGCCGCATTTAGATACCGAGCCAATGGCGATTCTTGGGCGTTTTTTGCGTTTGCAAAAACATATTGAGGCTGAAATATCAACTTGTCATAAGCAGTTTGACCTGACCATGGGTGAGTTTGATGTGCTGGCGACATTAAGACGTAATGGTAAACCTTACACCTTAACCCCTTCGAAATTATTATCGTCGATGATGTTAACCTCTGGCGCGATGACAAATCGCTTAGATAAGCTTGAATCTAAAGACTTAATTGCCCGTGTACACAGCACTGAAGACAGGCGCAGTGTATCGGTAGCTTTGACTAACAAAGGTCTTGCCACAATAGATGAAGCGATTGAGGAGCATGTAAAGGTTCAACACCAACTGGTGGCAAATCTTTCTGACATTGAACAGCCCGAGCTTAACCAATTATTCAAAACCTGGTTAGCAGGCTTTGAAGGTAATCAATAGCAGTCGTGATCGGATAAATCAAAAACGGCCAGCATCTTAAGATACTGGCCGTTGTTGTTTGTGCATTTTTAATGGCTTAGTACTTATGGTTGTAGCTGCGCTTTTGCTGCTTCAACTTTAGAAAAATCTAGTCCTAACTCTTCAACTGCTTCTTTGATTAAGGCTGGGTTTTGCATCACCATGCCCATCAACTGTTGTAGCTTTTCTGCAGGAATACCTAATTGACCAATAGTTGCCATTGCTGCGAATGGGTTTTCAGTTAACGTCTGGAACAACTCATTAATTTGTACGTCACTGATATTGTGTTCTTTGAAGATGGCAAGAATCGGGTTCATTGCTATACCTTGTAATGTTAATGGACTAAGTTGTGATTTTATCACGTTTTCACAATACTGGTGCAAGCCTCATTATCTATTCATGATAACTGTCGATATGATTGATGTAATGTTTAAGGCCTCTGAGCAGCCGCCACGATTAACGTCAGTCTAGTGATTCAGTCTCGTCTCTATGCTTCATGACTCTATCTTAATTGCTCTGTCTTATTACTCTACAAAATATCAACTACTTGAAATAACTACATGAATAAAGATCTGTAATAATTCATAGGCTTATTCATGCCTGCTTGGTGTTGAGTTGAGGGATTATAGTGATAGTTCATCATGCCTATATTAACGGCGATGAATTATTGATTGAGTTTACAATATTGGCGTTTATACTAAGCCCGGTATGGCATGGTGCTGTATGTTTTGTTTAACTACACGGATGTTTTATATGGATATTGTTACCCTTTGTATTACCGTTGTTATTTCTCAACCGTTAATTGTGTATTTGGCATTTTATAAAGATACCGGTCTGACAACGAAAAAAAACGAGTTTTATCAATCCTTTTTAGTTATTCCCCCCAGCTTTGCTTTCTTCTATCTAGACCAATATTGGTATGCGTTAAGTTTACTGGCTGCAGTCACGTTATTCGGTCTGCTATTGGCCAAAATGGTTAATCATAAGGCAAGTCATCCTATTGTTCGAGATGATCTCATCTCATTCGGTATTGCGTGGTTGATAATATTCGGCATAGGTCATTTTATTGCAAGTTTGTTTACAGACTCAAGTCCAGACATCGCTGTAACACCAGAGGTTACGGCGGTAACAATACAACAAGGAATGTACTCCGCATTATCAATTTCACTGCTTTATTTAGCGATTATGCTGGTGGTATTTTTTGTCCGAGTCTTAGAGATAAAATATATAACCAAAGAAAAATTTAGCGACTTTTTGCTACTCATTTGTAGTGTTATCGGTGGCGCGCTTCCCGTCATGGGCGACTATTTTATGTTGAGTATGATGCTAAACTTTTTTATCTTGTTTTATGTCAGTGGAATGATTATTCGCTTAGATGAGACAGGTCCTTCTAGTGGGGCCGTTGGTTTTATTTTTGGCTATTTATTTATGATGGGTGCAGGAGTTTGTCTGTTGGTTAAAGGTGGAGCTTGGTTGTTTGGTTAGCCTTTACTCAGCATAAAGCTCATTATTCAGCTGTCGATGTTGTACTAGCATTTCAATACGCCTAATGACAAGAAAGGGATATAAAAAAGCTAGATTATTTTGTGGTAAATGTTGGGTTTTGCACTGCGTTTTTAAGGTTGTTTCTACGATTTAACATGCTTGCAATAAGGGCTTGGTATTACCGCTTGGTACTTGTTATGTTATGCAGGGTTATGACTATTAACGTGATGTTAATGGGGCTTTTATAGGATCAGCAAAGCACAATTGAGGTGTGACATTTAGTGGTTTAAAAATAAAAAATCATCTCAAATTGAGATGATTTTTTGTTCGGATTATTTAAGCTATAGCCTCATTAATAACGATTGTTTCTAGCTAATTAAAACGTGACACTTTTTTCTGCACTACAAGTGGCTGTAGATGATTCGCATACTTGATAAGTGTATGTTCCACCGCCTTTTGCTGAAATGCTATCTGTATAGCTACCGTCATTTGCCGTAGTGGTTACTTTGCTGTTGTTGCGGAAAATGTCTACATTGGTTGAACTTGCACCGCCAAAGGTTAAATCAACTTGGTTAACGCCTTTCGATTTATAACCATTAAGTGACAATGTAATATCGCCGCCCGTTGGTGGCGGAGTTACCCCACCGCCTGCACAGCCATTACTTGATAAATAAGCATCTGCAGCAGCAGCTTGCACAATACCATAACCAAAGTAGTCATCTTTACCTGATGCTCCGGCGTCTAACGCTGTGGCTTTAAGTGCTGCACGGATTTCACTGCCCGTACATTCGTTATGTTGTGACCATACTAAAGCTGCAATTCCCGACACAGCAGGAGTGGCCATTGAAGTACCACTCATAAAGCCAAAGTCCGATGTACCAATATCAATATTTGCAGTTGCCGCATTCACTAAGGCTGATCTGTCTTCAAATGCAGCCCCAACAGCAGGAATACTTGTGGCATTAGTATCGCCTAATGTCCCGTATAACATGCCTGGTTCGTTATTAATAATAATGGCACCGACACCACCAGATGCTTCACAGTTAGCGACTTTATCGTAAAACGAAATTACACCACGGTCGATCACACATATATTGCCGTTAGCACCTGAGTTAGTTGACTCAGCGGTACCCATATAAAAAGTGTTACCCACTACTGAACCGGCGTTTTCCATTGCCGATGAGGAAAGAGCGAATCCGTCTGCTGATAAATTTGACGCAGTAGCTTGTCCTGCTGGATAGGTTGAAAGGGTATCTACACCGCCGGCAGAAACTTCAACACAAATGGTTTCATCAGTTGTGACTCTGCGACCTTTACCCGATGTACATGTCGGGAACTGAGAAAAATCTGCAATAACGTTATTACTATCATTGGCACCAATCATCATCACTGACGAATAACCTGCAGGGTATGAACGCACATTATTGCCATCGTTACCTGCAGCGGCAATGACGAGTCCACCTGCATCGCTGAAGCTTTGGAATGCATTTGATTCTGTTGAGTTTGAACCGCCGCCACCTAAACTCATGCTAATGATATTGGCGCCCGCTTGTGAACAAAGATTTGCAGCTTGAGCTAAATCAGATGAGTAACCCCATCCGTCGGCGTTAAAGACTTTGATGATGTGCATATCAACACCAGGAGCCATGCCAATAACGCCAAAACCGTTATCTGCAGCGCCAATGGTTCCTGCTACGTGTGTACCGTGTGGGCCACCATTTTCGTCCCAGTTGCCCGTACCGCTGTCGTTGTTACCGGTAATATTATTCCACACAAAATCAGCATTACTGCGATCGAGACCTGAGTCGATTACACATACCTTGATGCCTGCATTAGGGTTAAAGGTGACCTGATTTGCTTGTGATTGGTAAACTGCATAAGGTGTTATTTGGGTTGCCATTGGATTACCAATGTCGTCAGCAAAACCCATTAAATGACGTCGTTGATCTTCTTCAACTAACTTAACGTGTGGGTTATTGAGTAATCCCCTAACTTGATCTAAATCTTTGCCGGTAAATGTCGCGGCGATAAAACCTTCACCATCAACATTAATTTGTGCACCTAATTTTTTGGCAAGAGCTTTTACAATCCCTTTTTTTTGCGGGTCAACTTGAATGACATAACGGTCGTCGCTTGCTTGTACTTGGGCCGTTGCTGTAAGTCCAAGAGCTAATAGTGACATTGAAATGGTTGATAGTTTCATAGAGTAAGCATTCCTATTTGTTATTATTTTGTGGTTGTTAACTCTGCTTTATAGACATCTCTGGATCACATCTCTGGATCTTAGTCTTCAGCAGTTAAACTATTTCTACATTTATTTTGTAACATAAAACCCACTTAATTAACAAATTATTAACCATGTGTATTTTAGATCTAACCATAAAACTGATTTTTATTTGCTGTTTAGTCGAGCAGGGCATTACCATGATGCACAATAAGAGAATAGCAAAGGGCATATCATGCGAGCTTTATCAATCAATGGATCACCACCACTCAGTCTGCAACGTGGAGCCTCTGGAGCCAAACTGTTACTGATTATTGCAGCAACAATGCTTGTTACAGCAGGGCTGACATTTTTTATTATCCGCACTTATATCTTTCCGTCACCGCTTACCCCAGTCAGCTTAAATGCTAAAGAAGAGCAACAATTGGATCAAAAGTTGACTCAGTTAGGTTGGCAAGTTGAACCTCGCTCAACGGTTACTGCATCAAGTGGTGATTCCCGTGCAGCTAATAATGCTAGTGCTAGTGAAAATAGTGATGAGTTAACCCCTGAAGCGTATCGTGAGTTTGACGCTGATCGGCAAGTGACATTTAGTGAGAAAGAAGTGAATTCGATGATTGGCCGTAATCCTGATTTTGCTCGGCGTGTAGCGATTGATTTTTCTGATAACTTAGCCAGTGCCAAAATGCTGATCCCGATCCCAGACGACTTTCCGATTATGGCTGGGGAGATTTTACGCGTGAATACTGGGCTTGATATTCATCTTGATGCTAATCGTCGTCCAGTTGTTGCGCTAGTTGGCGTGAGCTTAATGGGCGTGCCTATTCCGAATGCGTGGCTAGGAAACATGAAAAACGTCAATTTGGTCGGTGAGTTTGGCGATCGCGGCTTTTGGAATGCTTTTGCTGATGGTGTAGATGATATTCAAATTCGTGATGGAGAGTTGTCGATCAAACTGCGCAAGTAAATATTGTAAGTCGTTGGTGTTTTGAAAAGTGGGCGTTGATATCAAGCCCACTTTCGCCTTGAAATATCACGGATGAAAACCGTTAATCTCTTATCTTATCGCTAGACTGCTCTGGACTCATTCATCTTATGTGTGATTGATTCTAAGCGCGACTATTGTCGACGCGCTATTCCTCAGACCGACGATTGCTAGGTGCGATAAAGTACCTTCACCACATGCCAGCCAAATTTAGTTTTGACGAGGTGTGGCGTAATGAGCTCGCCGTTGAAACAGACTTTATCGAATGGTGGCACCATTTGCCCCTTTTTAAACTCGCCCAAATTACCGCCGCTTTTGGCCGAAGGACAGCTAGAGTGCTTTTTGGCTAATACATCAAATTTAGCACCATTATTAAGCTGCTTGATGATGTCTTCAGCCTGAGTCTGATGTTTAACTAATATATGTAATGCTGCTGCGGTTTTGGCCATGTTGGTGCCTGTATTTATTTGTTTGAATGGGTAGAACAATGTTTAGCGCGACATTATACCTGCTTAGTCGACCAAATTGGCATGATAATCTAGCAATAATTTGCTCTGTTATGGGGCTTGCCTGTTACAGTTTGCTCTCCTTATCGATTGAACATCTACATGGATCCTATAAAGTAGATGCATGCTAGTAAAATGCCGCGAGCAAATAACAAAAAGGAAATTTTTAATGCTTAAGCGAATCATACCCCTATGTATAGCGAGTGCGATGACAATGGCAACACCAGTGAATGCAGAAGAAGACAAATATATTTGGTTAGAAGATGTTGAAGGCGCCAAGCCTATGGAGTGGGTTAAGCAGCAAAATGCCGTATCTGCAACTCACATTAAGGCTTACTCAGGTTTTGATAACTTGGTGTCAAACAGCCTAGAGATTTTAAACGATAAAGCCCGTATTCCTTATGCCACTCGTATTGGCTATTATTTGTATAATTTTTGGAAAGACGAAACCCACGAGCGTGGGATTTATCGTCGTACCACACTAGCGGAATATGCTAAGGCTGAACCCAACTGGGAAACCGTGCTTGATATCGATGCCCTTGGTAAAGCCGAGGGGGTTAATTGGGTGTTTAAAGGCATTGAATGTCAATACCCACAAAACGAGCGCTGCTTTGTGTCGTTGTCACGTGGGGGGGCAGATGCCGCTGAGGTGCGTGAATTTAATTTAACCGCAAAAGCGTTTGTTGACAGCACCCAAAAGCCATTCGTATTGGCTGAAGCTAAGTCAAGGTTAAGCTGGATTGATAAAGATACCGTGTTTGTCGGAACTGATTTTGGTGATGCACAAAGCATGACGGATTCAGGCTATCCAAGCGTGGTTAAATTGTGGAAACGTGGCACACCGTTGTCTGCAGCCAAATTAGTGTTTAGAGGCGATAAAGCCTCCGTTGCCGTGTCGGGTTATGTGATGTTTGATGATAAAACACCGCTGAATATCGTCACCGAAAGTTTAACCTTTTACACCGCTAAACATTATGTTTATCAAGATAGTAAGTTAGTGTCGCTGCCTATTCCTGAAGATGCCGATTTAAAAGGTTACTTTAAAGGTCAGCTATATATAGAGTTAAAAAGCGATTTAGTCACCCCCAAAGGGTCTTTCAAACAAGGCGCCATTGTTTATACACCTGTTGATAAACTCATTGCGCAAAAACCGGAGTTTAGTGAACTGGTATCGCCAACGAAGCATGCTTCAATTTCACAAGTCGCATTTAGCCAGAATGCCATTTTTGTCACTTGGCTAGATGATGTAAAAAGCAAGCTTGTACGATACATGCAAAACGATAAAGGTGAGTGGCAAAGCAAACCTGTGCCATTTGAAGCCAATGGCACCTTAAGTGTGTTTGATGTTGAACGTGATAGTGATGATTTTTTTGTTAATTACACCAGCTTTTTAGAACCAGCCAGTTTATATCGCTTAAATGGTGCAAGCTTAAAAGCCGATAAAATTAAAGCTATGCCGCAACAATTTAGCGCCGATAAGTTTGTCACAAAACAGTACTTTGTGACGTCAAAAGACGGCACAAAAGTGCCTTATTTTGTGGTGATGGCTAAAGACATTAAACTCGATAGTAGTAACCCTACATTACTTTATGGTTATGGCGGTTTTGAAGTATCGCGCTTACCAGCCTATTCGGCCACTATTGGTAAAAACTGGTTAGAGCAGGGCGGTGTTTATGTACTGGCTAACATTCGCGGTGGTGGAGAGTACGGCCCAGCTTGGCATCAAGCAGCGTTAAAGCAACATCGTCATAAAGCGTATGAAGACTTTGAAGCCATTGCCGAAGACTTAATTGCGCGCAAAATTACGTCAAGCAAGCATCTTGGTATTCAAGGTGGTAGTAACGGTGGTTTGTTAATGGGCGCAGCATTTACTCGTCGTCCTGAACTGTATAACGCTGTAGTGTGCCAGGTGCCATTGTTGGATATGAAGCGCTATAACAAGTTATTGGCTGGTGCCAGTTGGATGGGCGAATACGGTAATCCTGATATCGCAGAAGAGTGGGATTACATTAAAACCTATTCGCCATATCACAATTTAAAACAAGGGGTTAAATACCCTAAAGTGTTCTTTACCACGTCAACTCGTGATGACCGTGTACACCCAGCGCATGCGCGTAAAATGGTGGCGAAAATGGAAGACATGGGCATAGATGTGTTGTATTTTGAGAACATTGAAGGTGGCCATGCTGGCGCGGCAGACAATACCCAGGCCGCCGAGTTAAGTTCAATGGTTTACGCATACTTAATGCAGCAGCTTCGTTAAATTTATCAGTAGCCAGTGTTGAATAAAAAAGGGTTTCAGCGCTGCTGAAACCCTTTTTTTGTTTTCAATATTCACAGCTGTACAGCGTTAAACTGTTTATCTAAGCGGTGCATACCCAGTTTTGTATATTCAAGCCGTGCTGCGAAAATGATAAAAAGAGCCGCAGTGTAATACTGCGACAAATAGCCTGAAGCTAATGAGCACAAGTGGTCTTCTCTCGCCATTAGCCGGGGGGAGGCTGAATGATGATTAATTGCTAGGGTCAATCAACTCAATTTCATTACTGGCAAGCGCGCCCTTAATTTGGACCGCAACCTTATAAATCATTTCAGCATTTGCCGATGCTTTACTTTGTAAGTCGAGATCGCTCACATTAAAAGTATATTTTCCCGCAGTATCTGTCGCTTCTAATGTGCCTGTACAGCTGTCGGTGGCTGTACTATCACATTGATAGTTTTGAGTGACATGCCAACGTTTCCAAGCCTTAGGCTTTATGGACGGTGAGGCTGGGTCAGGAAAACCAAAATACACAATATCGTAATCGGCTACGTTAGTCAGCGCTTCACCTTCGCTATTGGCAACGGTGAATGATAGTGCGCCAGTGGTCGAGTCAAATGTGTCGAGTTTAACCACCACAGTGCTGGCATCATCAATACTCACGCCATCAATAACAGGCGGTACAACGACTACTGGTGGCACAACAACAGGGGGAATAACTACCACCGGTGGCTCAGTGACAACTTCGTCATCATTGTCGCTATTACAGCCAAAGATTAACAATGAACTCGCTAATATGGCGCTAAGATATTTAACCTTCATGATGCGCTCCTTAATTGTAATGCCCTGTGTGACAAGTGGTACATTCCATATCTGTTTTCACGCTGGCTGCAGAGCCCATAGTTTCGGTAACGCCATGACAAGACTGACATGCTTGCGCTTCTACAGACGGTTTTGCTTCTGCTAATACTGAAATATCTTCACCGCCATAGGCACGATTGAGTAAATCAACAATATAAAAAGCCATGCTGGCAGAGAGGCGTTTGCAACGTTCACCTTTTAATGCAAAAGGCTTTCCAGATGCCGCAGACCAATTACTAATAGATGAATGGCACAGTGGGCTGTTGGCAATAGAGGTTTTACCTACTTCGAGTGATTTATCGGCTGTAGAACCAATCCCCGCAATGAACTCAGCAGATGATAACGGTAAATCGTTGGTTTCGTAGTAACGGAACGATGCACCAATAATGGCGCTGTTTTGACCATTAATATCGTCAAGGAAATTAATCAACATACCGGCAGCATTAAGGTTGCCACATAATGTTCCCTGGCCAACTACGCCTGCCCAACCATAACCTGCTAATGCGGTAGGGATAGTGGCAAACTTACTGGCGTCTACGCTGCCAGATGCCGCTAGCATAGTCACAATGGCGTGAAATACTTGGTGCATACAACCGCCACCCGTTTCATAGGCAAGTTTTGCTGTTTGCATCGCATCAAGTGGCGCATATTTAAGTTTTTCACCAAGTTCTAAACGGTAGTTGCCATCTGCGTCTGTGGCAGCAAATGCAGATGTGCCTAATAACGTTGCCCCAGCTGCTGCAGTGCTTAAACCAATAATTTGTGTCAATGCTTGACGTCTGTTTATGCTCATAATAATCACCCTTTACTCATCGTTATTTTATTATTCCCAATCTCTAGTGTTGGGGGTTTTGAGTTGCTAGTAAAAATGGGTTAGCAACTTGATGTGGTAACAATAAGCAATGGAGCAATTAAAGATGTGATTCAAGACAGATAAAAATAGCGGCTTGAAATGAGGTTTTTTAGTGATTGTGGCATCGATTTATTGAAGCTGAATGTGCTTAACGTCATAGGCTTTTGTGATGTGAGTCTCACTATTTTGCACATTTATGCATTTTTGCAGCCGTTTAGTGTGTTTTTAAAATCATGAAATGACGTGATGTCGCTCGCAAATTTATCAGTTTGCACATTTAAAGACTTACTTTTACTAAGGAATAAAGCGCTTAGGTATAAGGATCACAGATTTCATAAGATTTTATGCATACACTTCAGTATGTCGAAGTTAGGTCAATTATTGAGGCGGTCTACATGCAATTGGGACATTGCAGGTTCAGTGTCGACAAAGGGGAGTTAATTAACCAGGAAACCGGAGTGGTGTGGCATCTTCCCAGAGCCGAGTTACATGTGCTGACATTATTGGTCGAGTATCAAGGGAAAGTTGTTGCTAAACCATTATTAGAGTCGGGTCATGAAGACGATTCACATTTGAGTTCAGCGTCAGTCGCAAGGGCTATTTTTACCTTACGCTCTTTTCTTGGACCACAATATGAAACGCTTATCGAAACAGTAAAAGGCCAAGGCTATTTGCTGAGGCATCATCGTGCCCGTAAAGAAACCGACAATAAATTAGCCCGCGTAGTCATTCGGCCATTACAAGCTTTGCTGGTGGTCATTGCAGTTGTTAGCGTGTCGCTGGTAAGCCTATGGTGGTTTAATCAATTTGGCCATTCTATCAATCCAACCATGCCGCTTAGCATTGAAACAGTGACTTTAGATTCGGGCCAGCAAGTCGATGTGATTCTGTATTCACCTTCAAACACCAATAATGAGTTACTGATTGGTCAAGGACAACTGCTCACACAAAGTTTATTAGGTTGTGCTGAAATGGTATGGAATAAAGCTTTTTTATCGTTATCTCATGACAAGCAAGTACTGAACATTACCCTCAGAGGTGATTATTTGGGCCAGTCTATTATTCGTAATTTAAAAATTAGCGACTTACGCCAACCTAAGCGATTTATCAATTCAGCATGGCTTGAACAAGTGAACATTTGCGACTCATTACCTGTTCGACTCGCTTCATCTCATCGATCTCAGGGGCATTAGTACAATGGCAAGAAAAGGATTATGGGTAATCAATATTGTCATTCTATTGTGTTTGCTGGCCAGTATTGGCGGCATTTACTCGTTAACATCCAAGACTCCGAGTTTTATGCTGAGCTGCAGTTCAGAACTGTTTAATCATGAAGTTGGCGCTGCAGATAGCGATCATTATTTATTGGTCGATCTCGTTTCTAAAGATGGTTTAGCCCAAATTAATTACCGCTATTATGACTTAGAGGGCAATTCAGCTGGCACATTAGCGATGACGGGTAGAGTGAATAGAATTGATGCTCAAAGGCAAATGTACGATATTTCAGTGACCACTAAACAAGAGTATTTAGGCGGGGGCAGTCTCGATATACCGGCACATTATGAATATTTGTCGTATGTTAGCGGAATAAATTTAAACAAGAATGGTATGCACTCATTAAGTCTTCAGGTATTGGAGCGCGATGAAACAAAAGATTATGCAGTGGTTTTATTTCAGCCGAGTAATACCGTGTGTGGCTGTCGTTTGGTGCATTAATTTATGCAAACAAAAAGGTCGATGCAATGCATCGACCTGTTAAGTATTTAACCCGAGCTCGGGTTATTTATGCTTTAACCGAGTGTAAGGTTACTTTTTCCGCTTCAGTTGCTTGGGGCTGAACCTGAGCTTTAGTCTGAGTTAACTCCCCAACAGGTAAAATAGTGCGACCATATTCAGCGTTAAGCACTTGGGCCATGGCAAAGTAAATAGCGCTTGCTCCGCAAAAAATACCTTCAAATCCTGCAATAGTGCCAAGCAGTGCATTATCGGTAAAGTCGCGTGCGGCCAATAAGAAAAACAGGATGGTTAATGAACCAAATATTACTTGTTTTGCCCGAGGGTAACGTAACGATCCCACAAACATAAAGGCAGTAAAGGTGCCCCACAGCGTTAAATACCAACCCATAAAGTGTGCTGGACTGGCGGCTATGCCCATATTTGGCATTAAAATAATACCCACTAAGGTTAACCAAAATAAGCCGTATGAAGTAAACGCGGTGGTGCCGAAGGTGTCGCCACGCATAAAGCACATCATACCGACAATCACTTGGCCAATGCCACCGTAGAAAATCCCCATTGCGAGGATCATCGAATCAATTGGAAAATAGCCAGCATTATGAATATTGAGCAGTATGGTTGTCATGCCAAAGCCCATTAATCCTAATGGCGCAGGATTCGCTAATTTTGTAGACATCATGTTCCCTTAATGGAAAGTTTTAACGCCGATATAACGTCGCTAAAGATTAATTTACACCCCGATTGGGCAAGGCGCGCATTTTAGAGAAAGCGTCTACGGGTAGCAATAAGCAGCAATAGGGATGAATAGCTAATCGTAAAGCAAGTTATTCATTATTAAAAACAATGACTTAATTTATATTTTGTATTTAACAGTGTAAAACTAAACTTAATTTTTCCAATAAGTTATTTAAATTCAAACAGATACTGAAAGCACATGCGAGTGAGGTGATATTGTGCAAGTTGTTGCGGTTAGTGCGACAGGTATCAAAAATAGCATTGTTCTGCTATTCACTAGGGCGGTTAAGTGGTGACTGATGCGGAGTATTCTGTGATGTAAGCGATACAAATTCACTAAGTTTGTTGTGGCTTGCAAAAATAACATTTACAGCAAAAATCATCTCTATGGTCAATAATTTATGACTAACTCCGGCTCTCTTCTGCTATAACGTTGAGCATTATACCAACCATTTTCACCTGCTCGATGACATAATCTATCGCTATGTTTGGTCGCTGATGACAACTCATTTGTTTGATTTGTGTCCTAGACCACAGACGTGCTTTCGCGTGATAGCTAGTCTGTAGTTAGGCTTTAATTAAAACCACATTAAATATACCAACATCATTGTGGTTTATTGGTATCGGAGGTTATATGCAACATAGGTTTATCACTACTGTATTAGGGACTTTAAAGCCCAATCTTCTGCAATCACTTGCTCAAGTTAGCCGTGAAATAGGCGCAAGTTGGGAAACCAGTAAAGTCATTAAACTCGACGGACAATTTGTGGCCATGATGCGGGTAATGATAGATGTCGATAAAGAAGCGGCGTTAAAACAAGCATTAGAACAGCAGTTTTCACAATTAACGTTTGTCTACGCTGAGTACGATCATGAAGCTAAACATCTATCGCCAGAATGTAAACTCACTTTAGATTGCAATGATCGCTCAGGCTTAACCCATGACATGAATCAAATTTTAGCGGATCTTGAAGTCAGCGTAGACCACCAAGAATGTTACCGTGTACAAGTCACTAGTTTAGGTAAAACGGTGTACAGCGCTAAGCTGACATTAAGATTACCGGAGAATGTGACTATCGCACTGTTAATTTCCCAGCTTGAAACATTAAGCGATAATATTCGAATAGAAGTTAACTAACCTTCTCTTAATCTGGGCAATCGTTCATCGTTTTAGGCAGTGGCTTCGATTCACAAAGGGTTAGTTATCCTTTACGGAGGTTAGCTAAACACCACTTTGTTTCTGCCACTGCTTTTGGCTTGATATAACGCACTGTCGGCGAGATCGATAGCTTGCTCTATCGTTATGTCTTGGTTACTGAGTTCAACGACCCCAAAACTGGCGGTTACGCTAATTTGCTGGCCGCAATAAACAATAGGTGTTTGGTTAATCATGGCTCTTAATCGCTCGGCAACATTGATAGACTCTTGATAATTGCTGCGCTCGATCAATATAACAAACTCTTCACCGCCCATGCGGCCGATTAAGTCGTCTTTTTTTATATGTTGTTTAATTAACTGGGTAATGCTGATTAATACTTGATCGCCGCCAGCATGGCCGAACTGATCGTTAATGGCTTTAAACTTATCAATATCCCAGTAAATGAGGCATGCATGTTGCGGCTGCTTTTGTAGCTCAAGTAATTTTTGTTTTGCGTGGCTATAAAATCCCCGACGATTAAAGCAATCAGTCAATGAATCTGTCATCGCCAGCAACTTCATTTCTTCGGCCAAATCAGAAGCCAGCATATAAATCACAAATACTGACATACCAACATAAGCCGCAGGTAGGGCGGTAAAGTTAACAATGGCGTAGAGCTTGATAAGTTCCACATCCATCTCTTTACCTTGGAATAGCGCGATACTCGCTGCAACAAATATGCACATGGCAAATATGAAATGCATTAACGACGCACCAATTTCGGCTGGCCGTGATTTGGTGCGATGCTTAATAATCACCACACTAGTGATCATCAACAACAGCACATCAACGTATAAATACAACGACATTCTTAAGCCTAGATGTGGGCTAATATAAGTAAAGTAATAGGTTAGCGCCATCCCACATACGCCTAGGCCAAGCAATGTTGCAGGGTGGATTTTAGTGTTAGTGCGTAAACAATGTCCCCATGTCCCGAGCACCACCGACAGCATGGATACACTGCAGCCGATCATCCAATACAGGTTATGAGAAAGAAATAGGCTTTTAAATAAACTATTAGCCCACAGTACAGTCGAGGCTAAAAAAGACAAAGAAAACATCAACGCATATTTTTGCTTACCCATGGTTTGCCAGGTCATGAAAAAGATTATCGACAGCAGAATGCTAGAAAAAAACAAGGTGATTAAAATATACGTAAACGGACTTTCCATATGGTGACTTCCTAGCTTATGGCTTTGTTTATACAAACCCAAAACGAAGCTATGTTTACTCGAATTAGACAGAGGATTGCAGTGTTTGTTGGTAATAAATAACCGATGGATGACAACAAATACTACAGTGTTTATCAACTGTAGACGGCAATAGCAGCCTTAGCCAATTGGGATAAGATAATAGCCTTTAGGTGGTTAATTAATCAGCAATAATGAGCGTTAAGCTGTGGTGAGTTGTTTTATCGCTTGCTCGGTTAGCGCTTCGGTATATAGGTTGATTTTGAAATGCTCAACACTCCAACCTTTAATAAAACGCTGGAAATCAGCCCAGGCTAAACAATATAAAGGTCGCCATGCCTGCTGTACCTCAAGCGGATTGATTAGCGGATGACATTCGGCTAGGCCTTGGGTTAGCGCGGCAAAATAATGATTAAGATAGCCATTAATTAACGCTTCTGGTTCGTGATAGTTCAATACACTGCTTAACAACATGATCACGTCTTTCATGCCGCAACCTTGGCCGATATATTGAAAATCGACTGCTGCAGCATGGTCATCCTGACTAAAACAAAAGTTAGCTAATTTGGCATCGCCATGCACCAAGGTTTGAAATGGACATTGTTTCAAGGCATCGTCGATGAGATGGGCTGCCGACTTAAGTGGGCTGTCGGCTAAAGCGGCTAACTCGTCTGGTCGTGTATCTAGATGCCAGTATGTGCCGACAGGCCAAAGCCCTTTTGGCTCTACGTGCATGTATTTAGCATGAAAATGCCCTAACCACGTTAAGCACGCGAGTACGGTTTCAGATGTGGTGGTTTTTCTTACTTGAGTAAATCCCAGGGTATGCAAGTCTTGTAACACTAACAGGGTTTCATTGGCTTGTTGGTCTACATACAAACAACGCGGCAGAGGACTGAATCTCTGCTGTGTATGAAGATTTGCATAGTGCTGATACCAATTCACTTCCACTTGGTACGACTGCAATTTACGCTGATGCGACAGTGGCGTATTCCAACCTCTAGGATGCGATTCCTGTTGAGGTAAACAGATATATTTCACAATCACTGACGAGTACGATTTACCCGTTACATAAGCCCTAAATAACTGACCATAACCACCCCAAAGCGGTTGAATCGCTTCAATATGAGTTAAGGCCGAAGCATCAATTGCGAGGCTAACACGCTGTAAAATATAGTCTGGAATATACAAAGGTGTCTAGTATTCGTGATTTTGGGGTGAATAATAACAAATATTTCGAATTCATTTTTATGAGGCTGCATTATTAATCTCTTTAATTCGTGCTGTCTTCTGTTTTATTGATACCTCGATGATAAATTATCCTGTTCGGATTTATCTTTATATTGGCATTTCATTTTTAGCTCAGTCGCTGCCATAAAACATCTTCATGGGTATTTTTATCAATATTCATTCACGATAATGAAAAAAACTAAATTAATGCCCCTTATTAGAAATGCTCATAAAACAAGCTGAAAAATATTAGGCGATGATTTTTTTTGATTGTTTTAATAATCGAACTAGCAATTGTTTTGAAACATATTTTTAACATTTAATTGTTTCAATTACGATTGGATTATCTTCAAAATAAAGTCAATATAATGGCTGAAACATTGTGCTTTTACACAACCTATTGTTTATATTCTATTTGATAATTAAGTCTGCGTTGTTGAATAGTCATTAAATTGACGGTATCCTGTTCTCAAAATGTAACAAATATTTACAAATTAG
The DNA here is from genome assembly GCF_040310085.1 of Shewanella sp. S1-58-MNA-CIBAN-0166. NCBI lineage: Bacteria > Pseudomonadati > Pseudomonadota > Gammaproteobacteria > Alteromonadales > Shewanellaceae > Shewanella > Shewanella sp. S1-58-MNA-CIBAN-0166. The sequence continues at coordinate 35,426 of NZ_JBEOPN010000001.1, read as the reverse complement.
TATCAAATCCGCCAAATTTATCCAGGAGTAATCATGGCAACTGCAAAGACAACCATTTTCAAACTGAGTACAATTTCTGCTGCTATTTTATTGACTGCATGTAGTAACTTGTCACAACCCGCTAATGTATCTGTATATAACGCTGAAGAATTATCGCAACGAAACAGTGCTTTGTTAGAAAGAGAGAAAGCGGTCGCCAAGCGTGAAGCAGAAGCGCAAGATGCTTTAGTTGTTAAAACCAGTCCAGAGGGCGAATTACTTCCACCTAACGCTAAGCCAGGTGAGTGTTACGCGCGTGTATGGGTAGAACCTACATACGAAAATTACACCGAAACTTTAATGGTAAAGGAAGCTAGTGAAAACGTGAGTATTGTGCCAGCACAATACCAGCAAGTAACTGAAACCATTGAGGTACAACCTGCTAGCTTTAACATGGTCGCCTTACCAGCTACTTATGATGTTGTGACCGAGAAAAAGTTAATTCGTGCGGCGGGTTCGCAATGGTTAGTCGACCTACGTAAAGGCAGTGCGCCTGCAAGTGCTGAATTACTAAAAGCGGCTACAGAGCACGGCATTAACCTAAATAATGCAACTGCTGGTATGTGTTTCCATGAACATTACATGCCTGCACGTTATGAGCAAAAAGGTGAGTCGGTTCTTATTGCTGAAGCCTATGATGTGGTTGAAACTCTCCCAGCTGAATTTCGTTGGATTGAGAAGCGTATTTTAGTTAAAGAAGCCAGTACTCGCATGGAGCAAGTGGCAGCACAATATGAGACTGTTACTGAAGATGTTGTCGACGTACCAGCTCACAATATTTGGAAAAAAGGCGTTGGCCCAATCCAGAAAATTGATGAAGCGACTGGCGAAATCATGTGTTTAGTTGAAGTGGCAGCCACTTATAAAACACTCACAAAACGAGTGCTAGTTTCACCTGCTACATCACGCACTGTCGATATTCCTGCAGAATACGAAACAGTACGTGTACAAGAATTAGTGAGCGAAGCAAAAGAAGTGCGCACACAAATTCCTGCTAAGTATAAAAATATTCAGGTAACTCAAAAAGTTGCTGATGTTGAATTTGTTTGGCATGACGTGCATAACGAGGAACATCCCAAAGCAACTCGCACGGGTAACAAGATCTGTTTGACAGAAACGCCAGCTGAATTTGAAACGGTTAGTCGCCGTGTCGTAGTAAGCCCTGCATCGACTAAACGCATAGATGTTGCTGCAAAATACGAAACGATGAGTGTCACTAAGTTAGTCTCTGCTGCTAAAGAGATGCGTTCTGAAGTGCCTGCAGAGTTTGAAACCGTTTCGCTGAGCCGTATCGATAAAGATGGCTTTATGGAATGGCGTCCAATCTTATGTGAAACCAACATGACACGTTCGACCATTACCGATTTACAACAGGCGTTAGCATCGAAGGGTTATAACCCAGGTAAAATCGATGGTGTTGTTGGTGTTGATACCATTAAAGCGGTAAATGCTTTCCAAAATGATAATAACTTACCAACTGATAAATACATTAATATCGAAACGGTAAAAGCATTAGGCGTTAACCTGTAGCTTACGGTTTAATCGCTAACATAAAACCCCAAATGCCAATCGAACGTTGATTGTCTCTTGGGGTTTTTATTTGTTTTACATTTGTGAAGCTTGAAATTTCCGCCCTGATAATAGTTTCAACATCATCAAGTTAGTCCTGTCCAACTTTTGTTTCTATAGTGTGAGTCAATCACTTCATTTCGTACCAATATAAAGCAGAATTGCGTTATCAATCATAGTGTATTAAGTCAATACGATACCGACATCAACTAGCCTAAAAGATTAATATTATTAATTGTTTACAGAATAATATTACATGCTACTATTCTGCGTTTTTTCAAATATCATTAAGGAACAATGATGTACAAAATGTCTCTTCTAGCCACAATATTGTGCGCGATTTTAGTTACTCCGGCTTTTGCCAACACAGATACAAGCTTATCAACATCAGATAGCAGTGGTTTTTATATTGGTGGTGCGGTGAATAAAACAGAACTTGGTTCAGATGATGCCAGTGGTTCTGAATCAGCAACAGGCTTCGGTGTTTACGGTGGCTATCAGTTTAATGACTGGTTTGGCTTAGAAAGCAATTTTTTTGCGGCCAACGTAGGTGAAGACGATTTTGATGTTGTTGCCGGTGCGCTGACCTTTACACCAACATTTACTCTGCATTTTAATGAGACATTTTCGGGTTTCGTTAAAGTGGGTTTCGCATCAATGGCCGTTGTTGTAGATGGTTATTATGATGATTTTACTGCTTCTGGTATTGGTTTTACCTATGGTGTGGGTATTAATGCTGCATTGACTGAGCACCTAAACCTGCGTTTAAGCTACGATATGAGCAAAGGTGATCTTGATATTGATGAATATGGTTATATTGATGATATTGATGCTGAGATTGAACAGATTGCATTGGGTTTACATTACCAGTTCTAATCATCAGCTTTAACTGATTCTAAAGTGATTTAAGGCTACCAATGGTAGCCTTATTTGTTTCATAGGATTGGTATAGATACTTATAAAGTCGGGCGATGTAAGTCGAAACGCTGTTCGTCGGAAATACCATAATAAGCCGATGGTCCACCTGCGCGCAAAACAGGCTCAGCTAATGCTGTTTGATAAATGCCTTCTGGGCTCAGCAAGTGTTTTTCAATGTGTACAGCTACAACCTCACCAAGCACTAACCAAGTATCAATTTTGTCACCATTAGCTGCGGTTAACTGAATGCATTGCGACAGTTTGCATTCGAAGCTGACCGGGCTTTGTGCAATGCGGTCAGCCTTAACAATGTTGCCTGCTATTGGTGTCAATCCAGCAAATTCAAACTCATCAGTGCCACCGGGCAATGCTGCAGAGGTTTGATTCATTTGCGCGGCTAAACTGCGGGTAGTTAAGTTCCATACAAACTCGCCAGTTTCAACAATGTTGGCGACGCTGTCTTTCCAACCTGTACTGGCAAAGCCGATAATTGGCGGATCGTAATTAAAGCAGTTAAAGAAGCTATAAGGCGCTAGATTTCGCTGGCCTTGAGCATTGCGAGAGGCAATCCAACCAATGGGACGTGGGCCTATAATGGCATTAAGTGGGTTATGTGGCAGACCATGACCTTTGCTGGGTTCATAAAAATAGCGATTATCAGCACTCATATTTTACCTTATTTATATTGTTGGGCTTGTTATAGCGGTATCAAATATTACGATGATTTAAATTGGATGGCTCAATTTGATAGCTCAATTTATGAATCAACGCGATACATAAATATTACCACATCAATTATGGTATCAGTGCCGTCCACAATAAGCGTAAACCTACCACGATCATTAAACTGAGGATGATTTTTTTAAACTGTTTTTCATCAAACTTATCTTGAATGCGCAGTCCGAGTTTTACCCCAATCCAGGCAATGGGCGCCAATGATGCAGAGATTAATAAATTACTAAGGTTAATTTGTCCTAGCATGCTGTAGGGAATTAACTTCACAGCATTCACTACTGCAAAAAATACCACCGCAGTGCCTAAGTATTCTGTTTTAACTAAACGCAGCGGGATTAAATAGGCATTTAATGGTGGCCCACCGGCATGAGCAACAAAACTGGTAAAGCCAGCAATTGTGCCGCAAACTCGGCCGATAAAAGAGGATGGTTTTCGTTGTGACCATTCTCCTAATGTCAAACCATAAACACCAAATCCTAACGAAATAACCCCTAATAAGCCGCGTAAATACTGCTCGTTAAGTTGATCAAATAGCAGATAAGCCACCACAATACCGATAATGGCCGCAGGCAACAAAATCCACAGTTGGGTCGTATTTTGTTTTCCCCACCAAGAGCGCACACTTAGAAAGTCCATGTAAACCAATAGCGGTAACATCACTGCCGCGGCTGCTGCTGGGCTAATGGCCAAGGCAAGTAAAGGCACGGTTAATCCGCCTGCACCGCCAGCAAAGCCTGATTTTGACATCCCGGTGATTAATACCGCTGGAATAGCGACTAACCAAAACAATGGATCTGTTAACACTGACGTTCCTCGCGATGTTAATCAGTTAAAATGGATAGGCTAATAACAGATGGTTAATAGCCTATTCATGAAAATGAATAAGTTAACTGAACATGTCGTTTGGTTGAAGTTAAACGAGATGGAATCATAGCACCCGCTCCCGTTAATTAGGCAAGAAATTAGCAGGAGGTTAAGTGCTTATGACTAGATTAAGAATTAGCAGACCGCAATAAGAAGGGAATACTACTTTCGTGATGATTTAAAGGAACGAAAAATGCTGGCTAATTTAAGTATCTATTTATCATTAATTTAAGTGTAATTAAGTTAATTTTTATGGATTAATTTCCATAAAAACAGACTAGCCAATATGGGGATGATGTGTGATTCTGTTTTCTAAACTCATTATTTAGCGGAAAATATCGTCATGATCGAACTGTGCGAGTGGCAACAGCAGGGGCAATTTTTGTCTATTAACGATCAGCAGATCTTTACTCGTCAAGCGGGTGATAGAACGGCACCAGCGTTATTGCTAATTCATGGTTACCCTAGCGCAAGTTGGGATTGGGAAGGTATGTGGCATGAGTTAACTCAACACTATTTTGTGGTAACTCTTGATATGTTGGGTTTTGGATTTTCAGACAAACCCAAAAATGTTGATTATTTAATCAGTCAGCAAGCCGATATTTATGAAGCTGTTTTACAGCAGTTTGGCGTTAGCCATTATCATATTTTAGCCCATGACTACGGTGATACAGTCGCGCAAGAATTATTAGCAAGACAACTTGATGGCAGCAGTACATTGTGCATCAACAGTGTGTGTTTTCTTAATGGAGGTTTGTTCCCAGAAACCCACAAACCTTTGCTTATTCAAAGCTTGCTACTGTCTCCATTAGGGAGCGTGGTAGTCAAACTAATGAGTAAACAAAAATTTGCCGCGAGTTTACAAGGTATATTTGGGCCATCGACACCACCTACGCCACAGGTTATTGACACATTATGGCAATTGCTTAATCACAATAATGGTATCGCGGTAATGCATAAAGTCATTAGCTATATCACCCAACGTAAACAACATCGTGAACGTTGGGTAGGGGCTATTATCAATAGTGCAATACCGATCAAGTTGATCGCAGGAGCTAAAGATCCGATCTCTGGTCAACACATGATCGATCATTATCGTAAATTGATTCCTCATGCAGATGTAACCGAACTGTCTACGCTGGGACATTACCCACAAATCGAAGATGCCAATGGAATTACAGCTGCCTATATGCAATTTAGGTTAAGTCGTACAAAGTAGATGAGTGAAAGGGGGCAGTAAAATTAATGCCTGTTATATCATCGAATAAGGTGAAGTATTCAGTTAGCTCTAGACGGGGATGTAGCGAAATCTATCATTGGATAATAAGCACTTTGGGCTATTTTTAGGTGGTGGCTCCATTGTGATAATTTACAGTAATATATCTGTTTTTCTTTAAGAGCAATGAACAGGTACTAAGTGTGTAAAATGATGTCTTTAATGATAATTTCAGATGTTTGTTCAGTGCTTATTTTAGGTGTTTGGAATAAATAACCTTGTAAAAAAATAGGCTTAAATTGACGTAAATAATCTAGCTGCTCTTTGGTTTCAACCCCTTCAGCAACAACATCAATATCGAGTTTATGAGCAAGTGCGACAATGCTTTCATAAATCCCTGCGCTTTTTTTATCATTAACAGCATCATTTAAAAATTCACGATCAATTTTAATTTTGTCTACTTTTAGATGTTTTAGTCGGCTTAATGACGAATAACCTGTCCCAAAATCATCAATCATGACTTTAATGCCCATCGTATTAAGTGCGTCAATTCTGTTGGTTGTTTCTGTAAAATTTGCGATTAACGAGCTTTCTGTAATCTCAAACTCAATATTAATATGATCAAATGCAGAGATGATTTTTTGAGTGTTAACCAGAAAATTTACGTCTAAAAATTGTTTAACTGATACGTTTATCGCGATAAATTGATCTCGTTTTAAAAACCGACTTCCTTCTGCCAACGTTGTTTTTAGCAGCCATTTAAAAAAGTCTTCCGATAGACCAATGTCTTCAGCAAGGTTAATAACCAGTTCTGGATTAATATGTGTTCCTTGCAAATTCCAGCGTATCAGTGTTTCATAACCCTCTATTGCTCCAGACACAGCGCAAGCGATAGGTTGATAGACTAAATATAGTTGTTCGTTTTGAATGGCCAGCTTAAGTTGCGCGGATAGTCGATAGCGTTCAGAGATTTTTTGGCCTATTTCATCGGTATAGTAACAAGCTGTATTCAGTTTATTACGTTTTGCTTCATACATTGCACAATCTGCTGCAATTAATAATTCTTGAACGGAGTTACCATGCTGTGGTGAAAGTGCGACACCCATGCTGAAGCTCATATCAATGCTGCGACTATTGATGCTAAATGGTTCGTTTTGACACTTAAAGAGCCGATTAATCAGTGACTCTATATTGGTTGTTCCTTGAGGAAAACCTGCAATTATTAAAAATTCATCGCCGCCAAGTCGAGCCACTATCTCATCATTTCTTATAATCGAAGCTAGCTTTTCACCCACCTTTTTAATGAGTATGTCGCCCGCTTCATGGCCGTATGAATCATTAACATCCTTGAAGCCGTCTAAGTCCAAAAAAATGACACCAATACTCGTTGATGTTCTATGAGAATTTTGCAGTAATTTATCTAATTGAGACAGCGCTAATGTTCGATTTGGAAGACCAGTTAGTGAATCGTAATACGCGTGATAGGTGATTTCTTTGTTAATTGATTTAATGTCAATGACTCGTCTTATGCCATAAATAGTTGCAGTTAATGCAATCCATAAAAAGCTAAAAATCAACTCATCCATTTCCCAGCTTTCGTGGCTACGAGTAAATTCATAAACTGATTCAACAAATTCGACATTAAACGCGAAAGACAAAATGACCATGATTACCACGAATAATGTACCAACAATAAAATCAACTCTAGCTCGTTTTTTCATGAGCATGCTGGACTGAGTTTGTGATTTTAGAATGTCTAACTTCATCCAATCTCCAACACTGTGATGCCAATAACATATTGGTTATCTTATAACTATATATTAATATCGCCTGTTTCACGTCAGCCATTTACTCGTTAATAACAAATTATCTTTAATTCTTACTGAGTGCTGAAGGGAGAGGCTGTATAAAGGCGGATTAATTAAGTGTTGTTATAACCAGGTATTGCAAAATATATTGAATTAAACAAGGCAATGTTATTTAGTTTATCCACATAAAATCAATAGCTTATTTTATTTCATCCGTTACTGCTTATTCGCCGCTTTAGTAAGAATACGACATAGAGATATTGACAAAAAATGGCACTGGTAAAGCGGCCTAATATTGCTTAATGAGGAGTGCTTTCTTTTTTTGCTTACTCAACACTCAACAGCTGCTAAATATGCAGGGCTACTACACTAAAGCACTGGATGATTTATTGGTCGTTATCACACAATAAATTCACTTCTATTTTGTTTAATCTGCTCATCGTTAAAATATGCACGCACTCGTCCTGAGCCTATTGAGAATGTCTTGGTTACGTGATCCACGCTTATCTTCTCGAATTAATAAGGTTGGGTGGCTAGGTTATTCGCCATGTGATTGATACGTTCTGCGGTGAATCCATTATTGTGGGTATATCTTCAATACTAATGCCACTGGAATGTCATTAGCATGGTTTATTTGTAGTGTAGACATCATATTGACAGCGCTTTATATATTGATAAATATAGAATCAAAATCAATAAAATTGTCATATTCATTTGATATCATTAATATTTATATATCATGGGGAATCATCATGCGTGTCATTGCTATTATATGTGGATTGCTTACTAGCTTATTGAGCTGTTATTTATCAGCTAACACTACAGCAGCAGTACCAGAAAAACCCTATGTATTACTCGTGTCTATTGACGGTTATAGATACGATTACAACAGCTTGCATAGCCCTAATCACCTTACTGATTTTGCTAAACACGCTGCCACAATCACTCGTTTTAAGCCGTCGTTTCCGACAGTGACGTTTCCTAATCACATCACCTTAGTGACAGGCCTTTACCCCGCTCATCACGGCATAGTGTCAAATCGATTTTATAATCATGTTTTGCAACAGCCTTATGCCATGAATATTAAACAAGCGGTCACTGACGGCCGCTTTTACCATGGGGTGCCGTTATGGTCATTAGCGGGCCAGCAAGGATTAAAAAGTGCCACCTATTTTTGGCCAGGTTCAGAAGCTAAAATTGCTGGTCAGCGACCAAATTATTGGTTGCCTTATCGTGACAATGCTCCCAACAATGAAAGAGTCGAGCAGGTTTTGCAGTGGTTTAATTTAGCCGAAGATCAGCGGCCACAATTTGTAACGTTATACTTTTCAGATGTAGACACCGCAGGCCACCTTTTTGGCCCAGAGTCTACAAACACCTATCAAGCGGTGCAGAAAGTTGACCAAGCTGTAGGGCTGCTTTTAGCGGGAATAAAAGCCTTACCTTTTAAGGTTAATGTGATTATTACATCCGATCATGGTATGGCGAATGTTGCAGGATTTGAACGTCTGTATACCGATAAATTGTTTGCGGGTAATAAAGCGTTAAAAGCTAGATTTAGCTTTAATAACGATGCGGCTTTTTCATTAGTCACAGCCACTGGTGAGAATAAGCAACAAGATTTAGATGCCTTAAAAGCGTTAACCCAAAAAGTGCCTGGTTTGCAATTTTATCGCCAACAAGATATTCCCGCTTCTTTGCACTTTAACAATAATCCGTCAATTGGTGATGCAATATTAATCAGTAATCAACATTACATTACTAGCACCGATGCGAGGGCTGGCGTAATAGGCAAGCACGGTTATGATGCCAGTGTCATCAGCGACATGAACACAGTGTTGTACGCTCAAGGGCCGGCATTTAATCATGTGACAGTCGACTATGCTGAAAACATTCATTTGTATCCACTCATTGCTGATATTTTAGGGTTAACCATAACCGAACCCATTGATGGAAGATTGTCGGTATTATCGCCACTATTGGCCGACTCGAGATAATATTAGCGCGTGGCGTATTGATGTTGTCTAAACCCCGTGGTTAAACTCATTGGTTTGACTGAGCTAGAGGCAATATATTCTAAAAAGTGTTGCTGTTTCATATCCTCTTGCAAAATAACATGATATTTTACAATCAAATGGAGTTTAACCCGTTAGGTTTATGGAGGAGCCATGCAGGCTTTTTTAGTCGCTCAAGCAAATATACCCTTTTCAATTGCGCTTGTTATTGTGGTCATGCTGGGGATGTTTGAAATCATCGCCATGATTGCAGGGTTAAGTGTATTTAGTGCACTTGATAATTGGTTTTCACTCGATGTCGATACAGATGTTGATACCACGGTATCGGTTACCGGTATGACAGGTATATTGGGTTGGCTGTGTCTTAATCGCTTACCGTTACTTATCTGGTTTGTATTAGCATTAAGTAGTTTTGCGATAGCAGGGTATGTGATTAACTTTGGCTATTCACAACTTTTTGGCAGCTTCTTACCCCAAATCATCACCGTACCTGTTGCGTTAGTCATAATGTTTTTTTCAAGCCACTTTATTGGTAATGGTATTGCCAATATTCTCCCTAAAAACGAAACCTCAGCAATATCAATTGATGCGCTTGGCGGTTGTGTCGGCAAGATCACCCAAGGTCGTGCAATAAAAGGCATGCCGACAGAAGCGGTGGTTCGGGACACATTTGGGCAGAAACACTACGTGTTAGTTGAACCAGAACACGACGATGTCGAATTTTTGCCAGGCGTCGATGTTGTACTCATCGCTCATCAAGGCAAAGTCTGGACAGCAACCAGATTCAGTTAACCTAAAAATATCTTATTGAGATATACCCTAAAAATAAAAATGTCATTCCAATGACACTTTTTGATAAAACACAGTTGTATTTAAAAGGAAATTAAATGGAAACGTTAACAAACTTTGATTCAGGAAGCGGCTTTGTCCTCCTTATTGCTGGCATAGCAGTATTAGGATTGATTATTATTGGACTTATTTTTGCCAAACTGTACAAACGAGCTAGTAAAGAAATGGCTTTTGTTCGTACCGGGTTCGGCGGTGAGAAAATCATTAAAGATGGTGGCGCAATTGTGCTGCCAGTGCTGCACGAAACGATTTCGGTCAATATGAATACCTTGCGTATTGAAGTCGAAAAAAATCAAAAAGATGCCCTGATCACCAAAGACAGAATGCGCGTGGATGTAAAAGCCGACTTCTATTTACGTGTTGCGCCAAATGCCGAAGGGATTTCAATGGCAGCGCAAACGTTAGGCACTCGCACTAATCGTGTTGAAGAACTTAAAAAATTAATGGAATCAAAGTTTGTCGACGTATTGCGTACCGTTGCAGCCGAAATGACCATGACCGAAATGCACGAGCAGCGCGCTGACTTTGTCCAGCGAGTGCAGAATAATGTCGCCAATGACCTTGAGAAAAACGGCCTAGAATTAGAATCTGTGTCGCTCACGGGTTTTGATCAAACTGACTTGCAATTTTTTAATGAAAATAACGCATTTGATGCCGAAGGTCGTGCTCGTTTAGCAAAAATCATTGAAGAAAAACGTAAAGAAACCAACGATATTCAACAAGAAAACCGCATCAAAATTGAACAGCGTAATCTTGAAGCAGAAAAAGAATCGTTAGAAATCGAAAAGTCGGAAGAAGAAGCTCGCCTCGCTCAGCAGCAGTCACTCGAGTTTAAACGTGCCGATCAAAAAGCTGAAATCATTAAACAAAAAGAAAATAAAGCCCGCGAAGAGCGTGAAGCCGAAATTGCCAAAGAGCGCGCAATTGAAACGGCTGAAATTGAAAAAACCAAAGACATCGAAACCCGTGAAATTGAAAAGTATAAGTCTATTGAACAGTCACGCATTCAGCAACAACGCGATATTGAAGTATCTGAACAAGACAAACGCATTGCGGTAGCCGCTAAGTCAGAAGAAGAGTCAGCCGCTCGCGCTCGCGCTGCAGAAGCTGAAAAAACCAAGGTAGAAAAAGAAGAAGCGGTTATTACTGCGCGCCAAACTGCTGAAGCTAATCGTCGTAAAGACATTGAAGTTATTGATGCCCGAAAAGAAGCTGAGCGTGAGGCCGTGGGTGTTACGGTTCGAGCTGAATCAGAAAAAGTTGCCGCGGAAGATAGAGCTAGCGCCATTTTAATTGAAGCGCGTGCCAGTGCAGACGCTAAGATGCTAAAAGCCTCAGCCGATGAGAAAATCTATGCAGTTGAAGCTGCGGGTAAGCGGGCACAGTACGAAGCTGAAAACGTACTGAGTAACGAACAAATTGCACTGCAAAGATCATTAGCCATATTAAAAGCCTTACCAGACATTATTGCTCAAGCCGTTAAACCGCTTGAAAAAATTGAAGGTATTAAGATTTTACAAGGCTATGGTACGGGCAATCAAATGAGTAACGGCGAGGGTAACCAATCCCAGGGTGGTATTGCAGAGCAAGTAACCACTGCTGCATTAAACTATCGTGCTAATGCCCCTGTGGTTGACGCCATGCTACGAGAGTTAGGCCTAGTTAATTCAGAGTCTGGTAATTTAAATGACCTACTGACAGGCAATAATGCACTGACATCTGAAGCGATTAATGTCATTCAATCGGCCAAAACAGGCTTTGGTGTGGATGAAGTTATCCCTGGCATTAATCCAGCGCAATAAATGCTAAGTTGCTAAAGAGGTATCTTTCCTCTTTAAAATATAAAAAGTGCCTTTTGGCACTTTTTGTATTTATCAGCATCACTCTATAACAGCGTTATGCCGACTATGTTCAATCTCAGTCACTTAGCGGGAGTGTGAAACACTTTTTAAGCTAAAGAGTGAGTTACAACAATTGATCCTGTAAAAGATTCTGTGTTGTTCTGCCTTATGACATTATGGTCTTAATCGTTGAGAGACTTAATATTCTTTAAGGTTTATTGTGAGATTATCATAGACTTTATATTAACTTTCTCAGTGGCCAGAAGGCAGACTTTCAGCCATAGTACTTGGAATTTAACTGTTAGTTATGATTGTATTATGGTCGTTATCAGTTAATGCTAGATATAGGCTAAATACACGTGTGTGACGACTCAGCCTCTCAAATAAGCCCAAAAAGGTAATGTGAACCATGACAACAGCAATAGAGTATTATTTTACGAGTCTTTCTCCTTATGCCTATTTAGGCCATAACACCTTTATCTCGTTGGCTGAACAGCACAAAGCTGCTATCAACTATAAGCCGATTAAACTGGCAAAATTATTTGCAGTATTAGGTGTGTTACCAGTAAAACAACGCCTGCAAGCTCGACAAGACTATCGCTTAATTGAGTTAGCTCGTTGGTCAACAAAGCGCAAATTGACCCTTAATCTACAGCCTGCTTTTTTCCCTGCAGACCCAAGTTTGGCCGACAGATGCATAATTGTGTTACAACAAGCTGGACAAGATGTCGGTGAATTTGTTGGTAATGTACTGGCAGCATGTTGGGCAAAAGATCAAAACATTGCTGATGAAGCGGTGATTAAGCAAATATTAACCTCACTCAATGTCGACGCCGACAGTGTTGTGCAGCAAGCATTGTCAGCCGAAATCGAAGTAATATACGAATCTAATACTGTAGATGCTATTGAAAAAGGCTTGTTGGGTGTGCCGACTTATGTGTATCAAAATGAGCCATTTTGGGGACAAGATAGACTCGATTTACTTAACGACAAGCTGGCTGGATAACGTTATTTAGGTGAGGTCTAAAATAAGGTTGCAGTGGTTATTTACTGCAACCTTTACCGGTGCCAATAGTAATGAACGTTCAAAAGTAAAAACCAATAATCAATTGCTGTTTACACGTATTAATTTGGTTTTTGTAGTCAATAACTTTACTTATAAATAGTCATCAGTTGGCAGCCATTATGGTTGAATGTTTTTACATCAACGTTTAATCACAATCCATTATTTCAACTTTGTAATACCTATTAGAACCGCAATAATACCACCCGCCATTCCAGCCCAGGCTTCAATAGGTGTATCACCACTTATGGCGCGGGTAAGTTGGGAGCTCGCTGCATCATAAATATTGTAGCCCCACAATGCTAAAAAAATACCCGCAATAACAAGTACAATCCCAATAATTTTATTATTCATGCTAACTCCAGACTTTGATGAGCTGATAGTTGATAGCTAATAGTTGATGATGTCACCGTTGATGACGTTTAGTTGACCATGTCGCAGTAGATAACCTGAAACTAACCAAACACATAACGGCTCTGTATACGAACGCTTCAGACCAACCTCTGGGTAAGACCGTTTCCGTCTATTTCATTTTTAGCCAAATGAAATAGACACAAGCTAACCTGTTATTTACCTGGCAGTCACTATAGTTTGACGTTATTTCTAATCTGTTCTATTCGCTCGCGGTTAACCCCAAAGTCAGACTCTCCGATACGAGAAGCGGATCTAACATGGATGGTTATTTTATCGGATGCTGTTGACGGAAAGTAAAACTCAACATCATCGACAAACCGCATTATCTGAGAGGTAAACTCTACTCGGATATAATCATCCTCAACCACGACGATATTCGCTCGTTCAGCAGTCTTTAATACGTGCAACAGTTTTGCCTGCGCCTGCTGGCGTGTGCCGACGAACTCAATCGGTTGTATCGCATGCTCTTCATCTGCAGCTGATTGTTGGCTACTGACACAATTTGGCGATTCAGGACATGGCATTAACTGGCCATCATTAATGCCTAAAGTAGGCACTGTGCCAGAACAACCCATTAACAGCGTCATGCTGAGTGTAATAATTGAAATCTGCTTGTACATTATTAATATCCTTTTATTTATTTTCACGGTGACCATAACTCAATACTCGGGTTATTTGCCATTTGTCGTCTACTTTACGCCAAACCATGACAAAGTCAGCTTTACCTTCACATTGGTTGGTTTTATTTTGACAAAAGATATGCACCCCTTCTGTAATCGCACCAAAATCTTTAATCGAGTGGACGTTAAAAGATCCTTCAACCAGCTTTCGGGTGTAATGACCACATGCATTGTTTTTAGTATTGGCAATCATGCTGTCACGGTCCCACGTTACCCCACCATTATCATGATAAAACTCGACATCAGCTGCAAAAAAGCTTGCGTGCTTATCTAGCTCTTGCAGATTTTGGCAATGGTTAAATGAGTCAAACACCGCAGTATCAAGCGCTTTCATTGTGTCAGCTAACACCATGTCATCAGACAATGAAGGTATTGAGAAAAAAGCTAATAAAACCAAGCAGATTTGTTTCATCGTTTCGATTCCTTATGTGCCAGTGAGAAAGTTAGTGAAAGTGCCGGATTTAGTGCCCCACTTCACAGCCATCATTGGCAGTTTGAAAGCCTTACCGTCGTTTTCTTTCTAAATTTTGGTAATTCGGTGGTGATTTTTAATCCGTTTTCTGTGGGGATATACAGTCTATTCAAAATATTGATTTGGCAATGTTCGTTAGCCAATAAATCAGACAATAACTCAACATTGAACCTAAAGAAAGCGCTTAAAAAATGACAATTAAAATCATGAGTATTTTACAGTGGGGGCGTAATAAAAAATTCACAGAAAATCAAACCATGAAGATAATAAAAACCGTTAACAAAGTCTAAAATATGTAGCACGTAGACTCCAATTTTTATGTAACAAGTTTGTGGTTCAATTTGTTTCGATGGTAATGTCACTTGTTACTAAAAATTGTGGGCAGATTTTGAATTGCTGCTCTATTCTTTAATTATCTTTTAATAGGTGGTAAATGATGTTTAAACCAAGACGAATTATTGATAATTTGGGGAATATTGCCACTTTTCATTACATCTCATCTTTGCTGTACAGAGCAATATCCTGCAAAGTTGATGATATGACGAGAGAAAATCTATTACATCGACAGAAGTGGCTTACTTTAAATTTTTTTCAGTTGGCTCTTAACTTTATTTATACAATATGTATTTCTGCATACTTGTTTATTGGTAGAAATCAACATTCAATAATATTTGTCTCGATAACTTTTATTGTATTAGGTTGTGGAAGTTCTAATGCTAATACGAGTTCAATACAAGCCCCTGTGGTGTTGTCAGACAGTTATTATAGTGACTTATATTCTTGGAATATAAGTGGTGGCCTAAAACAAACACGATTAGGCAGAGGGATCAACGTTGGCAATTACTTAGAGGCTCCTTTTGAGGGAGACTGGACTGGTGGTAAGGTCTTAATTGAAGATGACTTTAAAATAATTGCCAAAGCAGGTTTTAAAAATGTACGTATTCCAATTCGCTGGACTGCGCATGCAGATAAAACCTTTCCCTATACCATAGATTCTGTATTTATGAATCGTGTTAAAGAAGTTGTAGGTTGGGCGAATAACGCCGGTCTTAAAGCTATTATAAATGTACATCACTATAACGAATTGATGCGTGCTACTGACAATGACAAAATGTCGCATATTTTACGTTTAGAAGGTATTTGGAAACAAATTAATGAGCAACTTCCACTTTCTAAGTATTCTCGAACGGATCTAATTTTTGAACTATTAAACGAGCCGCAAGACAGTATTCACTACAATGATTGGAATGACATTATCGAACGTTTATTGACTGTCATTTGGGGCGATACAGATATTCCACAAAAAAATAATACCCAACGTATTGTTATGGTAGGTACTGCTTATTGGAATGTACCTGATACCTTACCTAAACTGTCATTGCCACACTATGCAAATCAATATAATACAATTATTACAGTGCACAATTACAAACCCTTTCATTTTACTCACCAAGGAGCTAAATGGGTTAATGGTTCAAAAAAGTGGATAGGAACGACTTGGTTAGGTACTGAGAGCGAAACCGCACCTTTAATCACTTTACTGGATAATATGACTCGTTGGAATTCTAAAGCTAATCGTAATTTTGAAATTTATTTGGGGGAGTTTGGCGTATATTCACGCTATGCGGATCCCAAGCAGCAAAA
Organism: Shewanella sp. S1-58-MNA-CIBAN-0166; assembly: GCF_040310085.1. Lineage (NCBI taxonomy): Bacteria > Pseudomonadati > Pseudomonadota > Gammaproteobacteria > Alteromonadales > Shewanellaceae > Shewanella > Shewanella sp. S1-58-MNA-CIBAN-0166. The sequence goes on along the minus strand of NZ_JBEOPN010000001.1, from coordinate 19,299 downwards.
AGCTTGGACGGCTTTTATTGCTCGTGAAGCAGAAAAACGGAATATTAGCTGGGCATATTGGGAATACTCATCGAGTTTTGGTGTATACGATAATAAAGCTCAGCAGTGGCGACCACATTTAATAGAAGCATTAGTTCCAGTAAAATAATCTAGGCTGACCTAGAATATCGACTGGCGCAGTGGTAAATATTTCATTTGGGACTCAGCTAGAATTTTTTGCTAGGACCGTTGATAAGTATAAGTGCAGTACAACCGCTTATAGCGGTATATGAGTCGCATCTAAGGCTATGATAATAGTGAGCTATTAAATAGAAAAATAAGGCATAAAGCCTGCGGTGAGCAGACTATTATCTTAACTTGTCATGAATGTCTATATGAGCATACTATTAAGTCATATCTGTATTCAGTTTTGATATTCACTCGGGCATTGAGCTGATTGTTTAAAATCAATAGTGCTATTAACAAATAAAATACCTATTTCATCGATAAGCCAACGGTCATGCTCATAAATATATTTAATGTTAAATGACATTGGCATACTCTCATTGTCTAATCCATTAATTGATAAGTATCCAACTAATCCATCTATTTTTTCAAAGTGTTCAATCTGCTTAGACATATATTTTTTAAATAGTAATTGCTCAGATACGTGAGTCTCATTTATATTTAATTTTGTGAGTAAATTCTGACTAAAAATGTCAGGGCTTATCTGCAATAGATTGTCTTTATGGACACTATTTTTATAATGAAAGTAGTTCAAATACAATTGCTCTTCATTAGTCTTTATTGAACATGAAGACACTAAAAAAACTAAGCAAAAAATAATCAACTTCATATTATCTTCCCATTATACTCTGTAGTTCAGCCTCATAGGCTTTATGTCGGTCTTTAAGAGCTTTAGCTGCAGTACATAGTAAACCTGAACAAGAAGTGATTTGTGTCGTGTAGAAAGTTAATGATACACGTTTACTCGGTAATATGACGTATCCTCACAAAAATTTAGAAGCATTCATGGTATTTGAAGAATTAATCGTGGCTCCATTATTAATCTGCAATGCCTGATGGTACTTTTTCGTATTTATCTTGGATCTGGATGATGGATAGCTTGCTTGTAATAAATAGGAACCCAGACTATTGAGTTAAATAGTTAAATAGTTAAATAGTTAAATAGTTAAATAGTTAAATAGTCTTTTAAATTCATTTATTTGCAGAACTTTGCACCTTCAAAGTCTGCAATTGCTAACTAAGATTGACTTTATTCCTGAAGTTGAAAAAGTCAATAATTATGAGCCTTTAAACTTTTTTATATATACTTTTCAGCTGAATACTTTATGGATTATTCCTAATCTAATTGTAAAATATCCGAACTGCTTGTTTTCCAAGCTGATAGCTCAACAATAAACGCATTCAAAGACAACTGCTCACATTGGCTTCCACTCAAGGTATTGAAATAGTTTATCCCAATACTTGTTCTTACCAAAATATCCTTTTGCAAATAAAAAGAATGATATAAATCACCGTCAGAATTCAACTTTAAAGGGGTAATAGCTATTGGCCCTTTATCACCATAAATACCAAGATCTACTTTATTTAATTTTAAACAATGAAATTTTGTTGGAATACTTCCTATCTTTACATCAATTTGGTACATACCGTATATTTCACTTGCTTTAACTTGTATTTCTACATCGTAGCTTGCTGCATTTACTCTTGTTATATAAGTAGACTTATAATTACTTGGCCAAACGCAGACGCTAATTACGGCCAGAATAATAATCAAATACTTGATTGATATCATTTTAAATTTCCCCAACCAATAAAACCAAGCCATATATGGGCAATTAACATAATTCGTTTTCATTGCTTTGGTGATAGTTATGCTCAATGTACTCAATTCATCAATTTCAATAAAAATAGTTAAATAATTAGTGTTAAATTAGTAGTCTATTCAGCAGCGAACATTAATTTTTACAGCCATGTTTATTGTTATTTAAAAATTGGGAGAGATCTCAATGAGAGATTCTCCCGTTTATAACCATATCGCTAGACTAACCGTTTCGCGCAGTTCTTAACTTGCTCTTTCAAAAGGTCTGTTTCATCGAAAGCTGTTAAGCTTGGTCCTATTTCTTCGTATTTTATAATTGATATAGTTTACAAACATTTTTTGTCTCGATAGCAGCACTAGAATGATTAATAACATTTCAACGAACATTGTACCGCCAGATGAACCGCTTTTGTCAGAGTTATCAGGTGTTGGTATATCAGTCTCATCATCCCCATCGTTTCCACCAGTATCTGTATTACCTTCTTCCTCATCATCAGTTTTGATATTAATTGAAAATGGCACGCTAGATGTTGTTTCTGTGCCATCTGAAACAGTGACAATGATATTGTCTATATTTGTATTGAAATCTGCTGGGATTTGACCATGAATTTCTCCATTTTCAGAGTTAAACTTCACCCAGCTAGGTGTTTGGCTAATGGAGTATGTTAACTTATCCATGTCTTCATCCCATGCTCTGGTTGGAACATAAAGATACTGATTAGCTTCCAATGTCGGGCTATCAATATCTAACATGATGGGAGGCCTATTTTCATACGGTGTTTTACATTGATCACCGTGAACCACTTGAGAAACTAAGCAGCTTTGGTTTACAGTAAACATTTCGTAGCCATTTGGGTATGATTCATATCGGAAATAATAATGACCGTCAAAATATAAATTTTTCGAATCAAAAGTTGTTTCATTGTAAACATTTGGAATTTTTATAGTGTGCCAACGGTCATACTCAGGCATATATACTGCTAATTGAAGCAGTCCATCTAAAAGTGTAACGGGTAGAAATATCCAGCTCTTTGGGTCATTATCAAACGTGAATGGTGAAATAGACATAAACATATTGGAAATATTTAAACTACTCAGTTCAGTATTGGTATTATTTGAGAGCAAAGAAAATCTAAATTTTCCATCCTCTAATTTGAAATGGTACGCGCCCTTATTCGTATAAAACATAGAGGCTGAATTAAACTGAGAATAGTCATCATGTAAAATCGTCAAGTTGTTTGTGTTAAGATCTAAAGATTGCAACTTCGAAGTGTAACCATTAGCTCCATATAAATAGCTTGAGAATATTATTTTATTATCAAGATACTGTATATTTTGAGTGCTTTCATCTTCTTCAAGCGAATATAACTTTTCAGCTTTTTCAGTTTGGCAATCGAAAGAGTAAATGGAAAGTGTTTGCTTAGGAACATAATCTTGATTATATGTTGCTTTAAGGTAATAAAATTTAGCATTTTTATTATCTAAGTGATATACATCATAACTGCTGGATAGGAGACCTATTGATTGTTTAAGAGTATATTGACTGCCATTCCATTTGTTAAAATTCATTTTTGTTTCAGTATCATATGAATACTTCGGGGATACAACAAGTTGCCCACACTGATACACCGAATCAGCCTCTAAACCCAAATCACTAGTTGAGAAGGATTTACTTGATTGAGTATCAATAACTCTTAATTCATTAGCGCTAGCTTCTACAAACAATCTATTTTCATCTGTGAATAACAACTTATTTATCCAGCCACCAGGGATATCTCTTTCATAATTAAATACTTCACTCGTAGATTGAGCTGAGTTATCATATTTGTTTACTTTTCCATTTAACAAATAAAAGACATCGTTTTCCATGTTTGTTATAGCATTATTTCCGTATTTCGGGTAATCGGTAGGTAAGGTTTGGTTAATTACTTCCACCCCGTTTTCAACCGACATTTTAAAAAATACATGGTTTCCATTTATTTCATTAAAGTCTAATTTTTCTAAAGGTTTTATTTCTTCATCTAACCAGCCATAAGAAAAAATATGTGAATTATTTATACTAGAAAAACGAATGTCACTTGAAACTGTACGCGTACCTTTCTCTACGCTTGAAACATAGTCAAATGTTTTAGTGATATTGTTGAATATATGTAATCCATTACCATAACTAGCTTCTTTTAAGATTTTATCAACAAATAATTTATTGTCATGAACAAATGATTTAGAGATATAATTTATTTTGCTAAAAGAAGTATCCGAAAATGTCATTGTTTCTGGCGAGTAAGTTTTTATATGTTCACCATTATTAGCACAATAAAAATAAACTTCATCATCTGTTTGATTTATGTATCCCACTCGATTTTCATTAGGTGGTAATTTTATTTCTGATAACGTATTATCACTACTTAATGAAAAGAAATCATCTGGATTGTTAGAATGAGGATTGCTATTACCTTTTATTAATAGTTGGTCTTTTATATAGTATATTGATAAGTCGCCCCAATAATTTTCCACTTTATCTCTATAGATAAAATCTGATTTTTTAGTTTTATTGTTATATTTAAATAAATTATATGTGAGTTCCGATTCATTTAGTGAGCTTATGGCTAATTCTACAAAAAATGAAGCGTCATTGGTATGTATGATTTTCTTGGATAAAAACCATTTCTCACTCGCCTCGTATAAAGTATGCTTCTCACCTGTTTCAATATTTATTTTAATGAGTTTAGATTGTTCCCCTAATAAAGTAAGAGTAACAAACTCATCATGTTTGTTGGTGTCAGCAAAGTTATATCGGTCTTCGTCATCAGACTCATAAATTAACCTTGTTCCGTTTACTGTTCCATCTGAAATGTAAAGTTTACCTTCCAATATACAAACTACCGAAGATCCCCAAAGTGAGCACTCTCTTTGATTGTAAAAACGCTCTAAATTATGAAATTTATGGCTTTTTTTCGTTGTTATATCGAATAAATAGTTACCATCAGCTAGTGAGTAAAGGTAGTTGTCATTCCCGATTTTCAATATATTTTGAGGGATTTCAACAGGATCTTTAAACGTCCTAATACTTTCTTTTATTAATTCAAACTCGTTGAATATCCGAGTTCCTTGGGTTGTTCCATCCGTAACAAATATATCATTCGTTGGAAAAGGATTAAATAAAACTTCATCTTTACTTAGCTGATATGTATTGTTATTTACCTGTTGAATTGATGGGCAGTTAATGTATTTTGAACCATCCTCCCATAGCAATTGTGGTACGACCTCACCATGCTTTATTACCCAAGGCTGTAGCCCATTGTCATTACAAGCTTGTAAAAAAGTACCTGCTTTGACTCGAAAGTGATTAAAGTTTTCATAGTTTTGAAATCCAGTGCTTAAGTAATAGTGGTTTTTATTGAGGTCATAAGTTTTTACAAAGTTTTTATCATCAAGAGCTGAAACCTGAAAAGACAAAAGGGCAAGTATTAAATAAATCATTCTCATATCGATTCCTTCGATTAAAATTATTATTCCTGTATAGTGATTGTCGAAGTTTTTCTTTGTATCGACAAATTTCGACATAGTTTAATTAAGCTATGTTCAACAATCATTCGAGTCTACAAGTCGACTCAAAATTGTACAATAGTTGCTATTTTGTTAAAAGTGTTTTATTGAAAAAGTAACATAGTTATTATTTGTCTAAAGTACTAAAATTCAATACTTTTCGATTTTAATTGTCTTGCGGAGGGATAGCTTGCTTGTAATAAATAGGAACCCTGGTTTTAAAGTCCTATCTTTCGCCCAACAAAAAAGGCCCTGTATTTATCGATTTGGCATTTAGTCTTGAATCTTGCGGAGGGATAGCTTGCTTGTAATAAAGAGGAACCCTTGGGTTCAAAGCCCTATCTTTCGCCCAAACAAAAAGGCCTTATCTTTCGATAAGGCCTTTTTGTTTTTAATGTGGCGGAGGGATAGGGATTTGAACCCTAGAACGGGATAAACCGTTGCCGGTTTTCAAGACCGGTGCATTCGACCACTCTGCCATCCCTCCGAACGCGGTGAATAATAAGGGTATTAGAAAAAATGTAAAGCCTTGATGTGTTCGATGGCACAACAAATGTGCAAAATGACACAAAAAGGCTCACGTTTGCACAATATTTACCCTTTTTAATCTTTAAAGCGCTTTCATTGCAAGCTCGCCTCTCTTGTTGGCGAGTTGCCAATAAGAGAGGCTTATATCAACAATAATACTTAGTGTACTAAACCACGACGCTTTAATAGGGCGTCGGTTGATGGTTTTTTACCGGCAAAGTCGATGTAGCTTTGCATTAGATCTTGGCTATTACCTTTTGACAATACTGCGTCACGGTATTTTTGGCCGTTCTCTAAGGTTAATCCACCGTGAGCCATCATGTAAGCAAACGAGTCTGCAGCAAACACTTCGGTCCAAAGGTACGCATAGTAACCCGCTGAGTAACCGCCGCCGAAGCTGTGGCTAAAGTAAGTGGTTTTGTAGCGTGGTGCAATTGGGCCGTAGTCTAGGCCGTGTTTGGCTAGTGCTTGTTTCTCAAAGGCGGCAACATCGGTAATTTCGGTGCCAGCTGGAATTGAATGCCATTCCATATCAAGCAACGCTGCAGCTAAGTATTCAACTGTGCCAAAACCTTGGTTAAAGGTGTGTGCTTTTAACACTTTAGCTAATAACTCTGCAGGAATTGGCTCGCCCGTTTGGTAGTGTTTCGCATAGTTGGCTAGCACTTGTGGATCAACACTCCAGTCTTCGTTAGCTTGTGATGGAAACTCAACAAAGTCACGTGCAGTTTTGGTACCAGCTAAGCTTGGGTAGTTAACTTGCGAATATAAACCGTGAATGGCATGACCAAATTCGTGGAATAAGGTGCTCACTTCATCAAACGTTAACAGAGTAGGTTGACCTTCTGCTGGTTTAGGTACGTTAAGTGCGTTGTACACCACTGGCTTAGTATTTTGTAAGAATGACTGACTAACGTACTCATCCATCCATGCGCCGCCACGCTTACCAGGGCGGGCGTACATATCGAGATAGAACAAACCTAGTGAGCTGCCGTCTTTGTTAAAGATTTCATAACCAGTGACGTCTTTGTGCCACACAGGTAAGTCAGTACGAGGTTTTACGGTAATGCCGTACAGTTTTTCCATTGCGAAAAACAAGCCGTCGTTTAATACGGTATTCATTTCAAAATAAGGTTTAACCTGGCCGTCGTCTAAGTCATATTTGGCTTTACGCACTTTTTCTGCGTAGTAAGCCCAGTCCCATGGCTCTAAAGTAAAGTCTTTACCGTCTTTAACGATTTCGGCTTGAATGTCTGCCGCTTCTACTTTGGCTTTAACCAGTGCTTTTGGGGCTAAGTCGTCAAGAATGCCATAAACCGCTTCTGGGTTTTTGGCCATTTGGTCGCCTAGCGAGTATGCCGCCCATGTTGGGTAACCTAATAGTTTGGCTTTTTGTGCACGCAGTTGAGCAATTTTGATGTTTAACGGCGCGTTGGTGTCCATGGCGCGATATGCTGAGGTTTCCCATAGCTGTTTACGTATATCGCGGTTTTTAAGGCTAGAAAGCAATGGTTGAGTGGTGGTGTTCACTAAAGTGATCATGTAACCCGTTTTACCAGCAGCTTTAGCGGCAGCAGCTAATGATGCAATGTCGTTGTCTGATAAGCCGTCAAGTAGGGCTTTATCTTCAATTACGATCACGTCGTCATTAAATGACTTTAATACGTTTTGTGAGAAGCTGGTTTCAAATTTGGCTAGTTCACCGTTTAGCTCACGCATTGTTGTTTTGTCTGCGACTGATAATTCAGCACCGGCACGCACAAAACGGTCGTAATACACTTCAACTAAACGTAAGTCTTCGCCTGTTAATGTGGCTTTATTTTTATAAATCGCTTGGATACGAGCAAACAACTTTTCATCAAGATAGATGTTGTCTTGATGTGCCGTTAGCTTAGGCACAATTTGTTCTTCAACACTGATGAAGTTGTCGTCTGAGATAAGCCCTGACAGGTTGAAAAACACTCGTTGAGTACGGTCTAAAATCGCGCCGGTGTTTTCTAGTGCGACAATGGTATTGTCAAATGTGGCTGCTTCGCTGTTATTGGTGATAGCGGCGATTTCAGCTTTGTGATCTTTCATGCCTTGCTCAAATGCTGGCAAGTAGTCGCTGGCTGTTATTTTGTCGAACTGTGGTGCCATGTATTGTAAAGGGCTTGGTGTTAACAGTACGTTTTCGGCAGTTGCAGGCGCTTTAGTCATAGTTGTTGATGCATCTGTTGTGGTTTTGGCTGCCATGGCGGTGTCTGCTGATTGCTCTGAACACGCGCTGAGCATCAGTGCAGCACTAACTGCAGTCGTGATAAGTGTTTTACGCATTGAAATATCCTTGGGTCTTGGCCCTTTTAGGTGTTTTTATGCCTATTCAAAGTGTGTGGTGCGGCTGAATAGTGACAATAAAAACATAAAGTAATAACCCCAGTACAATACCAAGCCTGCGGCTTGCCGCAAAGGTTAATGGTATTAACTAAGATTAATTATTGTAACTAAAGTTGCCAATAGTGATGTTTGTTAGATTTTGCGGCATTCTGGCCGTAATTGTAGTGGTAATTTGCGGATATTCGCGTAGCTTAATAGCAATAGATAGCACGACGAGGGTGATAGATGAAAGCGGGTAAACACGATACAAAACTGCTCAAGCTCGCGATGGAGATTGGCATGGGATACGCGCAAAAGCGTGGTTTTGAAGATTTTGGCAAAGGCATTTCGCCAAAAGATAAAGTGGAATGTATTTATCGATTATTAGTGCAAGACAATTTAATCCAACCATTAGCCGAAGATAAAGATGATGGTCCGAATCGTAAACATAAATTGATATTGTGGATTAGTAAGCAACTGCCTAAAGAACATGAGTTATTGAACTAAGGTTACCAACCTACACCATAAATTAAGCCCAAATGAAATGGTATTTCATTTGGGCTTTTTGTTATTGATTTTAAAATATATTTCTCGTATTGGATCTAGTGCTGACGCTTACGTCCGTACCTATTTTCGTACCTATTTTCGTACCTATTTCCGTGTCTAGGTTCAGGATTAGATATTGAATTAGCGTGATTCAATTTCAACAATTTTTAAGCTTATCAACTGCTTTTGCCATTGCTGCTTATTCACACCCTCTACCCAAATAGTATCACTTTGGCGATGTTGACCATTACGCAGGTAAGTTTCTGGCATACGGAATATAGCTTCCCAGGCTTCAAGCTTTTCTGTTTTGAGCAATGCACCGTTGTCATTGTAAAAACTTACTTCAACTTCAACAACCGTGACATGTTCGTTACTGGTGCTGTCAAAATCGAACACTAAACCGAGTTTATCGCCTTTCCATTTTGTGTCTGCAAGGGCGATTTTAATGCCGTCTTTAGCCGTACTACCCAATAACTCTGGTTGTGCTAACGCCGCTGCAGTTAAGCGTGTGGTTGATACTTGAGTATTCATTGCTGGTGCAGTTGGCATGGCAACCGTTGGTGCTGCAACAGGTGTTGTTACTGCTGCTATTGACGCTGCAGATGCAATGGTCGGCTGTGTTACTACGTTTGCTTGCTTTGCGATGTCGGCTTTAGCGGCTTGCACTGGTTGGGTTACTGTTTCGGTAATGATGTATTCCCAAGTGAAGTCGTCTTTTAGACGAACATTGGCGCCATTTTCTAAGGTGATAACAGCAACATTGGCGGCCATAGCGGCTGGAGCAAGTAATAAAAATAGGGCTGATGCGATCGCATTAAGTTTGGTTTTCATCTATTCATCCTGATTGAAAGTCTTTAACACTTTGGCTCATTCTACGGACTTTTATAGTAGAAATGGAAATAAACTGTGGTTCGATATTCATATTTTGCCCCAGTATGTGATGGGGCAATATTTTATGCGTGTGTCGTTATTGTTAGGTGATGCATAAATTCATTTTAGAATGTTAATTTCAGGTTAATAATCATACTCATTTAAACGCTGTTTGTTGATGTCGATCAAATGCAGATACCTCTTTGTGAGTAACACTGAGCATGTTTCGAATACATAGAGGACGTGTGATGAAAATTTATTATTCAGTATTGATGTTATCTTCGGTTTTATTGCTGAGCGCTTGTGGCGGCAGTGATAGTACAACCGATGAAGTTAACCCTTTAGGACAATTCTCTTTAGGGGTGTCAGATGCCCCTATGGCGGGAGTGTCCCGGTTAGGGCTAGTGATGAATGAACTTGTTATGACGGACGCTGCGGGGGAAATACACCGTTATAGTTTACAACATATGGAGTTTAATTTGCTCGATTATCAGGGCATGAATAGGCATCTTGCTATTGATAATATCGATCTACCTGTTGGCCAATACCATAATGTCCACGTGACAATTGATCAGGGTGATGGCAATCAGGGTTGTTATGTTGAAGATGGCCAAGGCCGTCATAGTTTGCAAGTTGAAAATGGTTATTTGCCAATAGAAGATGTTGAGATTATAGCTAACCAACACCGTGTAATGACATTGGAAATTAACTTGTACCAAGGTCTGCTAATGGAGCAAGAACAATACCAATTACGTCATCGTGCAATGTGGTCAGTCGATAATAGTCAAATGGGCCATTTAATTGGAGAAGTTGATCCGCAATGGATTGCCAATTGCGAAACTGAGTATTCGGCTCTCACTCCTGTTGGCGGGGAATTTTATCATTTAGCTTATTTATATCCTGACAGTGTCAGCTCTATTGATCAAATGGCCGATATGGGAACAACACCTCCTGCAGGGCTAACGGCTCCACTGTCGGTGAGCCGATTGTTACAAACTACGGATGGAGATTGGTATTTTGCAATGGGCTATTTACCCGAAGGGAACTACCGCGTTGGTTATAGCTGTTTAGGTCATTTAGATGATCCAATCCTTGATGACATTAGCACCGGGCCATTTGTCATGTATGAAGATGCAGGCTCTATAGCGATTGAATCTGGCCCTCTTGGTGGACAACAAACGGTACATGAGTGTGGCAACGGCAATGGTGGGCATCATGAAGGCCATGGTGGACATGGTGGCTAGTACTGAGGTCAATTGAATTTATCCACCATTTGATTTGGTCAATCAACGAGAGTCAGTAAGACATACAATCAATGATGTCTTACTGACTCTAGCCACGTTATTTTCCCTGTATCCATGTTTATTATGTCGCGATAGATAATGATTTTAGCGCGCCATAACCTCCGTTTTCTCTCTCGATATGATCCAATAAAAAACCAATCAATATTAGCAATTGCTGAAGGTGATGTAGCTCATAAAATCTAACATTGGTGTCAAAAACGGGTTTTGATTTACAGAGTAAAGAGTAAACTCATCCTTAACATGTAAAATTTATACATGAATAATATTTGAGGAGTAGAGTTATGTTTTGTGTGCAATGTGAGCAAACCATTAGAACACCAGAAGGCAATGGCTGTAGCTACTCGCAAGGTATGTGCGGCAAGTTAGCGTCGACGTCTGATATTCAAGATTTATTAATCTTTATGCTGCAAGGCGTGTCGGCTTATGCAGTTAAAGCGCGTGAGTTTGGCATTGTAGACAACGACATTGACACTTTTGTGCCTAAAGCCTTTTTTGCCACGTTAACTAACGTAAACTTCGACGATGAACGCTTAATTGATTATGCCTACCAGGCACAAACCTATCGCGACCAATTAAAAGCGGCTTACATTGCTGCTTGTAAAGGCCAAGGTGTCGAGCCAGAAATGGTCAGCGGTCAAGGTGAGTTATTACTTGCTACATCAAAACCTGAGATTTTAGCCCAGGCGCCAATTGCACTGCTTAACGGCGGAGACGTAAATGAAGACATTTTAGGCTTACGTTTATTATGCCTATATGGTTTAAAAGGCGCAGCAGCTTATATGGAGCATGCTCGCGTATTAGATCAAACTGACGTTGATGTGGCTGCTGAGTTCCATAAAATCATGGCATTTTTAGGTGAAGATTCTGTTGATGCAGACAAGCTGTTTGCTACTGCAATGGAAATCGGCCAATTAAACTACCGCATCATGGCGATGTTAGATTTAGGCGAAACCACCTCTTTTGGCCATCCTGAGCCAACACAAGTGAATACCAAATCTGTTAAAGGTAAAGCGATTTTAGTGTCTGGTCACGACATGAAAGATCTAGAGCTTATTCTTGAGCAAACCGCAGGCAAGGGCATTAATGTCTTTACTCACGGCGAAATGTTACCAGCACTTGCTTACCCAGCATTTAAAAAATACGCGCATTTAGTCGGTAACTACGGCGGCGCTTGGCAGAATCAGCAAAAAGAATTTGCCACTTTCCCAGGTGCAGTAGTGATGACCTCAAACTGTATTATCGACCCTACAGTTGGTGAGTACTCTGACCGAATTTATACCCGCAGTATCGTAGGTTGGCCTGGTGTCACTCACGTTGAAGGTGATGATTTCAGCGAAGTGATTAACAAAGCCCTTGAACTTGAAGGTTTTGCTTATGATGAAATTCCCCACATGATCACCATCGGTTTTGCCCGTAACGCCTTAATGGCAGCAGCACCCACCGTAGTTGAAAACGTTAAAAATGGTTCTATTAAGCACTTCTTCTTAATTGGTGGTTGTGATGGCGACAAATTAGAGCGCAATTACTTTACTGACTTAGCTAAGTCTGTGCCTGATGATTCAATTATTTTGACCTTAGGTTGCGGTAAGTACAAGTTCAATAAATTAGACTTTGGTGACATCAATGGTGTGCCACGTTTACTTGATGTGGGCCAATGTAACGATGCCTATTCAGCTATTCAGTTAGCGTTAGCGTTAAAAGATATTTTTGAGTGTGACCTTAATGATTTGCCGCTGAGCCTAGTGTTGTCGTGGTTTGAGCAAAAAGCGATTGTAGTGTTGTTAACCTTGTTATCACTTGGGGTGAAAAACATCCGTACAGGACCTACTGCGCCAGCATTTTTATCTGAAAATCTAATGAATATTTTAGAGCAACAGTTTGGTTTGCGTGGCACTACCGATGTTGAGTCAGACTTAAAAGCAATGATGAACGTGGCGTAATTAGCCATAAAAATCGTGCATTTATGTTACACGTATTTGCACGATAACGATTAAAGGCGATATGAGATTTTCATATCGCTAACTGTATTTTTTACTGCGTTAAGGTATCAAAATGAGTAGTACTCCCTCAGTTGGTTTTTCATTTTCACAAGCGCTTTCTGCCCAAGTGGCTAAAAAGGTGACTCCTGTTAGCGAGGCCCCCGTTATCGAGACCACGCCAACGGTTGAACCCGCTGCACTGGCAACCCCGAAAGCACTTTTGGCAGCTGATAACTGGCAACGAGGCGAGGTACAGCTTTGCTGTGTTGAAAAATGGAATGAAACCCATGATGTGGTCAGTTTCCGCTTTCAGGGACTCACACCGGTGAAATTTAATTTTAAACCGGGGCAGTTTATTACCTTTAAATTAGATATTAATGGCGACAAGGTTTACCGCAGTTACACTATTTCATCGTCACCTTCACGACCATTTTCATTAGTGGTCACGATTAAAAAAATCGCTGGTGGCGTGGTGTCTAATTACTTAACTGAGTCGCTCAATGTTGGCGATGAAGTGACGGTTACTGGCCCTGATGGGATATTTAACTTGGTCGACATTGAGGCCGATAAATACTTATTCTTAAGCGCGGGTTGCGGCGTAACACCAATGCATTCTATGTCGCGCTGGCTTTGCGATACCACTACCGACAGCGATATTGCCTTTGTACACAGTGCCAAAACTGTCGATGACATTATGTTTGCTAATTCAATGGCGTCGATGGCATCATGCAGCCAACATTTCAATCTCAATTATGTATTAGAGTCTGACGGCAATAAGCAAAATTTGACTGATAAGCATGCCTCTACAGGTTGTGAAAGTGGTCGCTTAAGTTTAGAAACCTTAGTTAAGTTAGTGCCAGATTATCAACAGCGTACCGTATTTGTGTGCGGACCTGAGCCATACATGGCGGCGGTAAAGTTAATGCTTGAAGCTGCCGAATTTGATATGAGTCAGTTCAATCAAGAAAGCTTTGGTGCGAGTAGTGCCATGGGATTGAAAGCTGCGTTGGAAAGTAATCCATCAACCGAGCAGTTTATGCTGAGTATTGGTGATAATCAGGTGCAGCTAACTGGCGACCAAAGCCTACTTGATGGCATAGAGTCAGCAAAATTACCGATTATTGCCGCATGTCGTTCAGGCGTATGCGGTGCGTGTAAATGTCAGGTTGTTTCAGGCACCACTGTGTCGTCTAGCAAAATGGCGTTAACGGCTGACGAAATTGCAGCAGGCTTTGTATTGGCGTGTTCAACCCAAATGACCTCAGATGTGCGCTTACAAATGTGATATGTCTTACCGTATACATATAAGCCGACTTTGTAACGGTCGGCTTATACGGTACTCGTTGAGTGCGAAACTATTGCGATACCATTTGCGACACATGCAGTAGATTAAAATAGTGGTGTCATTGAGGGGATTAAGTATTGCTGGGCAAACTCATTGGCATCTACCGGTTTTCCCAGATGATAACCCTGCCATATGTCAGCCCCTTGCTTAGCCACAAAATCGGCTTGAAATTGATTTTCCACCCCTTCTGCCACTAACGACAACTGTAAGTTATTTGCCATGGCGATAATGGTGTTAACTAACTGTCGGCTCTGTTCTGAAGTATCAAGATTACGAATAAAGCTGCGATCAATTTTGACTGAGTTAAACGGATAGTATTGCAAGTAACTGAGTGACGAATAACCGGTACCAAAATCATCTAACGACAAACGGATCCCATGCTGATTTAACTTGCTCAATACTTCCTGGGCATATGCTGCATCGTGGATTAACGCATTTTCAGTTAGCTCAATCTCAAGCAAATGGCCGGGTATGTTGTATAACTCAAGCAAGCTAACAATCTTATCGACTAAGTAACTGTCTTTTAGTTGTATGGGTGACATATTGATTGCCAGATAAAAATCGCGATTATATAGCTCACGCCAGTAAGCTAATTGTTTCAGAGCGCTTCTTAATACAAAATAACCTATTTCAATGATTTTGCCTGAATGTTCTGCAATTTCAATAAATTCAGCCGGCGAAACTTGGCCTAAAGTTGGGTTGTTCCATCTTATAAGCACTTCAGCGCCAACAACACTTTTGCTTTGAGTGCTTACAAATGGCTGGTAATGCAATGACAATTCATCGCGTTTAAGTGCGCCTCTTAATAATGATTCCATTTGTATGCGACTAGACAGTTCGGATTCCATTTTTTGGTTAAAGAACTTATAGCTATTGTTATTACCCATTTCACAATGTGATAGCGCGGCGCTGGATTTTCTTGATAGGTCCATAAATCCACTACCATCGTTGGGGTAAAATGCGACTCCCATAGCAGTAGTAATGGATAGCGGTAATTCATCGACATAAATATCTTGGCTAAAGTGCTGACATAAGCGACTGCAAAAAGTCGCCATCTTATCGCCATATAGTTGTTTCTTGGTGGAGATGACGATACAGAAGGTCGTATCACTGACAATGGCAAGATAAGTATTATTGGGTATAAAATGTTGTAGTTTTTGCGCGACCACATTACGTACTTTTTCAGTGATGTCATAACCTAAACCGTCTTGAATGACTTTTAAGTTGGTGATGCTGAAATGGGTTACCGAAATACAGGTTAAGGCGTCGCTTTTCGTCAGGTTGTTAAACACTGTTTCGAGTTGACTAAATTTAGGCAAGCCAGTGACGCTGTCGAAACGTTGTTGAATATCCAATAGTTTTTCCGCGGCGATGCGTGAATCGATTTCTTGCATTAAATTGCTGTTAAGCTGCTCTAAGTCTGATGTGCGCTGCGCAATACGAGTTTCTAACTGTAAATTGGCTTGAGCCAGCTTTTCTTTTTGGTAGAGTATTTCTAGATTACTTTCAACATTTTGACGAAAACAATCTAACAGCAAAATAAGATCATCGGAGTAGCTATTTGCTTTTTGGTCTAGTATGCAAATGGTGCCAAAGGGCTCTCCATCAGGCCAGTTGAGTGGTACGCCATAATAAGAAACCATACCAAATTCAAGCTCAGGATTTTGACTCCAGCGAGGATCTTCTAGGGCATTTTTGACATGTAATTCTGTTTGCTGCTCAATCACTGATTCGCAATATAAACTATGTCCCAGCATGTCTTTCATCCCGGGGGCATATGGGCTGTTGGCATTATGATTGGCGACAAACACTTCCATTTCATCAGTGTGAAGTTTCATAATTAACGATGCAGGCACTTGAGCGACTTTGGCAATCAGATCAACTGTTTTTTGCCAAGACTTCAGCATTTCAGGGGTTATCGCAATCGTATTATTTTTCAAAAGTGTAATTACCTCTTATTTTATTGTGTTGTTACTCAATAAACAGGCTGTTTGTATGTGAAGAAATACGGTAACAGGCCACCAGTCTGTAATGGGTGAGTTCGAGATAATTAACATCTAAACTTTATGGGATCTAAATTTATTGCATATAACTAATTGATATTATTATTCTTTATAAAACAATTCGTTATATTGGCACGGCGTCATGGTTCAATGATGTAACCTGAAGTCTTGAATGAAGGAAAAATACTGGTTGGGTAATTTCAGAGAGTCCATTGTGATACTACATACCGGCTTAAGTGTTGTAGCTGCTCTTTCATCCATGAATATCGTATCGATTTCTTGCAATACACTAATACAACCTAACACATATGCAGTCTCTATGTTGGTCATTAATATTGTTTTGTTATTTACTCGGCTATAGGCGAGTGATATGGCTTAGTGTGAGCTTTATGGTATTTAACTTTTTATGTAAGCATTTGATTAAAAAATAATTTATATTTTATTGCTGAAAACGTTTAATACTATTATCAGCGGTACTAATTTTATAAGGTCAATTTGATTTCGGTACATGAAACTAAGCTAATGTTAAGCCAGCACGATAGAGCCAGCTTTAATGAAAAAGCAGCATGTCAGTTTTTGGCTTGCTGTTTTTTTAGATTTAGATGTTGAGATAGATTTAGTGCTTAGATTTAGAGCTTAGATTTAGAGCTTAGATTTAGAGCTTAGATTTAGAGCTTAGATTTAGAGCTTAGATTTAGAGCTTAGCGTTAGTACTTATATAAGTGCTCGTTAGTTGCCGTTCAATAACATGACATAACGATTAAAAGTAAATTCATCTCGTTGGAATTGAGAATGAAATGTCATGCCTAACTTTGTGGCCACGTTGATCGAGCCGCTATTGGCATCGACAACATCGGCATAGACGATGTCTAAATCCATGTGTTGTTTGGCATACTCGATACAGGCTAGGTTGGCTTCTGTCGCTAAACCAATGCCCCAGTAATCCGGGTGTAAGCGATAGCCAATATCGACGGCATTAATACGAGTTTCATTTTTAAAACCGCAAAACCCAATCACAGTATTGGTCTCTTTAAGTACCACAGCCCAACGGCCAAAACCGTATTGCTGATATTCAGCTAACCAAATATTGGTAATGATATTTTCGGCGTCGGGTAATGTTGTGCACATTCCAGCGTCACCGGTATAGAGGCTGACTTGTTCTGGAGTATTGAAGTGTAATACGGCTGGCGCGTCATCAAAGGTAAATTCTCTTATAATTAACCTTGGTGTTTCAGTAATGATTGTCATTGATTTCCTTTATTATTATTTCTCTGACCACAATGACTTAATCACTGTGCCACTACTAACATTATCCCTTAACTTGCGGTTACCTAAAACCCATTACAAAGTGGCTTAAGCTTATGGTAGGTTAACATACTCAAATCCCGACAATTAAGAATAATAATATGACCTGCTTACGTGTTGCGTACCCCTTATTGGCGTTAGTGTTTTCAGCTTCGTCGTTATCATTTACTGCTAGTGCGAGCGATCTTGATCTCTCTGTAAGTAAAGCATTACCAAAGCTTGAGCAACTATATCTACACCTGCATCAACACCCTGAATTGTCATATCAAGAAAAAGCCACTAGCCAACGCATGGCGCAAGAACTCAAGCAATTAGGCTTTGAGGTTACTGCTAATTTTGGCGGTTATGGTGTGGTCGGTATTGTCAAAAACGGTAAAGGGCCCGTGGTGATGATCCGTGCAGATATTGATGGCTTGCCTATTATTGAACAAACGGGAAAAGAGTACGCCTCGACCGTGACAACCCTTAATGCGGACAACAGTACCGTTGGTATTATGCATGGTTGCGGCCACGATATTCACATGACCAGTTTAATTGGTACTGCACAGCAACTGATGCTTCACAAAGCCGACTGGCAAGGTACTTTGATGATGGTGGCTCAACCCGCAGAAGAAGTCGGTGGCGGCGCCAAAGCCATGCTAAAACAGGGGTTGTTTAGCCAGTTCCCAACACCAGACAGCATTATTGGTTTGCATGTGAGTGCGTCAATTCCTGCAGGCAAAGTCGGCACCGTAAGTGGTTATGCCTTGGCGAATGTTGATTCGGTTGATATTACCATTAAGGGCAAAGGTGGCCATGGTGCTTATCCGCACGTCACTATCGATCCTGTGGTACTTGCTGCGCGCACAGTGCTTGCACTGCAAACCATTGTTAGCCGAGAAGTCTCGCCGTTAGAGCCTAATGTGGTTACTGTTGGCGCTATTCATGGCGGCTCAAAGCACAATATTATTTCAGATGAAGTGAAGCTTCAGCTAACCTTGCGTTCATATAACCCTAAGGTTCGTGAGCAGCAAATCGCGGCGATTAAACGTATTACTACCGGTATCGCGATTAGTGCAGGCTTGCCAGATGACCTCATGCCAGTGGTGTATGTGCATGATGATGAAACCATTCCATCAACCTATAACGATCCCACGTTAGCCGCTAAGGTTAAAGCCAGTATTGAAGCCGAATTAGGCAGCGATAATGTGCTGGTGGCACCACCGGTAATGGCTGGCGAAGATTTTGGTTTATATGGGCTCACTGCAGAGAAACGTCCGATTACTTTATTTTGGCTGGGCGGGGTAGAACCTAGCCAGTATCAAGCGAGTGTTGAGTCTGGCGATACCTTGCCGTCTTTGCATTCTAGTCAGTTTGCGCCAGATTATTCGTTAACTATCCGCACTGGGGTTAGGGCTATGACAAAATCCGCGATGGATTTATTTAATTAACCAGCGCAATAAACTTGAACGTTTACATTCAAGTCAGTTTGCACCCGGTTATCTATGCCGTTAACTATTCGCACTGGGGTTAGGGCTATGACAAAATCCGCGATGGATTTATTTAATCAACCAGCGCAATAAACTTGAACGTTTACATTCAAGTCAGTTTGCACCCGGTTATCTATGCCGTTAACCATTCGCACTGGGGTTAGGGCTATGACAAAATCCGCGATGGATTTATTTAATCAACCAGCGCAATAAACTTGAACGTT